>JBPYFE010000031.1:0-13509 GCA_051986525.1 Gaiellaceae bacterium
GCCGACGCCTCCGAGCTCGACCCGGTGATCGACCGGATCCTGAGCGAGAACGAGGGCCAGGTCGCCGCCTACCGCAACGGCAAGGAAGGCCTGCTCGGCTTCTTCGTCGGCCAGGTGATGCGCGAGACGCAGGGCAAGGCGAACCCGAAGGTCGTCAACGAGCGCCTGCGCGAGAAGCTGAACGGCTAGCGGCGCCGGCGCGGGCGCGGCTAACGTAGGGACGGACCGACAGCAAGGGGTCGCGAGGGAGGTTGCGATGGCGAATCGCGTCGGCTGGTTCGAGGTCGTCGGGCAGGACGGCGAGAAGCTGCGGAGCTTCTACGGCGACGTCTTCGGCTGGCAGTTTCAGATGCCGGAGGGCGGCCCGGAAGGAATGGATTACGGGATGACCGATTCCGACTCGACCGGGATCGGCGGCGGCGTCGGCACGGCGCAGGGCGGCGACGGGCACGCGACGTTCTACGTCGAGGTCGACGACCCGCAGGCGACGCTGGACAAGATCGAGTCGGCCGGCGGCAAGACGGTCGTGCCGGTGATGGAGACGCCGATGGTGACCTTCGCGATGTTCACGGATCCGGAAGGACACCTGGTCGGGCTCTACAAGTCGCAGCAGATGTAGCCCAGGCACTGCCCGGCGCCGCCGGCCTCTCGGCGCCGGGCTAAAGATTTTCAGGCGGCGGCCGATCCCTCGAACGAGTGACGGCTTGCGGCCACATCCGTCTCGCGACTGCGCTCGCGATCGCCGCCCTACTCGGGGCGCCGGCGGCCCACGCGGCCGGCCGGCCCGCGGTCGCGGCGCTGCAGGTGACGCTGCGTCACCGTCACGTCTACCGCGGTCCCGTCGACGGCGTCATCGGCCCGGGGACGACCGCCGCGGTGATGCGGTTCCAGCGCCGGCACGGCCTGACGCCGGACGGCGTCGCCGGCCCGCGCACACGGCGCGCGCTCGGCCGTTTCGCCAGGCACGTGCTCGGCTCGCGGGCGCTCGCACCCGGCGCGACGGGCTGGGACGTCGCCGAGCTCCAGTTCGCGCTCGCCTGGCACGGCTTTCCGAACGCGTCGACCGACGGCGGCTTCGGCGCGCACACCGAGCGCGCCCTGATCAAGTTCCAGCGCTGGGCGCACCTGCCGGCCGACGGAGTCGCCGGCCCGGGGACGTTCCGGGCGCTGCGGGCGGCGCTGCCGCGCTGCCCGATCCGGCTCGCCTGGCCCTTGCAGGCGCCGATTGCGAGCCCGTTCGGCCCGCGCGGGATCGGCTTCCATCCGGGGATCGACCTCGCCGCTCCGACCGGGACTCCCGTCGGTGCCGCGGCGCCGGGCCGGGTCGTCTTCGCCGGCTTCGACCCCGGCGGCTACGGGAACCTCGTCGAGGTCGCGCACGGCGACGGCGTCGTCTCGATGTACGCGCACCTCTCGGCGATCGCCGTCCGGCTGGGGAGGACGGTCGCGACCGGCACGCGCGTCGGCCGCGTCGGCGCGACCGGCGAGGCGACGGGCCCGCACCTGCACTTCGAGGTGCGCGTCCGCGGCGCCGCGGTCGATCCGGCCCCGGCCCTCGGTTAGGCCGTCGGCGCGCTGAGCTAGTCTCAGCGGCGAGTTGACGGGGAAGCGCTACCTGCTGACGCCGGGCCCGACGCCGGTTCCGCCCGAGGTGCTCGCGGTGATGTCGCAGCCGGTCGTGCACCACCGCAGCCCGGACTTCCGGCCGACCTACGAGCGCTGCCTTGCGCGACTGCGCGAGGTCTTCCGGACCGATCGGGACGTGCTGCTCTTCGGCTCGTCCGGGACGGGGACGATGGAGTCGGCCGTGGCGAACCTCTGCTCGCCGGGCGACCGGGTGGTCGTCGTCAGCGCCGGCAGCTTCGGCGAGCGCTGGATCGCGATTGCGGAGGCCTATGGGCTCGCGGTCGAGCGGCTCGAATACGCCTGGGGCGAGATCCCGTCCGCGGACGACCTCGCCGGCCGCCTGCGCGAGCTCGGCGGCGCGAAGGCCGTCTTCCTCACGCATTCCGAGACCTCGACGGGAGTCGTCTGCGACCTCCAGGCGCTCGCCGCCGCGGCGAACGACGCGGGCGCGCTCAGCGTCGCGGACGCCGTCTCGAGCCTCGGCGCGGTGCCGCTGGAGACGGACGCGTGGGGGATCGACGCCGTCGTCTCGGGCTCGCAGAAGGCTCTGATGACGCCGCCGGGGCTGGCGGCGGTGGCCGTCTCCGAGCGCGCCTGGGCCGAACGGGGCGACTTGCCGCGCTTCTACTTCGACTGGGAGCGGACGCGGAAGGCGCAGGCGAAGCTCGACGCGCCGTTCACGCCGCCGGTCTCGCTCGTCGCCGGGCTCGACGTGGCGCTCGGGCTGCTGCTCGAGGAGGGGCTCGAGCAGGCGTTCGAGAAGCACGTCCGCCTCGGCCGCGCCTGCCGGGAGGGCGCGAAGGCGATGGGGCTGGAGCTCTTCTCGCCGGACGACGACAGCTCGGCCGTCGTGACTGCGATCAAGGCACCCGAGGGCATCGACGCCACCGACGTCGTCGGCGCGCTGCGCGACCGGTTCGGGATCACGATCGCGAACGGCCAGGCGCAGCTGAAGGGAAAGATCTTCCGCATCGGGCACATCGGCTACTTCGACGTCTTCGACGTCACGACGGCGCTCGCGGCGGTCGAGATCGCGCTTGCAGACCTCGGCGCCGACGTCGAGCGCGGTGTCGCCGTGACGCGCGCGCTCGAGGCGTACGACGAGCGCGTCCGCGTGTGAACGCCAGGCCCCGCGTCCTCGTCCGCGAGCCGATCGCCGAGGCGGGCGTCGAGCTCCTGCGCGAGCGCTTCGACGTCGACGTCGAGCTGAACGGCGACCTCGACGAGAAGATCGGCGGCTACGACGCGATCGTCATCCGCTCCGCGACCAAGCTGACCGCGGACGTGCTCGAGCGGGCCGACCGGCTGAAAGTGATCGGCCGGGCCGGCGTCGGCGTCGACAACGTCGACGTCGAGACCGCGACGCGCCGCGGCGTCGTCGTCGCGAACGCGCCGGAGTCGACGGTCGTCTCCGCCGCGGAGCACACGATCGGCCTGCTCGTCGCGCTCTCGCGCAACATCCCGCAGGCGCACGCGGCGCTGAAGGAAGGCCGCTGGGAGCGCAGCCGGTACGGCGGGATCGAGCTCGAGGGCAAGACGCTCGGCGTGCTCGGCTTCGGCCGGATCGGGCAGCAGGTCGCGCGCCGCGCGCTCGGACTCGGGATGCACGTCGTCGCGTACGACCCGTTCGTCGCCAAGGAGCGGTTCCGCGAGCTCGGCGTCGACCGCGTCGAGTCGCCGGCGGACGTCTACGCGGCCGCCGAGTTCCTCACCCTGCACCTGCCGCTGACCGACGAGACGCGGGGCTCGATCGACGCGCAGGCGTTCGCGCAGATGCGCGACGGCGTGCGGCTCGTCAACGCGGCCCGCGGCGAGCTCGTCGACGAGAGCGCGCTGGTCGACGCGCTTCGGGCAGGCAAGGTCGGCGCCGCGGCGCTCGACGTCTTCTCCGCCGAGCCATACACCGGGCCGCTGCTCGAGCTCGACAACGTCGTCGTCACGCCCCACCTCGCCGCCTCCACGGAGGAGGCCCAGGACCGCGCCGGGGTCATCGTCGCCGAGCAGGTCGCGGCCGCGCTCGAAGGCGCGCTCGTCACGAACGCGGTCAACATCCCGGCGATCCGCGGCGAGGACATGGAGGCGCTCGGCCCGTTCGTCCCGCTCGCGGCCAAGCTCGGCCGGCTCGCGATGGAGCTCGCCGGCGGACGCGCCGAGCGGATCACGCTCGCGTACTACGGCGGCCTCTCGGGCTACGACACGCGCCTGCTGACGGTTGCGGCACTGAACGGCGCCTTCCAGGGGCGGGCCGAGACGACGGTCAACTACGTGAACGCGCCGGTGATCGCGGCCGAGCGTGGGATCGAGGTCGCCGAGGAGCGCCGGCGCGCCTGCCGCGACTTCCAGAACCTCGTCCGCGTGATCGTCCGCTCGAACGGCGACGAGGTGCGTGTCGCCGGGACGACGATCGGCAACGACAACCGTCACTGGCTCGTCAGCGCGCTCGGCTTCGAGCTCGAGATGGAGCTCGCGCCGCTGCTCGTCTTCTTCCGCTACGACGACGTTCCCGGCGTGATCGGCCGCGTCGGCTCGCTGTTCGGCGACGCCGGCGTGAACATCGCGAACATGGCCGTCTCGCGCACGAACCGCGGCGGCAAGGCGCTGATGGCCCTGTCCGTCGACAGCGCGCCCCCGGCAGGGCTGATGGACGAGGCGCGCGAGCACGGCTTCGACGATGCCCGCTTCATCGCGCTTACCTGAGCTCGGCTCGAGGGGACAGGGGTGGGTCGCACTCCAGAGCGTGCTGATCGTGCTCGTCGCGCTCTCGGCGCTGACCGGCGTCTACTGGCCGGAGTCGGTCGCCGGGGCGCTGACCGTCGTCGGACTGCTGATCGCGCTCGCCGGGCTCGTGATGCTCGTCGCCGCGATCGGCTGGCTCTCCGTCTCCCGCGCGATGACGGTCATGCCGCGGCCGCGGCACGGCTCGCGCGTCGCCCGAACGGGCCTGTACCGCTTGGTGCGCCATCCGGTCTACGGCGCCGTGCTCTTGATCGCGCTCGGGGTCTCGCTCGCCGAGTCGCCGCTCGGGCTGATCCCGACGGCGCTGCTCGCGGTGGTCTTCGACCTGAAGGCGCGCCTCGAGGAGGCGTGGCTCGAGGAGCGCGACCAGGAGTACGCCGAGTACCGCCGGCGCACACCGTGGCGCTTCCTGCCCGGGGTGTACTAGGCCGGGTCGCCCCGCGGATCGAGCTGCCGCACGATCCTGGTGACGACCGCGTCGAACTTCTCGACGACCGCATAGCCGCGGCGGTGCCTGACCACGCGCTCGACGTCGGGCTCGACGTGCTCGGCGTTGATCACGAACCGCGTCGGCTCCTCGCGCACCTCGGCGTACTCGTCGAGCGGAATCTGGAGCCGCTCCGTGCAGCTGGGATCCGCGCACTCGCACATCAGCTCGGCCTCGTCGCCGTCGAATCGCTCGGAGGTCTCGGCGATACGCTCGTTCACGTCCCTGAACAACGCCTCGGTCTTCGCGATCCGAACTTCGCGTTCGTTCATTCCCCCGGTATCTCCCGACTCGTTGCCGTACGAAGGGCAAACGGACGAGCGCCGATTCCGGTTGCGGGTAGGCTCGCCGCGTGACGGCGCGAACGTGGCCTGACGAGGTGGAGCGGGTCGCCGCGTTCCTGCGCGAGGGCTCGGTCGAGGCGCGGGTCGAGGAGTTCGGCGAGCCGACGAAGACGGCCGAGGACGCGGCCCGCGCAGTCGGCTGCTCGCTCGGGCAGATCGTCAAGTCGCTCGTGTTCGACTGCGACGAGCGGCCGATCCTCGTGATGATCCCGGGCGACCGGCGTGCAGACCGGGAGAAGATCGGCGCCGCCGCCGGCTGCACGAAGGTCAAGATCGCCGGGCCGGATCGGGTCCGCGAGGTGACCGGCTTCGAGCCCGGCGCGGTCGCGCCGTTCCCGCTGCCGAACGTGTCCGCCGTTTACGTCGACCGCGGCCTGCTGGGCCATCGAGTCGTGTGGATCGGTGCCGGCTCGACGCGCCACGTGGCGGGCCTGACCCCGGCGGATCTGATCCGGCTCTCGCAGGCGCGTCCGATCGACGCGGCCGAAGCGGCCTGACCTGGAGGCCGATTTCGCTTGTATCCTCTGGAGAAAGGAGGTCGCGCATGCGTGAGACCGAGAAGATCTGGATGAACGGCGAGTTCGTGGCGTGGGACGACGCACGCGTCCACGTAGGCGCCCACGGGCTGCATTACGGCTCCGGCGTCTTCGAGGGAATTCGGGCGTACGAGACGCCGAACGGCACCGCCGTCTTCCGGCTGAGCGACCACCTGAAGCGCCTCGACAACTCGGCGCGGCTGCTCGGGATGGAGCTGCCGTACGCGGTCGAGGACCTGCGCGCGGTCTGCCACGAGCTGATCGCGGTCAACGGGCTGCCCGAGTGCTACCTGCGCCCGATCGCCTTCTACGGGTACGGCGAGCTCGGAGTCTCCGCGGTCGGGAACCCGATCGACGTCGTGATCATGAGCTGGCCCTGGGGCGCGTACCTCGGCGAGGACGGCCTCAAGAAGGGGATCCGGGTCAAGATCTCGAGCTGGCAGCGGATCGGCCCGAACGTGATCCCGCACGTCGCCAAGGCGACGGGCGTCTACCTGAACTCGATGCTCGCCGTGACGGAGGCGAACCGCGCCGGCTACGACGAGGCGATCCTGCTCACCGCCGAGGGCTACGTCGCGGACGGCTCGGGCGAGAACGTCTTCGTCGTCAAAGACGGCGTCATCTACACGCCGGACCTGTCGACCTCGATCCTGCCCGGGATCACGCGCGACACCGTGATCCAGATCGCACAGGATCTCGGCCACCGCGTCGTCGAGAAGAGCCTGATCCGGTCGGACCTGTACCTCGCCGACGAGGCGTTCATGTGCGGGACAGCCGCCGAGGTCACGCCGCTGCGCGAGATCGACGACGTCGAGATCGGCGTCGGGCCCGTGACGCTCGAGCTGCAGGACGCGTATCTCGACACGGTGCGCGGCCGCAGCGAGCGCTGGGCTCAGTGGCTCGACTACGCCGAGCAGCCCGAGCCGACGGCCGCAGCCGAGGCGTAGGGCTTGGCTCAGGCGACGAAGCGGATCCCGCTCTCGGGGCCGCTGATCGACGAGCGCGACGAGGCGCTCGTCCTCGAGGTCCTGCGCTCCGGCTGGCTCTCGCTCGGGCCGATGGGGCCGCGCTTCGAACAGGCCTTCGCGGACTTCGTCGGCTCCCCGTACGCGGCCGGCGTCTCGAGTGGCACGGCCGGGCTGCACCTCTGCATGCGCCTGGCCGGCGTCGAGGCCGGCGACGAGGTGATCACCTCGTCGTACTCGTTCGCCGCGTCCGCGAACTGCGCGATGTACGAGGGGGCCATCCCCGTGTTCGCCGACATCGACGCGCGGACGCTGAACATGGACCCGGACGCGGTCGAGGCGGCCGTGACCGAGCGGACGAAGGCGATTGTCGCCGTCGACATCTTCGGCTACCCCTGCGAGCTCGATCCGCTGCTCGAGATCTGCGAGCGCCACGGTCTCGCCTTCGTCCAGGACGCGTGCGAGGCGCTCGGCGCCGAGTACAAGGGCCGCCGGCTCGGCTCGCACGGCCACCCGGCCGTGTTCGCCTTCTATCCCAACAAGCAGATGACGACCGGCGAGGGCGGCGCGGTCACGACCGGCTCAGAGGAGCAGCACGCGCTCCTGCTCTCGCTGCGCAACCAGGGCCGCGGCGACTCGGGCGCCTGGCTGCACCACGTGCGCTTCGGCTTCAACTACCGCCTCGACGACCTCTCCGCCGCGCTCGGCCTCGGCCAGGTCGAGAAGCTCGACCGGCTGCTTTCCGCGCGGGCTGAGGTCGCCGAGCGCTACAACACCCTGCTCGCCGACGTCGACGTCGAGACTCCCCTCGCGGACGACGACGACCACAAGCGCTCCTGGTTCGTCTACGTCGTCAAGCTCCCCGCCGAGCTCGACCGCGATCGCGTGATCGCCGAGCTCGCAAGGGCCGGTGTCGCGAGCGCGCCGTACCTGCCCTCGATTCACCTGCAGCCGTACATGCGCGAGCGCTTCGGCTTCGCCGAGGGCCTGTGCCCGGTCTCCGAGGACGCGAGCCGGCGGACGCTGGCGCTGCCGTTCTTCCCGCAGCTCGAAGCCGAGGATCAGGAATGGGTCGCGGACACGCTCCGCGCGGCGATCTCGTGACGCGGACGAAGTCACACGATCGGCGCTGACCCGGAACGGCTCGGGCACACCTTCCGAGGTAGCATCGCCACCGAGGGTGGCGGGTCGTGATCCCCACCCGGGTGGGGGTGAAACGCGCGCGCGTCACCGTAAAGAGCCGCCCCGGCAGCGATAATCCCCGCGACATGGCCGACGGCAACCGCATGGTCTTCCTCGGGTTCGGCAAGTACGCGCGCGCCGACAAGATCTACGCGATCGAGCCGATCCGCGACGACCGCCGCGGGCACGGGCGGCGCACGCTCGTCTGGGTCGAAGGCGTGAGCGAGCCGATCGTCGCCTCGCGGACGGAGCGGACGATCCTGCACGAGATGGGCCAGGACGCCGCCGGCGGCAGCCAGATCCTCGACCAGGCGCTCGACCTCGCAGAGCGCGTCGCCGAGCAGACGCAGCAGGGTCGCGTCGACGTCAACGACCTCGGCCGCCGCGCCCGCCGGCTGCTCGAGGCGACGGCGAAGCCGCAAACGCCCGACCAGCTCTTCTAGGCCGGCCGCTCGGTGCCGGACGAGCGGGCGGATCGCGAGCGAGAGCTCGCCCAGGAAGAACGCAGCGGCATCGACCGCCCGGGCCGGCTCGGCTTCCTCGGCCGCGTCACGATCGACCTCAGCCCGCTGCGCGAGTCGCCGGCCTACCGGCGCCTGCTCTTCGGCCAGACGATCTCGTGGTTCGCCGGCGAGATCACGTGGATCGCCGTCCCGATCCAGCTCTACGACCTGACGCACTCGACACTGCAGGTCGGGCTGCTCTACCTGACGACGCTCGGCCCCTTGCTGATCGCGCCGATCGTCGGCGGTGCCGTCGCCGACGCCGTCGACCGACGGACGATGCTCCTGATCTCCGAGGCCGGCTTCGCGCTCGTCTCGATCGCGCTCGCCGTCAACGCGGCGCTGCCCGAGCCGAAGGCCTGGGCGCTCTACGTGCTCGACTTCGTCGGCACCGCGGTCTTCTCGTTCGGAACCCCGGCTCTGCGCTCGCTGCTGCCGCGGATCGTCCGCGAGGAGAAGATCGTCGCCGCCTCCGCGCTCGACAGCCTCTCGTCGAACTTCAACGCCGTCGCCGGCCCCGCGATCGGCGGGCTCGTGATCGCCGCGATCGGCTTCACGGGCACGTACCTCCTGGACGTCGCCAGCTTCGGCGCCTCGATCGTCAGCATCTGGCTGCTGCCGAAGCTGCCGCCCGCGCACGACGCGGACGCCGTCAGCTTCGACGCGATCCTGGACGGCTTCCGCTACGTCCGGCAGACGCGCGTCATCCTCGGCATCTTCCTCGTCGACACGACGGCGATGATCTTCGGGATGCCGATGGCGCTCTTCCCGGCCATCGGCGCCCATTTCGGCGGCGGCTCGAAGACGGTCGGCTTCCTCTACGCCGCGCCATACGCGGGCGCGCTGATCGCCTCGCTGCTGTCCGGCTGGGCGAACCAGGTCCGCAGGCAGGGGCTGGGCGTCGCCGTGGCGGCGTCTCTCTGGGGCGTCGCGCTCGTCGCCTTCGGGTTCGCGAACTCGCTCTGGTTCGCGCTGCTGATGCTCGCGTTCGCGGGAGCGGCGGACTTCCTGAGCGCGCTCTGGCGAAGTGCGATCGTCCTGCTTGCGACGCCGGACGCGATGCGCGGCCGCGTGACCGGGATCGAGTTCACGCAGGTTGCGGCCGCGCCGACGCTCGGCAATGTCGAGTCCGCGGTCGTCGCGTCGCTGACGAGCCTCCGCTTTTCGATCGTCTCCGGCGGCTTCGCCTGCATCGTGGGCTGCGGCGCGCTCGTGCTCGCGATCCCCGCCCTGCTTCGCTACGACTCGAAAGCCGCGCGCGCGTGATCCGGCGCGACTTCTTCGCGCGCTCCGTGCACGAGGTCGCACCCGAGCTGATCGGAGTCACGTTCCTCGTCGACGGCGTGGGCGGAACGATCGTCGAGGTCGAGGCGTACCACCACGAGGATCCGGCCGCGCACGGTTTCGGCGGCCGAACCGACCGGAACGCCTCGATGTTCGGCCCGCCCGGGCATGCGTACGTCTACCGCTCGTATGGGATCCACTGGTGCGTGAACTTCGTCTGCGAGCAAGAAGGCGTCGCCGACGCCGTCCTGATCCGGGCGCTCGAGCCGACGCATGGGCTCGCGGAGATGCGGCGACGCCGCGGACTCGACGACACCCGCCTGCTCTGCGCCGGGCCCGGACGCCTGTGCCAGGCGCTCGGGATCACCCGCGAGCTCGACGGGAAGCCGCTCGACCGGAAGCCGTTCCGGCTCGAGCAGCGGGCGTCGGAGCCCGACGTCGTCCGGGGCCCGAGGATCGGGATCAGCCGTGCGACCGAGCTCGACTGGCGCTACGGCGCCGCCGGCTCGCGGTTTCTCAGCCGCCCTTTACGACCAGCGTGACGTGCATCCCGGGGGCGGCGGCTCGGCCCGCCTTCGGCTGCTGCGCGACGACGCGGCCCGAGCCCGAGGCGTCGCTCGGCGAGACGGAGAGATTCACGTGCCACTTGTCGAGCTTCTTCCGCGCCTGGTCGAGCTGAAGCCCGGCGAGCTTCGGCACGACGCCATGCAGCGGCTTCGCGAGCACCAGCGTCACCCGACCGTGCGCCGAGAGATGGCCGCCGCCGGCCGGGAACTGCTTGAGCACGATCCCGAGCGTCTGCCGCGGCGCTGCCGGCTTGTAGACGAACGAGGCCGCGAGCGGCTGCGCGGCGAGCGTGCTCGTCGCCCGGCCGACGGGCTCGCCGACGACGTTCGGGACGTCGACCTCGTTCGGCAGGCAGTTCGCCGTTCTGTCGGGGCCGCCCGAGAAGTACTCGATGCTGACCGTGTTGTGGCAGTAGCCGTTGTCGAGCTGGAGCCGGCCGTCGCGGTAGACGACGTT
This sequence comes from Gaiellaceae bacterium, assembly GCA_051986525.1. GTDB lineage: Bacteria > Actinomycetota > Thermoleophilia > Gaiellales > Gaiellaceae > 13-2-20CM-68-14. Next base: position 10,687 of record JBPYFE010000031.1, read on the forward strand.
CCGCGGCGAGGCATACGGGAGCGACGCCGTCGGGAACGGCTCCGGCGCGTCGTTCAGGTACGGGAGCGCCTGTTGCATGAACGTCTTCCAGATCAGCGCCGGGAATGTGCCGCCCTCGACCGGGCTGCCGTGGAAATCGGTCGTCATCGGGCGCAGGCTGGTCGGGTAGCCCACCCAGACCGCGGTCACGAGCTGCGGCGTGAAGCCGACGAACCAGGCGTCGCCGTAGTTCTCCGTCGTCCCGGTCTTCCCGGCGGCGGGACGGCCGCCGTCGAGCTTGGCCGCCTTGGCGGTACCGCCCTTGATCACGTTCTCGAGCAGCGAGTCGATGATCGCCGCCTCGTTCTGGGTCAGCTCCTGGCGCGGCCGCGCGCTGTTGTCGTCGATCGTCTGCCCCCGGTAGTTGGAGACGCGGAGGATGACGCGCGGGTTGTTGCCGAAGGCACGGCCGTCGATCCGGCGACCGCCGTTCGCGAAGGCCGAGAAGGCGCGCGCCATCTCGAGCGGGTTGACGCCCTGGGCGCCGAGGCCGATCGAGAAGTACGGTCGCAGCCGGCTCTGGATCCCCAGCGATTTCGCCGTCTGAACGATGTTCGACGGTCCGACGAGATTCGTCAGCTGCGCGAAGACTGCGTTGTCGGAGTACTCGGTCGCCTGGACGAGGTTGATCGGCCCGAGGTACTCGTTGTTGAAGTTGTGCACCTCCCAGAGCCGGCCGCCGGCGTTGATCGTCACCTGCTTCGAGTCGAAAGTCGTGCTCGGCGCGACGCCTTCCTTCAGCGCGGTCGCGAGCACGAACGGCTTGAACGACGAGCCGGCCTGCCGCTCGCCCTGCACGGCGAGGTTGAACTGGCTCTTGTGGAAGTTGTTACCGCCGAACATCGCCAGGACGCGGCCGTCGCGCGGGTCGATCGCCACGAGCGCGGCCGTCGGCCCGCTCGGATTCGTCAGCCACTTGCCGATCGAGTTGCGCGCCATCTTCTGCAGCTTCAGGTCGATCGTCGTCGAGACTCGTAGGCCGCCGCCGAAGACGCGCCCGGACCCGTACTTGTCGACGAGCTGCTGCTTGACGTAGTTGGCGAAGTACTGCGCCGGCCCCTGGTCGCCGGGCAGCTGGATGTCGTTCCGCTTCGGAAGCGGCTTCGACACGGCCCTCTGGTAGTCGGCCTGCGTGATGTCGCCCTGGTCGAGCATCTGCTGCAGGACGAGGTCGCGGCGCTCCTTGGCCGCGGCCGGGTTCGTCGCCGGGTCGTACGCGCTCGGGTCCTCCGGGATTCCCGCGAGCAGCGCCGCCTCCCACAGCTTCAGCTTCCCCGGCGCCGCGCTGTGGTGGAAGTAGGTCTGCGACGCCTGCTCGACGCCGTAGGCGCCGTTGCCGAAGTAGATCGTGTTCAGGTAGGCGGTCAGGATCCGGTCCTTCGACCAGCGCTGTTCGAGCTGCCACGCGAGCGCCGCCTCCTTCAGCTTCCGCGCGATCGAGCGCTGGTCGTTCGTGTACGTGTTCTTGACGAACTGCTGCGTGATCGTCGAGCCGCCCTGAACGACGCCCTTGTGCGTGACGTCGGCCCAGATCGCGCGCAGGATCCCGTGGATGTCGACGCCGCGGTGCTCGTAGAAGCGCTTGTCCTCGATCGCCACGATCGCCTGTTTCATCACCGGCGAGATCTGGTCGGAGCGAAGGATGATCCGGCTTTGCGACCCGCGCAGGACCGAGAGGACGCGCTTGCCGTCGCCCGCGTAGATGAAGCCGTCGGTCTGGTTCTTGATCCGGCTCGGATCGAGCGTCGGGATCTCGCTCGCGATCGCCGTCACCATGCCGACGCTGAAGGATGCGAAGCTCAGCACTGCCAGCAGGAGCAGCAGTGCGAACAGGCGAAGCTTCCGGATGCGGCGGCGGCGCGGCGGCCGCGGCCTTTCAGGGCGTCGTCGCGGGGACAGAACCGCGAGATTGTAACGCTAGAGTCCGCGTCCTAATGGGGATCGCCGAGCTCACTCGTAACGCGGTCGACGTGCTGCCCGAGGGGGCCCTCGAGGAGAAGCTGAAGCAGGGCCGGCAGCTGCGCGTGAAGCTCGGCATCGACGTGACCGCTCCCGACGTCCACGTCGGGCATGCGATCCCGCTCCAGCGCATGGCCGCCTTCCAGCGCGAGGGCCACAAGGGCGTCCTGATCGTCGGCGACTACACGACCCGGATCGGCGACCCGTCGGGCAGGTCGGCCGAGCGCCCGGTGCTCTCGGACGAGGAGATCGACCGCAACGCGAAGACGTATCTCGAGCAGGCTGCGCTGATCGTCGACACCGACCCGGGCAAGCTCGAGGTCCGCTTCAACGGGGAGTGGCTCGGGAAGCTCGACTTCGCCGAGATCCTGAAGCTGACGCGGACGACGACGGTCGCCCGGATCCTCGAGCGCGACGATTTCGCCAAGCGCATGGCGGCACAGGCGCCGATCTCGATCTCGGAGTTGCTCTACCCCTTGATGCAGGCCTACGACTCGGTCGCCGTCGAGGCCGACGTCGAGCTCGGCGGCACCGATCAGCTCTTCAACCTCCTGGCGGGTCGGGACGTCATGGAGGCGTACGGTCTCGCGCCGCAGCTGGCCCTGACCGTGGCGTACCTCGACAGCTGGGACGGCACCGGCATGAGCGCGTCCCGCGGCAACTACATCGGGCTGCGCGAGGCTCCCGAGGAGCAGTTCGGCAAGGCGATGCGGATCCCCGACTCGCTGCTCGAACAGTGGTACAGCCTGATCGCCGAGCGGCCGGTGCCCGGAGGCGAGCCGATGGAGGCGAAGCTGACGCTGGCTCGCTTCATCGTCACGCGCT
>JBPYFE010000032.1:0-30917 GCA_051986525.1 Gaiellaceae bacterium
TTGCGCTCGATGTAGATCGCGTCCGGCCCGTTGACCATGACCTCCGTCACCGTGTCGTCGTGCAGGAACGGCTCGAGCGGTCCGTAGCCGAGGATGTCGTCGGTGATCTCCTTCGTGATCTGCCGACGCTCCTCGCGGGTCAGCGGCGTCCGATCGAGCGCGAGCTGCTCGGTGACGGCGCGGAGGACCTTCTCTGACAGCTCCTCGTCGCTCTGGGTCGTGAAGAGCTGCGGCCCGAGCTTCGCGATGCAGGCGTGGTGGATCCGCGTCTTGAGCTCGGCGTAGGGATCGGCAACGGCGCGATGCTCCGCGACTTGCTCCCCGAGCGTCGACTGATGCCCGGTCAGTTCCGCGGTCGCGACCGCGCCGTTGCCGTTGCTCTTGATGCGTTCGCTGAGACCCATGAACTACGCCTTCGCCAACGCGGCGAGGAACTTCTTGCGCTCCTTCGCCGCCGCCTGGGCCGTGACGAGCGTCTTGGCGAGCTCCTTCACGGCGCGTGAGAAGTCGGACTTGCCGTCCGCGAGCACGGCCGGGTTGCCCCGGTTGACGGCCAGCGGCACGGCGCGGTCGCTCGGAATCTCGTACCGGACGCCCATCTCGAGCGCCGACTCGACTTCCTTGCGCTGCATGCCGACCTTCGAGTTCGCCCGGTTGAGGACGACGCGGATCCGGTCGCCCGGGAACGAGAGCAGCTCCAGCGTCTGCAGCGACAGCCGGACGTTCTTGATCGTCGGAACGTCGAGGCTCGTCAGCAGGAGCAGCTCGTCCGTGCGGTCGAGCGTGGCCAGCATCGGCCCGTGGAAGAAGGGCGAGGTGTCGACCACGATCACGTCGTACGACTCCCGCGCGACCTCGAGCAGCCGGGCCAGCTTCGCCTCGGTCACGAGCTCCGCGTCCTCGGGGCGCAACGGCGCCGGGAGGATGTCGAGCCCGCAGGCGTGGCGGGTCGTGTAGCCGGCGAGCTTCTCGGAGTCGAGCTCACCCGGAGCGGTGACGAGGTCGTAGATCGTCTTCTCCGGCTCGAGCCCGAGCATGATCGCGGCGTCGCCGAACTGCAGGTCGAGGTCGAGCAGCAGCGCCCGCTTGCCCCAGTGCTTGGCGAGCGAGGTGCCGATGTTCGTCGACAGGACGGTCTTGCCCGTGCCGCCCTTCGGCGAGAAGACGGTGACGAGCCGGCCCTGCCGGCCGCCGCCGCTCGCCTGCGCGCGCCGGCCCGCGTGGCAGGCCTTCTTGATCGCGAAGACGATGTTGTCCGTCAGCTGCGGAAGCAGCAGGACGTCCGCCACGTCGGCCTCGAGGGCGTCCTCGAGCAGGGTCGGGGACCCGCCCGAGGCGAGCAGGATGACCGGGCAGCGCGTGTACTCGCGGATCGCGGCCACGTCGTTCGCCGGGAGCGTCGAGCTCCGGGTCGCGTGGAGCACGACCTGGAGGTGTCCGCCCGTCAGCGTCGAGGCGCCTTCCATCACGTTGTCGGCCCAACCGACGAGCTCGACCTCGGGGTGCTTCCCGAGCGCCTCGCGAAGGTCCGGCAACCCGTCGCACTGCCCGGTCACGAAGACCCGGACGGTGTCTCTCGAGAGTTCCATCTCTTGCGTACTCATCGTTTGCCTCCTACGGGGTCAGCGCTCTGCGCTGCGAGCTGTTGAGGCCGTCGAGCAGGATCGTCGACACGCGATCGACGTGATCCGGGCTGTCGGCGGCATGGACGACCGGCCTGAGCTCGAGCGACCACGCGGAGACGCGGGAGTCACTCGTGCTCGAGTTGCCCGTGATGAACAGGAGCTTCTGGGCCTGACTGTCGGTGACGGCGAGGAGGACCGGGAACTTCTGGTCGACCGTGCCGGTCAGCTTGCTGCCCGCGGCCGGAGCCGGCGGGGCCTTGATGATCTTGATGTCGCGGAGGACGACGCGGCTCGCCGTCAACGTGTCGGATGAGTTCGAGCCGGTGCCGCCGTGGAAGTCGACCCACTTGTAGTTGAAGGTCGCGACCACGTCGACGTGATCGCCGTCCTTGAGCGTGCCGGCGAGGGTCTGGTTGCCGTCGCCCTCGACCTGGAAGGCGCGCATGGTGCCCTTCAGCTGGCCCTGGACGCCGCTCTCGGCGACCGGGCTGAAGCGGTTCGTCGTCACCTGCTCGCCCGCGAAGACGGTCTGGGTGGCGACCTTGTCCTTGATCTCGTCAGCGCTCGAGATCGCGCCCGGGACGACGCTGCGCCTCGGCACCTCGGTCGCGGACAGGTCGCCCGCCACGTCGGCGCCGGCAGTGCCGGCCGGGATTTCGTGCTTCGCGACGAGCACCGTCACGTGGTCCTCGCCCCGCTGCACGTGACGCTTGTAGTTCGTCACGTAGAAGCTGGTCATGAGGGCCGCGACGGCTGCAAGCGCGACCGCGATCCCGATATTTCTGACTCGATAAGTCATGTCACCTTGTCTTTCTCTGTTCGAGGACTAATCGACTAGCTGCACCGATCGGACGCCGAAGTCCGGCGGGGTCGAGCCGCCCGACGTCGCGTCGAGACCGGCCCAGATCACGTTCTCGAAGTAGCCGGTCAGGTTTCCGTTGTTGCCGTTCTTGTCGACCGAGTCGACGTGGAACGCGGCCCAGCCGATCACGTGGTACTCGGCGTTCGAGCCGGTCCCGGTCAGGGTGTCGTAGACCGGGAAGAGCAGGACGGGATTGATCGCCATCCGCGACTGAATGGCTTGCTGGATCTGGTTCGAGTTGAACTTGACGCCCGGGTCGGAGAAGTAGCTTCCGAGCGGGAGGTAGTCCTGGAATCCGTTCTGGATCCAGCCGGCCAGAACCGAAGCGCCCGACGTTCCAGAGGCGCCGTTCGCCAAGTTGACGAGCGCGAAAGCGCCCGGCGCGCCCGTCTTGGACACGGGGATAGTCGTCTCGTACGACGGGCCGTAGCACGGGCCGCCGCAGCCGACGAGCATCGGGTGGGTGTTCTTGACGGCGATGGGCGCGACGTACTTCGCCTGCGACGTCAAGGCCGCCCTGGCGCTCGCCTTGGAGCCGACGTTGATCGAGCTGACGCCGAAGAGCTTCGTGAAGATGCCGCTCGCCGGCTTCTGGATCTTGACGTTGATCGTGTCGTTCGGCCCGAGCGAGTTCGAGAACGTGACGCTCTGGAGCCCGCCGCCGTTCTTCGCGGCGTACTGCGACGCCAGCGTCGTGGCCTGGGCCGTGTCAGGGAGGCCCTGCGCGCCCGCGAGCGCCGCGGCGTCGGCGGTCGACTGCGTGGCGCGGTCGGCGCGGTACCAGGACCCGATGTCGAGGACGAGCGCTGCCATGCCGAGCAGCACCGTCATGAAGACGAGGCTCAGGACGGTCGCCTGGCCCCGCTGATTCTTTGCGCGTGCGTTCATTCGACTCGCTCCGTTGTCGTGCTGGAGAGCCGACCCGACTTCACGACCATCCCGAGCAGGCTGATCGAGTACGGGTACGTCGCCGTGACCGAGACGTCGGCCGTGGGCTGCCACGTCGAGGAGACCGTGATGCTCAGGTCGCTCTGCTTGAGGTCTTTGGCAGACGAGCGGACAGCCGCGACCGCCGTTCCGACGGGGTCCGAGGTCTGGCGCGAGACGGCCGCCTTGCGGGCGCCGGCCCGCGTTGCGTCCGTCAGCTGGACGTAGTTGTTGAAGACGATCCCGAACTGAATGACCGCGAACAGGATCAGCGCGAGGACCGGAAGCACGAGGGCGAACTCGGTCATCGTCTGGCCCTGCTCGTTTCGGATTCGAATTCTGTTTCTCACGGGAATTGTCACCTGTTCGTTTCGTCTTTTCGTTGGGGTGGGCCCCTCCGTGAAGAGGGGCCCGTATTAGCCGGAGAACTACCTAGGGAATTAACCGCCGGGGAGGATGTTCGCGACGCTGGTGATAGCGCTGCGGACGTGGGACGAGAGGAGCGTGACCGCGCCGATCACGGCAAGCGTGATCACGGCGAGGACGACGCCGTACTCGGCCATCGTCTGGCCCTCCTCGCGGTTCTTCAGCGCCTCTGCCGCATCAGCGGCGTAGGCCTGCGCAAACGCGAAGAGCTTCAGCATTAGGAGTTCACCTCCCTTCTACTGCGGCATGGGCGCACGGGTGACGCCCAAGGGCGATGCGAGTTGGCTGCAGAGACAAGCCTTTTCGCCTCGGAAATGAGCCTGTGGTGCGGGCGGCTGGGAATGTCGGTCACGCCGGAAGAACCTCCGTGCTGTGTTGGGCGTGGCCGCGCCGCCTATGGCTCAGTCGCAGCGATCATCGATCTGGTTTTCAAACCGGCGTATCCCTCGATCGGGTCAACGGCGCGGGAAGTCCCTCGATCGGGGGAGCACCCTGTGGATACCTGTCCGATATTCCTGCCAGTCCGTTCGGCCCGCGGATTTGGAAAGGAATCCGCGTCGATGTGGCGGCCTCGACGCCCGAACAACGGAGCGAAAGCCACATGCCACGACGGAACTCTTTGATCAGCAGGCTGCGCCACGGGCGCGCCTGGGACGAATGGGATGAGGGGTCGACCGGCGAGGAGCCGCCGAAGCCGGCACCGGCTGCCGCCGCGCCGCAGTCGCGGTCGCGTCGGGGTCGGATCCTCGTCGCGGTGACGTTCACGACACTCTTCGTCGGCGGGGCCGCGTTCTCGGCCGCCGCCGGGGATCAGGTCCGCACGATGCTCGAGGGTCAGGCGAGCCAGAGCGCCGCCGGCTCCGACACGGGCACGACGACCGACACGACGCCGACGACGACGGACTCGGCGCCGCCGGCCGACACGACGCCCCAGCCGGCCCCGGCTCCTGCTCCCGCTCCGGCCCCCGCGCCGGCCCCGTCGTCCGATCCGTCCACGGCTACCGCACCGGCCGACTCGACGCCGGCCGCGTCGACCCCGGCCGCCGCGCCCGTGACCCAGAGCGCGCCGATCGCGTCCGCGACCAAGGCCGCCGTCGCGAAGGCCGCCGTGCATTCGGCGACCTCCGCCCGGACCGTCCACCGCTCACGCGCCGGTCGCGCGTCGCATCGGCTCTACGCGGGCACGATGCGGGCGCGGACCCATCACCACGTGTTCCCGAAGCGCGCGCCGGTCAAGGCCGCGCCGCCGGAGCTCGACGGCGCTTCGCCGGGTGCGGCGACGGTGTGGCTGAACCGGTCGCTTCCGGACCCGACCCCGCCCGCGCTCCGGCTCTCGCCGCGCTTCGCGAAGCGGCTCCTCGCCGCCTCGCGGCAGGAGAAGTCGAACTGGGCCCTGATGCTGGGCGTGCTCCGCGCCGAGGGTCACACGGGCTCGACCCCGGCCGGCTGGCAGACGCTTCGCTCGGTCGCCGGGCGTGTCGCAGGCGTGCGGAACTCGGGCGCCGCCTGGGCGACGATGTTCTCGTTCTCCTCCGACACCGGCTTCGCCGATCGGGCCGTCGCGCTCTCGCACTACTACCGCGCAGTCGGCCTGCACGCGCTCGTCACGGGTCTGCTCGCGGACAAATCCACGCTCGAGCAGAAGGTGCTCAACGACCCGCGCGTCTCGATCTACGCCGGCGGCCGCGGTGACATCCAGTCGCACCGCGTCAACGTCCGCGTGCTCGCCGCGATCGAGTACCTCGCCGAGTCGTTCGGCCAGGTCAGCGTCTCGTGCCTGATCAGCGGGCACAGGCTGTACGCCCGCCCGGGCGTGATCTCGGCGCACATCTTCGGCCTCGCCGCCGACATCAGCGCCCTCGGAAACGTCGCCATCTTCGGCCACCAGCAGCCGGGTAGCGTCACGGAGCACGCCGTGCGCGACCTGCTGCTGCTGCCGCCGGAGATGATGCCGAAGCAGGTCATCTCACTGATCGGCCTCGGCGGCCCGTCGTTCCCGCTGGCCAACCACTACGACCACATCCACATCGGGTACTAGGAGCCGAGGGAGAGCACGCGAACTCAGACGGTCCGTGTGCTCTCCCATTCGCCCATGAAATCGATCGAGCTCAGGTCTGCGGACGATCGCGTCGTCCTCCGGCGGTGCTGGGTTGCCTCCTCGCCGCTGGCACGGATGCGCGGGTTGCTCGGACGGAGCGGGTTGGAGAGCGGAGAAGGACTGCTTCTCCAGCCCGCCTCGTCGGTGCACACGTTCTTCATGCGGTTCGCGATCGACGTCGTCTTCCTCAGCCGCGACGGCGAGGTGCTGAAGGTCGCGGACCGCGTCCCGCCCTGGCGAACGGCGGCGGCGCGCGGGGCCAAGACCGTGATCGAGCTTGCCGCCGGCGAGGCCGGGCGCTGCGGCATCTGCGTCGGCGACCGGCTCGCCACCGCCGTCTGATCGAGCGCCGCGGTTGCGCAAACCCCGCCGGGACCGCGATGGTTCAGCGGGATGCACGACGTCGAGACCGTGGCCGCCCGCGCCGCCGGGGAGAACTTTCCCGTCGCCTCGATCGCGTTCCCGCGCCGCCTGCGCCCGCACATCCGGGCGCTCTACGCCTACGCACGGCTGGTCGACATGCTCGGCGACGAGCTCGACGGCGGAGCCGAGGCCCGGCTGGCGGCGCTCGACGAGCTCGAGCGGCAGGTCGGGGCCTGCTACACGGGGACGCCGACGTGGCCCGTGCTCGTCGCGGTGCAGCCGACGATCCGTGAGTTCGAGCTCCCGCGCGAGCCGTTCCTGCGCCTGATCGAGGCGAACCGGATGGATCAGCGCCTCTCGTCGTACGAGACCTGGGACGACCTGAAGCGCTACTGCGTCCATTCGGCCGATCCGTGCGGCCGGCTCGTGCTCGGCGTCCTGCGGCGGCTCGACGACGAGCGCGCGGTCGAACTCAGCGACGACGTCTGCACCGGGCTCCAGCTCGTCAACTTCCTCCAGGACGTGCCTCGCGACCTGGCGCTCGGCCGCGTCTACCTTCCGGCCGAGGACAGGCGCCGGTTCGGGGTCACGGAGCTCGACCGCCCGAACGAGCCGCTTCGCGCGCTGCTTCAGTTCGAGGCCGAGCGCGCCCGCGGGCTGCTCGCGAGCGGCGACGAGCTCGGACGCCGGATCGGCGGCCGAACCGGCCGCGCCGTGGCGGCGTTCGCCCACGGCGGCGCCGAGGCGCTCGCGGCGCTCGAGCGCGCGCGCTTCGACGTCTTCTCCGGCCGGCCGAAGCCTTCTCGCGCCAGGCTCGCGCGCGTCGCTGTGGGAGCGCTCGTGCCGTGACGGCGGCCGAGGCCTACGCGGAGGTCGAGCGCCTGACGCGGCATCGTGCGAGGAACTTCGCCTACGGGATCATGCTGCTGCCGCGGCCGAAGCGGCGGGCCGTCGCCGCGATCTACGGCTTTGCGCGGCGGATCGACGACATCGCCGACGGCCCGCTGCCGAACGACGAGAAGCGGATGCAGCTGGAGCAGGCGCGAACCGAGCTCCACGAGCCGCGCGCCGACGACGCGGTCTGCGTCGCGCTCGCCGATGCGCGAACAGTGTTTCCGATCCCGCTCGACGCGCTCGAGGCGCTCGTGGACGGCGGCCTTCAGGACACGGAGCAGACGCGGTACGCCGACTTCGACGAGCTCCGCGGCTACTGCAGCCGCGTCGCCGGCGCGGTCGGTCGCGCCTGCGTGGCCGTATACGGCGCGGACGAGCCGGAGAAGGCGGAGACGCTCGGGATCGCGCTGCAGCTGATCAACATCATCCGCGACGTCGCCGAGGACTGGGAGCTCGGCCGCGTCTACCTGCCGCAGGACGAGCTCGCCCGCTTCGGCGTCGGCGAGGACGACATCGCCGCCGGACGCGTGACGCCGGAGTGGCGGGCGCTGATGGAGTTTCAGGCCGCGCGCGCGCGGGCTCACCTGCACGAGGGCGAGCTGCTGCTCGATCACCTCGACCGGCGCAGCACCGCCTGTGTGTCGACCTTCGCCGGCCTCTACCGCTCGACCCTCGACCGGATCGAGAAGAACGGCTTCGACGTCTTCGGCGGCTCGCAGTCGCTCTCGCCGGTGACGAAGCTGCGCGTCGTGGGAGCGGCGCTCGCGCGATGAAAACCGCCGTCGTCGGGGCGGGGCTCGCGGGGCTCGCGGCCGCGGTCGATCTTGCTGACGCCGGCCACCAGGTCACCGTCTACGAGGCGCGGCCGACGCTCGGCGGAAAGGTGCAGACGCTTCCGGCCCGCGACGGCGACCCCGAGCCGCCGCCGGACAACGGGCAGCACATCGCCCTCGGTGCCTTCACGGAGTACCTGCGTTTCCTCGACCGGATCGGGAGCGGTGACAGGCTCCGGCGCCTGCCGCTCGAGCTGACGGTCTTCGACGAGTCCGGCCGCGGAGCGGCGATCGGCTACGGCGCCGGGCCGCTCCTCCGCTACGGCCACGTCCCGCGGGCCGACCGCCTGCGGATCGCGGCGCTGCTCGCCCGCTTCGGCCGCCTCCGGCCGTGGGAGGAGACCTTCGGCGCCTTCCTGCGCCGGCATGGGCAGACGCAGGTGGCGATCGACCGGTTCTGGGAGGTTTTCATCCGCCCGGCCGTCAACCTGCACGTCGACGAGGTCGCGGCCGACGTCGGCTGGTTCACCGTCGCGCGCGGCCTGCGCTCCGGCCGGGCGGCGAGCGATCTCGTCCTGCCGACGGCGCCGCTCGGGGAGATGCACGGCGCCGCCGCCGGGAGGGCGCTCGGGCGCGCAGGCGGCCGGGTCGAGACCGGCGCGCGTATCGACGACCTCGCCGAGCTCGCGGCCGATCGCGTCGTGCTCGCGCTTCCGCCGGACGAGGCGGGCCGGCTGCTGGGACAGGAATGGCCGTTCGACCACTCGCCGATCGTGAGCGTCCACCTGCTCTTCGACCGGCCGCTCCTGCAGCCCTCGCTCGGAGCGCTGCTCGACAGCCACGCGCACTGGGTCTTCGACCGCGGGCGGCTGACCGGGCATCAGCCGGAGCGCGGCCAGTACCTGACCGTCGTCTCGAGCGCGGCGCCGGAGCTGCTCGAGCTGCGCGGCCGTGCGCTGGTCGAGACGATCGCTGCCGAGCTGACCAACCGGCTGGGCGCAGCCGAGCTCCTGTGGTCGCGGGTCAGCCGCGAGCCGGAGGCCACGATCGCGGCGCGCGTCGGGATGCCGCGGCCGCCGCTCGAGCACGAGCACGTCGTCCTCGCCGGCGCCTGGACGCTGCCGCCCTGGCCGCCGACGATGGAGAGCGCGGTCCGCAGCGGAAAAGCCGCGGCGGCTCGCCTGTTGGCGAATCCGAAAACTACGATGGCGGCTGCATGACGATCGCACCGGAGCGGACCGAGGCCGCGCTCGACGCGGCGGTCGAGCGGGCGACGGCGCGGCTGCTCGAGCTTCAGCACCCGGACGGCTACTGGGTCGGCGAGCTGGAGTCGAACGCGACGATGATCGCGCAGCACCTCTTCTGGCACCACTTCCTCGGCCTGCGCACGCGCGAGCTCGACCGCAAGATCGCGAACGAGCTGCTCGCGCGCCGGCGCGAGGACGGAACGTGGTCGATCTGGTTCGAGGGCCCGCCGGACCTGTCGACGACGATCGAGGCCTATGCGGCCCTGAAGCTCGCCGGGGTCGAGCCCGGCGCGCAGGCGCGCGACTACATCCGCGCCCACGGCGGCGTCTCCCGCGCGCGCGTGTTCACGAAGAGCTTCCTGGCGCTGCTCGGCCACTGGCCCTGGCAGTGGGTGGCCCGTGTGCCGCCCGAGCTGATCCTGCTCCCGCCGGAGGCGCCGTTCTCGGTCTACGCGTTCGCGTGCTGGGCCAGGCAGACCGTCGTGCCGCTCTCCGTCGTCCAGGCCCTCCGGCCGGTCCGGCCCGCCTGGATCGAGCTGCGCGAGATCGGCGCCCGGCCCGGCCGGACGAAGCCCCCGCCGCGGCCCGGCCCGCTGCGGCGGGTCGCCTTCGCGACGGCCGAGCGGTGGGTACGCGATCGGCAGGAGGCGGACGGCTCCTGGGGCGGGATCCAGCCGCCGTGGGTCTGGTCGATGATCATGCTCGCGGCGCTTGGCTACGGGTTCGAGGACGACACGTTGCGGCGCGCGGTCGAGGGCTGGCAGGGATTCACGATCGACGAGGGCGATCGCCTCCGGCCCGAGGCGTGCCAGTCGCCCGTCTGGGACACGGCGCTCGCGGTCCTCGCGCTCCGCGACGCCGGCGTCGACGCCGCGAGCCCGCCGCTCCGCAAGGCCGCCGACTGGCTCCTGGCCGAGGAGGTGTCCGTCAAGGGGGACTGGGCGATCCACCGGCCGGACCTGCCGCCGGGCGGCTGGGCGTTCGAGTTCGAGAACGATCTCTATCCCGACGTCGACGACACGGCGGTCGTCGCGCTCGCGCTGCGCGGGCTCGGCGTCGGCGACGCCGCCGTCGAGCGCGGGCTCGCCTGGACGGCGGGGATGCAATCGCGAAGCGGCGGCTGGGGCGCCTTCGACGTCGACAACGAGGCGCACTGGCTCTACCGGCTCCCGTTCTGCGATTTCGGCAAGGTGACGGACGAGCCGAGCGCCGACGTGACGGCGCACGCGCTCGAGGCGCTCGCGCCCGTTTCGCGGTACCGCGACGAGGTAGAACGTGGCCTGGAGTGGCTGCTCGGCGAGCAGGAGCGTGACGGGTCGTGGTTCGGCCGCTGGGGCGTCAACCACGTCTACGGGACCGGCGCCGCGCTGCCCGCGCTCGAGGCCTGCGGGCTCGGCTCCGACCATCCGGCGATGCGCAGCGCAGTCCGCTGGCTCGACTCGGTGCAGCAGGAGGACGGCGCCTTCGGCGAGGACATCCGCTCCTACGCCGCCGTGAACTGGCGCGGCCGCGGCCGGCCGACTCCTTCTCAGACCGCGTGGGCACTATTAGGCTACGTCGCGGCCGGTGAAGCAGGATCTCGGTCCGCCCGCGCCGCCGCAAATTGGCTTTGTATCGTGCAGCGATCTGATGGTGATTGGGACGAGGCGCACTACACCGGAACGGGATTTCCACTCGACTTCATGATCCGCTACCACCTCTACCGCCTGCACTTCCCGCTCATGGCCCTTGGTCGTCTACGAGAAAGGCTCGCCGGATGAAATTCCCACTCCGCTCGACGATCCAGATCGGCAGCTACGTCGCAAAGCAGAAGCGCACGGGCGCACGGTTTCCGCTCGTCCTGATGCTCGAGCCGACGCTCGCGTGCAACATCGCCTGCATCGGCTGCGGGAAGATCCGCGAATACGAGTCGAACAAGGCCCGCCTCTCGGTCGAGGAGTGCATCGACGCAGGCGTCCAGTGCCCGGCGCCGGTCGTCTCGATCTGCGGCGGCGAGCCGCTCGTCTACAAGGGGATCGAGGACGTCGTCGAGGGCATGCTCGAGATGCAGAAGAACGTCGAGCTCTGCACGAACGCGCTCAAGCTCCAGCAGTTCCTGAACGTGTTCACGCCGAGCCCGCGGCTGACGTTCGTCGTGCACCTGGACGGCATGCGCGAGATCCACGACTACATCTGCGACTACCCGGGCCTGTGGGACACGGCCGTCGACGCGATCAAGTCGGCGCGCGAGCGCGGCTTCCGCGTGACCACGAACACGACCATCTTCAAGGAGACGCAGGTCGAGGACGTCGTCCAGATGATGGATTACCTGACCAACGAGGTCGGGATCGACGGGATGCTCGTGGCGCCGGGGTACCAGTACTCGCAGATCGACCCGAACCTGACCATGACGCGGGCCGAGCACGAGCAGAAGTTCCGGATCATCCGCTCGGCCGCCAAGAAGAACGGCTACCGGTGGCTCGCGAGCCCGATCTACCAGGAGTTCCTCGCCGGCGAGCGCAAGCTCGAGTGCGCGCCGTGGGGCTCGATCACCCGGAACCCGTACGGCTGGAAGGGCCCGTGCTACCTGCTCACCGACGGCATCTTCCCGACCTACGACTCGCTGCTCGAAGGGATCGAGTGGGAGGAATACGGGCCCGGCCACGACGCGCGCTGCGAGCACTGCGCGATCCACTCGGGCTTCGAGCCGTCGGCAGCGCTCGTGGCGGCCGAGAGCCTCAAGGAAGGCGTTCGGAGCATGGCCTGGACGCTCACGGGTTGAGCGACGAGTTGATCTACGCCTGCGCGTCGAGGCGTCGCTTGCGACGCCGCTCAGGAGGCGGCGGCGGCTTCGCCGCCGCGGCCGTTTGTCCCGGCCGGAGGAACCAGTGGCATGACTGACCTCGTCTACGCCTGCGCGATGGGGGTCGAGGAGCGAATCGCAAAGCGCCTGGGGCCGACCGTTCGGGTCGGGCTCGGCGTCTCCAACGGCGTCCCGGCCGAAGGCCGGCTCGTCTCGTTCGGGATCGCCGGCGCGCTCGCGCCCGGCCTCGAGGTCGGCACCGTGATCGACGCGACGCGCGTCGTCGACGAGAGCGGCGCCGTCCTGTGGGAAGGGCCACCGCTCGGGATCTCTCGCGCGCGCACGGGAACGATCCTCGGCGCGAGCCGGATCGTCGACTCGCCCGAGGAGCGCGCGGCGCTGCACCGCTCGAGCGGCGCCGACGCCGTCGACATGGAGTCGGGCACGCTCGCGCGGAGCGGCCGGCTCGCCGGCTGCGTCCGCGCGATCAGCGACACGCCGGACCGCGGTCTCGGCGGCCTCGCCGACGGAGTGACGGCGAACGGCGATCCGAACCCGCTCGGGCTCCTACGCGGCTTCGCGCGCGAGCCGATCGCGACGGCGCGCGCGGCGGCGAACTCCTGGCGTGCGCTCAAGCGATTGGAGGCGGTGGCGTGAAGCGCGTCCTGCTCGCCGCGCCGCGCTCGTTCTGCGCCGGCGTCGACCGCGCGATCGAGATCGTCGAGCGCCTGCTCGAGCAGCACGGGCCGCCGGTCTACGTCCGGCATCAGATCGTCCACAACGACCACGTCGTCAAGCGGCTCGAGGGGCTCGGCGCCGTCTTCGTCGAGCACGAGGACGAGATCCCGCCCGGCGAGATCTGCGTGCTCTCGGCGCACGGGGTCGCTCCCGCGGTCAAGGCGAACGCCGAGCGGCGCGGGCTCCAGGTCGTCGACGCGGTCTGCCCGCTCGTCTCGAAGGTCCACGCCGAGGCGCGCCGCTACGCCGACAGCGGCCACCTCGTCGCGCTCGTCGGGCACGCCGACCACGTCGAGGTGATCGGGACGCGCGGCGAACGCCCGGACGCCACCGTCGTGATCGAGTCCGCCGAGGACGCGCGTGCGCTCGACCCGCAGGGAAAGCCGGTCGCGGTGGTCACGCAGACGACGCTCTCGCTCGACGACGTGGCCTCAACCGTCGACGCGCTGGCCGACCGCTTCGGCGACCTGAAGCGGCCCGCCGCGGACGACATCTGCTACGCGACGCAGAACCGCCAGGACGCGGTCAAGGCGATGGTCGCCGACGGCGCCTCGCTCGTGCTCGTGATCGGCTCCGAGACGAGCTCGAACGCGCAGCGCCTCGTCGAGGTGGCGCGGCTCCAGGGCGCCGAGGCGATGCTGATCGACGGCGAGGGTCCGATCGACCCGGCGGTGCTCGAAGGCCGCGAGGCGATCGGCCTCACGGCCGGGGCGTCGACGCCCGAGGAGCTCGTCCAGTCGGTCGTGGCCGACCTGCGGGAGTCCGGCTTCGACGCCGTGGAGGAGGTCGAGGTCGCCCGCGAGGACGTCCATTTCCGGCTGCCGCGGGAGGTCGTCGCGTCGTGACGCGCTACGCGCTTGGTTGGGATGAACTTCCCGCGTCGGTGCGCGAGGAGGCGGCTCGACGGGCGCTATCGGTTCTAGGGGACGAAGCGTGACTTCTGTCGAGATCCCGTACTCGATCGCCTGCGCGCTGCCGTCGTTGACGGTCCTCGACATCACGAACGACGTTTCCCACGAGCTCGGGTCGAACGGCCACAGGGACGGGATCGCGTTCATCTCGCCGCTCGACGGAACCGGGCTCGTGCGCGTCAACGAGCGCGAGACCGGCTTCTTCGAGGACCTCGAGGACCTGCTCGGACGGCTCGTCCCGCTCGAGGTGCCCGAGCGTGAGCGCCTCGTCCGGTTCCTGCTCGGCCCGCGGACGGAGCAGATTCCGTTTCGCGACGCGCAGCTCTGCCTCGGGCAGTGGCAGCGCGTGCTCCTGCTCGGCTTCGACGGGTCGACGCCAGGCGGCTGGACGCTGACGACCGTCGGCTAGCTGACACGACTCGCCGCGTCGGGAGTACCATCGTGCGCATGAACCGGGCGCGCCGACATCAGCGCCTCCTTTCGCTTCTCGCGTTCTCGCTGCTCGCGCTCGTGGCCGAGCTGACGGGGCGCAGCCTGACCCACCACCTGAACATCGGCAGCCATGTCGAGGCGCCGAGCTACGCCGGGGCCGACTACTACCCGATCCTGCTCGCGGCGGTGAAGGTCGGGATCGCACTCCTGCTCGCGCGGCTCGCGTGGCGCTTCGCCCGGGCGCATTCCGCGGCGAGCGCCGGGCGCCGCGCGCTCGCGGCCGCGGGAGCCCGGCCGGCGCGACGCGCGCCGCGGCTTCGCATCTCGCTCTCGCCGCGCCTGTGGCTCGCGTCCTTCGCCGTGACGTCGCTGATCTACCTCGTGCAGATGGACGCCGAAGGACTGTCGGCGGGACGCTGGCCGCTGCTCTCGCCGTGGCTGCACACGTCGGCGCTGCCCGTCTTCGCCGTTCTCGCAGTCGCCGTCGCCTTCGTCTGGGGCGTCGTCGCCGAGTGGCTGTCCGAGTACGAGCGCTTCGCGGCGGCCACGGTCGCCGAGGCGCACGCCGTCACCACCGAGCAAACACCCGCGGTCCCGCGGGTAGCCGACACCGGCCTAGATCCGCGCGGCCTCTTCGGCCTGGCCTTCGAGAGCCGGCCGCCGCCCCTGCCCGCGTAGGCCGCGGGCGCCGCCCGCGGGTCAGCGTCGACCTCGACTCCGGGAGGAAGGGTGGAAAGTCACTTCGCAACCGAAGCCGCGGCCGCGCGTTCGGGCCATCGCTCGATCCGGGCCACGGCGATCAACGTGATCGGGCCGCTGACGATGCTCGCCGGCGTCGTCTGGGCCTTCCTGCAGCCGTACCGGCTGACGCTGCTGCACCCGCACGGACAGGGCTTCTGGTGGCTCTTCGCCGAGCCGCCGATCTACGTCGTGCTCGTCGGGCTCGGCTTCTCGCTCATCGTCGCGCCGGGCCTCGTCGCCGACTTCGCGGAGGCGGAGGATGCTCCCGAGGGCTGAGTTCGTCCACTGGTGGTTCGCGACGGGGTTCCTGATCCTCGGCGTGCTGCTGCTCGCTGAGGCGATCGTCGGAGAGCAGGTCTGGCGGGTCCGGCCCTGGCGCGCCTACCTCTGGCCGTCGTTCCTGTTCGCGATGGGCCTGCTGATGTTCCCCGTCATGACCTTCTACACGAATTCGACCATCCACATGCTCGCCCACGGATCGTGGGCGCAGGGGATGATGGCGGCGGGCGCCGTCGAGCTCGCGCTCGTGCGCGGGAAGCTGCGGAGCCCGTACTGGCGGCTCGTCACGGCCGCCGCGTTCCTGATCTCGGCGGCGGCGATCCTGCTGCACGAGCAGAACGGCTGGTTCTACGCGCGCGCGGCCTTCCTCCATCACGTGATCGGCTGGACCGTCGTCGGCGGAGCCGTGATCGCCGCACTCCGCGCGGTCCGGCCGCGCTCCACCGCCGTCCACGCCGTCTTCGCGCTCGTGCTCGTCGTCGTCTCCGTGTACCTCTACTCGGACCGCGACACGGCGCCGATCTTCGGCCACCTCTCGCCTCTCGCCGGGAAGCCGCACCGATGAGGCGCTTCCTCGCCGTCGCGCTCGTCGCGCTCGCGTTCCCGGCGGCCGCGTTCGCGCACGCGAACCTGAGCACGACGAGCCCGAAGTACCGGCAGCGACTCCAGGCGTCGCCGCACGCGGTCGTCCTGCGCTTCGACCAGACCGTCCAGGCCGAGCCGAACGCGATCGAGGTCAAGAACGAGTTCGGGAAGCTGCTCTCCGGGCGCGCGTCGGCGTCCGGCCATACGGTCACGGTTCCGCTGCGCAAGCTGCCGCGCGGGCCGTACACGGTCCGCTGGCACATCCTCTCCGAGGACGGCCACGTCGTCTCCGGCGTCTTCACCTTCGGCGTCCGCGCGAACGCGCCGCCGCCTACGGAGGCGTACGGCTCCTCTGGTCCGACCCGCACGGAGCACGTCGTGCGCTGGCTCTACTTCCTCGCGCTCGCGCTCCTGCTCGGCGGGCTCGGCTTCCGGCTCCTGATCGTGCGCGGGGAGCTGCCGCCGAAGGCGGAGCGGCGGTTCTTCATCCTGGCCGCGATCGGCGCGGTCGGGGCAATCGAGGTCGGCATCTTCGCGTTCGTGCTGAGGGCCGAGGACGCGCTGCAGCTGCCGTTCGTGCGCCTGCTCTACGGCGACCTCTCGTCGATCGCGAGCGGCACGCGGTTCGGGATCGCCTTCACGTCGATGACGCTCGGCTTCGCGCTCGTCTCGGCGTTCGTCTTCCTCGGCTGGCTGACCGACCGCCGCGTGTTCCTCTGGCCGGCGCTCCTGCTCGGGCTCGGCTTCGCCTCGGGCCTCTCGCTCTCGGGACACTCGGCAGTCGACCCGGGCTCGACGTGGAAGTCGGCGCTGGCGGACTGGTTCCATCTCTGCGCCGCGGCGCTCTGGGTCGGCGGGCTCGTCCAGCTCGCCTTCGTCGTCTGGCCGCTCGCGCCGGAGCTTCGGCGCATCGCCTTCCTGCGCTTCTCGCGCCTAGCGACCGGTCTGATCGCCGTGCTGCTCGGCGCCGGCGTCTACCTCAGCATCCTGCGGTTGCCGCAGCTGAGCGATCTCTGGACGCAGGGCTACGGACAGGTGCTGCTGGTCAAGCTCGGCCTCGTGGCGCTGGCGCTGACGTGGGGCGCCGTCCACCACCTCGTCGCGCGGCCGGTGCTCGAGCACGGCGCGGGCGGCCCGATCCTCGCCCGTCTGCCGCGGAGCCTCGCCGCCGAGAGCGCCGTCGGCATGGCGATCCTGCTAGCGGCGGCCGTACTAGTGGACTCCAAACCGCCTCCGCAACGGACCACAATCGTCGGGGCTTCCGTGACACCGGGATTAGACGGTCGCGCCGGCAAAGCCGCCGCGACCTCGAAGACGGCGCCGCAAGCGGCGCCTTAACCGCCACAACGGCCGGTGTCTCCACCGACCGCCGCCGCTACTACGAGTCGCCGCTAGCCCTCAGCGGGCGCGGTCTCCGCCGTTGCCCCATCCCCACAAGCCGCTCATCCGCACGGCGCCGAGGGCGCCGAGACCCATCCTCGTCATTCGAAATCTTCCTCTCTCCGCGCCGAAGCGCGGGCCGCAAGAAACCTGGACTCGCGCTTCCGGCCTAGCTGACTGAGTCGCTCCAGGAGACGTCGCTCCAGGAGACGGTTCCGGTCAGCGTCGTGCTCAGCGTGCTGACGTCCACGATCATCGACGTGTTCTGCGTGATCGTGATCGACGGCGAGTACGACTTCGAGTACGTCGCCGCTCCGGCGACGGCCGGGGCCGAAAGGGCCAGTGCGCTGACGAGCGCCGTGGCCGCCGCGACGAGACGCGCCTTCTTGAGGCGTCCTCCCATCTTGCCCTCGTGCGTCTTCATTTCCCTACTCCCTCGTTTTCTCCGCGCGTCGTGCGCGGTTCCGCAGTGACATTCGGCACCGTAGGCCGAGCCCGGAGGCCGCTCATCACCCTTTATGGGGAGGGACCGCCAAGTTCCCTCGAACGAGGGATCGAGACATAGACTCGCCGCGTGCCCGACCTCGACGGCTACCGCGAGCGGTTTCCGATCCTCGAGCGCTCGACGTACCTGATCAACCACTCGCTCGGCGCGATGCCGGCGGCCGCTGAGGAGCGGCTCCTCGACTACGCGCGCGAGTGGCGTGAACGGGGCGTGCGCGCCTGGACGGAGGGTTGGTGGGAGACCTCGATGGCGGTCGGCGACCGCCTCGGTCGGATCTTCGGCGCCCCGCCGGGCTCGACGGTGATGCACCAGAACGTCGCGGTTGCGACGGCGGTCGTCCTCTCGTGCTTCGAATTCGAGCCGCCGCGGAACCGGATCGTCTACGGCGAGGGCGAGTTTCCCTCGGTGCGCTACCAGTACCAGGCGCAGCGGCGGCGCGGGGCAGAGCTCGAGATCCTCCCGGACGCCGCCGCGGTCGCCGAGGCGATCGACGAACGGACGCTGCTCGTTCCGATCAGCCACGTCCTCTTCCGCACCGGCGAGATCCAGGACGTCGAGCCGGTGATCGCACGGGCTCGCGAGGTCGGCGCGGTGGTCGTGCTCGACGCGTACCAGTCGGTCGGGACGGTTCCGCTCGACGTGACCGCGCTCGGTGTCGACTTCGCCCTCGGCGGGAGCGTGAAATGGCTCTGCGGCGGCCCGGGCGCCGGCTGGCTGTACGTGCGTCCCGAGCTCGCCGAGCGGCTCGAGCCGACGCTGACCGGCTGGCAGGCGCACGCGCGGCCATTCGGGTTCGAGCCGGAGCAGGACTACGCCGAAGGGGCCGGCCGCTTCCTGACCGGAACCCCGAACGTGCCGGCGCTGTACGCGGCCACGGCCGGCTACGACATCGTCGCCGAGGTCGGCGTCGAGGCGATCCGAACGCGGTCGATGCGCCACACGGCGCTGATCGCCGAGCTGGCCGACGCGGCCGGATTCGAGCTCGTGAGCCCGCGCGAGCCGGAGCGGCGCGGCGGCTCCGTGGTCGTGCGGACGCCGGAGTTCGTCGCCGTCCAGCAGGAGCTAGAGGCGCGCGGGATCCTCTGCGACGCGAGGCCCGACGCGGGGATCCGGCTCGGCCCGCACTTCTTCAACACGGACGACGAGATCCGCCGCGCGGTGGAACAGATGGCGGAGATAGTCGAGACTGGCGCCTATGAGCGCTATCTCGCAGCCGCGCGCGCATAGCGAGGCCGGAACGCTCGCGCTCGCGGCCGGATCGTGCGGCGCGATCGCCTTCGTGACGGTGACCCTCGGCTGGGTGCTCGGCGGGCTCGCGCAGCCGGCGGCCTACAGCGCGGCGCGCGACGACATCTCCGACCTCGGCGCCCTGACGGCCGACCGCGCCTGGCTCTACAACCAGCTCGGCGCCAACCTCTCGGGCCTGCTGATCCTCGTCTTCGCGGGCGCACTCTGGTGGGCGCTGAGCCCCGACCTGATCGGCCGGCTCGGCAGCGCCGCGCTCGCGCTCATGGGGATCGGCACACTCCTCGACGGGTTCTTCCGGCTCGACTGCCGCGGCATCGACGCCGGCTGCCACAACGACTCCTGGCACTCGCACGCGCACAAGCTCGAGTCCGGTGTCACGGCCGCCGCGAGCCTCGCCGCGCCGCTGATCCTCGCCTTCGCGTTCCGCCGGAACCCCCGTTGGCACGGCGCGTGGATCCCGACCCTGGCGACGGTTCCGCTGATCATCCTCGCCAACGTCGTCTTCTCCGCCTGGGGCAACGGCGCCGCCACCCGAGCCGGCACGGTCGTCCTGACCGGCTGGATCGCGTTTCTGTCGTTGTGGTTCCTGCGCGTCGAGCGCGCGGCGCCGGCTAGCTGAGCACCCAGACGTCGTTCTCGATGATCGCCGTCTCGCCGGTGTCCGGCCCGAGGCCGGTGACCGCGACGTCCGGGCCGCCGATCATCGCGTCCTGGTGGACGTCCGAGCCGTTGAAGCCGAGCCGCTCGCGCTCGCCGCGGTCGGCCGGGAGGTCGCCGACCGTGTCCTCGTAGGCCGAGCCCCAGGCGACATGACAGGTCGCGTTCTCGTCCAGGAGGATGTCGCCGAAGACGATTCCGGTCTGGCCGACCGGCGAGGAGCCGTCGACGAGCGCGAGCTCTCCGAGTCGCGAGGCGCCTTCGTCGTGAGCCATCTGGCCGCGGAGTGCGTCCGCATTCTTGTCGGCGTCGATCTCCACGGCGCGGCCTCCCTCGAACCTCAGGCGGACGCCTTCGACGACGGCGCCGTTCGTCAGCACCGTCGGACGAGTCATGCGGACGGTTCCCTCGACGTTGTTGCGGTCGGGGGTCGTGTACACCTCCTCGGTCGGCATGTTGACGACGCCCTTGGCGCCCCAGTTCGTCTCGCCGACGCCGATCTTCCACTGCGCGCCTCGAAAGAGCCCGACGGTGAGATCCGTGCCGGGGCCGGTGAACCGGATTGCCTCGAAGCCGGCTTCGTTGAGCTGCCGCGCCCGCGCCTCGAGCCGCTCGACGTGCTCACGCCAAGCCTGGACCGGATCCTCGGCGTCGAGTCGGAGCAGCGGGGCGAGCGTCTCCCACAGGCGTCCGACGTCGGAGTCGCCCGTCAGCCGCTGAGCCCAGCCGGGGCTCGGCCCGGGCACCACGGTCCAGTTGACGTCCCCGCTCGCCACGAGCGCGTGCACCTCGGGGATCTGCGGCATCAGGTCGCGGCCGAGGCGGCTCGGTGGAATCCCGTCGAACACGTCCGGGTGCGGGTCGCCGGTCAGCGTGACCGCGGCGCCCTTCCGTTCCATGATCTCTGTGACGGCGCGGCGGAACCAGTCCGGGATGAAGCCGAGCGATTCCTCCGGCGCGTGACGGAGTCGCGCCGCCTTCACGGCTCCGTCCCAGTACGTGACGCTGACGTAATGCGCACCGGCTTGGTACGCCGCTTCCGCGAGCGCGCGCGCGATCGGGGCCTGGGTCGGATCCCAGGGAAGGATGAGCAGGTCCTGACCCTCGCGGAGGTCGAGCCCGACCCGGACGACGAGGTCGGCGAGCCGCCGCGAGTAGTCCTCCGTCACCGAAGGAACCTAACCGAGGAGCTCGAGCAGGCGCCGCGCGTACAGCGCGCCGGTCGGCTCGTCTTCGTGCTTGAAGTAGCAGTAGACGCGGATCCCGTCGGCGAGCAGCGGACGCAGGCGGTCGGCCCAGCCGCGCAGCGCCGCCTCGTCGTAGGGCGGCTCGCGCAGGCGCAGGTAGCGAAACGATCCGTCGCCTTCGAGAGAGTTGACGCGGACCGGAACCTCGGCGCCGGCCCAGGACTCATTCCTGAACTCGAATGCGTACTCGAGCTGCGGGTCGAGCGAGTCGAGGAGGAGCCGCAGGAAGCCGTCGTCGCGCGCGCGCGTCTCCGGGAACTGGACCAGGAACGGCCCGAGCCGGTCGCCGAGCGCGCGCGCCTGCTCGAGGAACGTCGGCAGCAGCTCGAGCCGCCCGCCGTGCGTGATCCGGCGGTTGACCTTGACCGAGAAGCGGAAGCTCTCCGGCGTCTGCGCGGCCCAGCGCTGCATCTGATCCTCCGAGGGAAGCTGGTAGAAGGTCGTGTTCAGCTCGACCGACGGCAGCTGCTCGGAGTAGAGCTCGAGGAACTCGCTCGGCTTCGCCTTCTCCGGGTAGAACCCGCCCCGCCAGGACGGGTACGAGAAGCCGGAGGTGCCGACATATGCCCCGGTTAGACTCGCCGGCGTGGCGATCATGGCCGAAGTGATAACCGAGAACACGATCCGGGTTCTCGACCACGGCTTCGTGCGGCTCGACGACGCGATGGCGAGCGACCTCTCCGTCGTCAACGGCGCGCGGGTCAGCTTCGCGCGGCACAAGTCCGAGATGGACGAGTCCGACGAGGGCCTGATCCGTTTTCTGATGCGCGACCGGCACGGCACGCCCTTCGAGCACAACGCCTTCCGGTTCCACGTCCGCGCGCCGCTCTTCGTCGCGCGGGAGTGGTTCCGGCACCGGGTCGGCTCGTTCAACGAGTTCTCGATGCGCTACGCGAAGGCGAGCGACGAGTTCTACGTCCCCGACCCCGACGACGTGCGCTCGCAGGTCGGCAAGCCGGGCGCGTACTCGTTCGAGCCCGTCGATCCCGAGCTCGCCGAGCAGGCGCGCGAGGAGCTGCGCGCGGTCTACGACGCGGCCTACGAGACCTACACTCGGCTCGTCGACCAGGGCGTCGCGCGCGAGCTCGCCCGGCTGGCCATGCCGATGGGCGCCTACACCGAGTTCTACTGGACTGTCAACGCGCGCTCGTTGATGAACTTCATCTCGCTCCGCGCGGCGGAGACGGCGCAGCGAGAGATCCGCCGCTACGCCGAGGCGTGCGAGCGCTTCTTCGCCGAGAAGATGCCGGTCACGCACGAGGCGTTCCAAGCGGGCGGTCGGGTCGCCCCTTGAACGACCGGCGCTAGGTCGTCAGGACGGTCCGGCCGCGCGCCTGGCCGAACTGCTTCGCGACCACGACCCAGCCGTCGCCGTGCCGGAACTCGTACGGGGCGTTGAGCCGCACGGTCGTCGTCGGGTCCGTTCCGGCCGCGAACGTGCCGCACGTGAGCCAGTGCTTGCCGTGCGTGAGGTACATCTCGTAATAGCCGCCGCTCGGGAGCTTCGGCAGCCCGTGGAGGTCGAGCTCCATCGGGACGTTGCCGTGGCGGTCGCGGCTGGCGATCTTGATCTCGGCAGAGGCCGTGCCGCCGGCGGGCGCGTGCATCGCGACCGCGTACTTGCTCGAGAATCCGTTGTGGCGGTAGCCGGCGACGTAGCCGCCGAGGAAGGCGATCAGCGCGACCGCCGCGGCGAGCGCGAGCGCTGCGCCGACCCGTCGGCGCGGGAACAGCTGAAAGACGCCGACGCCCTGGCGCTGCTCGCGCCGCTCGGTGCTCGGCTCGGCGAGGCTCGGCGGGAGCTCGGGAACGGGTCCCGCCTGGACGAGCAGGTCGTGCGCGCGGCGGAGGCGAGCCTCTTCCTCGGGCGCCAGGTCCTCGCCGCCCACGAGCTCGTAGAAATCGGGCTCGCGCGTCATCGCACCTCCTCGAGCTGGTCGGCGAGCCGGCCGAGGGCCGATCGCGTTCGCGTCTTCACGGTACCGAGCGGGATGTTCAGGAAATCGGCGATCTCCGACTGCGACAGCCCGCCCCAGTAGGCGAGCTCGAGCAGCACGCGCTCCTGCTCGGGGAGCGACTCGACCGCGCCGTGGACGCGGAAGGACAGCCACGACTGCTCGGCGAGCTCGGACGGGCCCGGTTCTCGCGCCGGCTCGTCCGGCGGCTCCATCGGCGTCTCCGTGCGCTGGCGGGTGCGGTCGACGATCGCGTTCCGCGCCACGGCGTAGAGCCACGGCGCGCCGGGCCCGCGGTCCGGCTTGTAGCTGCGCGCGGAACGCCAGACGGACGCGAAGGTCTCCTGGGTCGCGTCCTCGGCGCGGCCGCGGTCGCCGAGCCGGCGCAGCGCGAGCGCGAAAACCGGCCGTACGAATCTGCGGTAGAGGACGTCGAACGCCTCCCGGTCGCCGCCGGCGATGCGCTCGAGCAGCTGGCCGTCGGTGCAGCCCTCGGCGGGCGCCGGCCTACGCTCCTGGACGCGAGGTTCGCTGCGGAGTTCGAGTGCGAGCTCCATCTCATCGTCTTTACGGACGTTCACGGCATTCCGGATTGCAGCAGACGCCCGCCGTCGACGACGAGCGAGGCGCCCGTCACGAAGTCGGCGCCGGCGAGAAAGGCGACCGCCTCGGCGACGTCGTCGGGCGAGCCGATCCGGCCGAGCGGCGCCTCGGCGGCGCGCCGCTCGTGCTGACCGGGCTCGACCGCGACCGCGCCCGGAGCGACTCCGCAGACACGCACTTCCGGCGCGAGCGCCCGCGCGAAGACGCGCGTCAGCATCGCCTGGGCCGCCTTGGCGGCCGAGTGGGCGGCGAAGGACGGCCAAGGCTGGTACGCCGCCACGTCCTCGATCATCACGACGACGCCGTTGCTCTCGCGCAGGTACGGCGCCGCCGCCTGGGTGACGAAGAAGCTGCCCTTCGCGGTGGCGCCGAAGGCGAGCTCCCAGTCGGACTCGGTCAGCTCGAGCACGTCCTTGGGCGCGAACCCTTCGCCGGCGGCGTTGACGAGCAGGTCGAGGCCGCCGAGCTCGGCCGCGGCGCGCTCGACGAGCGCCCGCGCCTGCTCGGGCCGCGCGACGTCGCCGTCGGCCCGGCCGGCGGCCACGACCGCGGCTCCGTCGGCTACGAGCCGGGCGGCGATCGCCGCGCCGACCCTGCCCGTTCCGCCCGTGACGAGCGCGCGCATCGGAGAGTCATAGCACGTCGCAAATTTCGCCTCTGTGCAGCGTCTTCTCGAACACACCCAACGAACAGGAGCTTGTTCAGATGAAGAAACTGCCGCTCGCCGCAGCGATCGCCGCCCTCTTCGCGGCGCCGGTCGCGGCGGCGCCTCCCACGGTCGCGCTGAAGGCGGCGCCGACAGCGGTCGCCTACGGCGGCTCGACGACGCTCTCGGGGACCGTCTCGAGCACGAAGACCAGCAACCCCGTCGACATCCTCGCCAAGGAGTGCGGGCAGACGGCCTACAAGAAGCTGACGACGGCGCAGACGTCGAACGGCTCGTTCTCGACAGCCGTCAAGCCGGCGATCAACTCCTCCTACGAGGCGAAGCAGAAGAACTCGACGAGCACCGCGGTCGCAGTCTCTGTCTCGCCGGCGCTGAGCCTGAAGAAGAACGGCGGCACGACGGTGCGCCACTTCACCGTCACGCTCACCGCGGCGCAGTCGTTCGTCGGCAAGTACGTCGTCTTCCAGCGGCGCACGTCGACGAAGTGGCGGACCGTGAAGAAGGTGACGTTGAAGACGGCGTCGCAGACGAATCCGCCGCTGACGAGCGCGAGCTTCACGGCGCGGATCAAGCGTCATCCGAAGGTGCGCGTCGTCCTGCTCGCCTCCCAGGCCGGGACGTGCTACCTCCCGGCCACGAGCGCCGCCATTCGCAGCTAGCCCAGGTCTGCGGTGAACGAGGCCGCCGGGACGGGGACCCCGGCGGCCTCGGATTTCGCTAGCTCGCGGCGCGGACCTTGCCGCTCGCCCGTGCGTAGCGCTCGGCGACGGCGGGCCAGTTGACCACGTTCCACCAGGCCTCGAGGTAGTCGGGGCGGCGGTTCTGGTACTTGAGGTAGTACGCGTGCTCCCAGACGTCGATCCCGAGCAGCGGCTCGTGCGACTGCATGATCGGCGAGTCCTGGTTCGGCGTCGAATAGACCGAGAGCGCGGTGCCGTCGTGGACGAGCCACGACCAGCCTGAACCGAAGCGGTTGACCCCGCCGTCGTTGACCGCCTTCTTCAGCTCGTCGAGCCCGCCGAAGGCATCGTCGATCGCGGCTGCGAGCTCGCCCTCCGGCTCGCCGCCGCCGTCGGGGCTCATGATCTCCCAGAACAGGCTGTGGTTGACGTGGCCGCCGAGGTTGTTGCGGACGGCGGTCTGCTTGTCCGCGGGCAGCTCGTCGAGGATCGTCAGGATCCGGTCGGCCGACTCGTTCTCCTGCGGCGTCCCTTCGAGCGCGGCGTTCGCCTTGTCCACGTACGCCTGGTGGTGCTTGTCGTGGTGCAGCCGCATCGTCTGCTCGTCGATGTGCGGCTCGAGTGCTGCGTAGTCGTACGGCAGCGGGGGCACTTCGAAAGCCATGTCGCCCTCTCCTTCGTTCGTCTCTCTCCGGCGAGGCTACCGCGTCCGGGCCCGGCTATGCTCGGCCTCCGTCTTTACGAAAGGAGTGCAGTGGCCACGCTGGCGTACAACCACGAGGAGATCACCGCGCGGCAGCTGAAGCCCGAGCTGCTCGAGCTCGACGGGATCTCCCGCGAGAGCGTCGAGGCGCACTACCGGCTGTACGAGGGCTACGTGTCGAAGCGGAACGAGATCCTCGAGAAGCTGGGCTCCGTCGACCTTTCCTCGGCGAACCAGGTCTACTCCGAGCTCCGCGCGCTCAAGGTCGAGCTCTCCTTCGCGGTCGGCGGGATCAAGAACCACGAGATCTACTTCGAGCACCTCGGCGGCGACGGCGGGAACCCGGACGGGCTGATCGGCCGGCTGATCGAGCGCGACTTCGGCTCGGCCGAGGACTGGCGGAGGGACCTGAAGGCGTCCGGCATGGCCGGCCGGGGCTGGGCCTGGACTGCGTACGACTGGGACGAGGGTCGGCTGTTCAACTACGTCGGCGACACGCAGAACACGTTCCCGATCTGGAACGCCACCCCGCTGGTCGCGCTCGACGTCTACGAGCACGCGTACTTCCTCGACTTCCAGACCGACCGCGGCGCCTACATCGACGCGTTCTTCGCGAACCTCGACTGGGCCGTCGTCAACGACTGGGTCAACCGCTATCAGATCCAGCCGTAGCGGCCGTACGCTGTGAACGTGACCGACGCCCTGCTCGTCCTCGGCGGCTACCTCTCCGGCTCGCTGCCGTTCGGCTACTGGCTCGTCCGCTGGCTCCGCGGCGTCGACATCCGGACGGTCGGGAGCGGGAACATCGGTGCGACCAACGTCTGGCGGACGTTCGGCGCCCGGCTCGGGATCGCCGTCGTCGTGCTCGACACGCTGAAGGGGTTCGTGCCGGCGTTCGTGGCCTCGCTCGTCGCCGGGCCGCTCTGGGGCGTGATCGCCGGCGGCGCGGCGATGCTCGGCCACTGGCGGCCGCTGTTCCTCCGCTTCGAGCGCGGCGGCAAGATCGTGGCGACGACCGGCGGGGCCTTCCTCGGCGTCGCGCCGCTCGTCGGCGGGATCGGCGCGGTCGTCTGGATCGTCGTCTTCGCGGTCTGCCGCTACGCGTCGGTCGCGTCGATCACGGCGGCGCTGTCGCTGCCGATCGTCGCGGTCGCGCTCGGCGAGCCGTGGCCGGTGATCGCCTTCGCCGTCGTCGCGGCGCTCGGCGTGCTCGTGCTGCACCGCTCGAACATCCAGCGGCTGCGCTCGGGCACGGAGACGAAGATGCGCCTCCGCCGCGGCAAGGATCAGGCCGCGGGCGCGACGCCGTGACGAGCTAGCGCCCGAGCCACCCGCGAAGCTCTGTGTGCCTCTCGCTGCGCACGCCGTCGAGCTCGCCGCGCAGCTCGCCCGCGGTTCCGAACCGCTCCGCGACCACGTCGTGGTCATGGATCGTCTCGAAGTTCACCTGGCGCGAGAAGAGGAAGTCGTCGTCGTCGAGACCGGGGTACGTCTCGAGCACGTCGCGCAGCGCGAGGCGCACCGAGTCCTCGACGAAGCGGGCGTGCGCGTGGGCGCGCTCGACGATCTCGAGCTCGTCGGGCCGCTTGAGCAGGCCGAAGACGGGCGCGCTCATCGAGCCCTCGACGATCCGGACGAGCTGCTCTGCGTTCACGGCGCCGCAGGTACCGACGTAAAGCGTGCCCCGACCCCGCTGGTTGTGCGTCGCGACGGGCACGAGCTCGAGCACGCGCTCGGCGTCCTCGGCCGAGAAACCGTCCTCCTCCAGCCGTTCCCGCGCCGCCTCGCGAACCAGGCCCTGGGCGCACGGGCACGCGTTGATCCCGGTCGCCTCGACGCCGACGACCTGCCGCGTGCGGCGCTCCGAGGCGGCGGCGATCCCGATCAGCGAGACGAGCTCCTGGGTCGGCAGGTCCGTGACCGGAGTCCGGCGCTCGAGCGGATACTGCGCGACGATCTTCACCTCGGCTCGGAGCGCCCGTTGGCGCTCGACGATCTGCGCGGCGATGTGTGCGGCGAGCTGCTCGACCAGCAGCGCCTCCTCGATCACGACCTCCTCGATCGCCTCCTCGAACAGCTCGGGAAAGCGCGACATGTGGACGCCTTTCTGCGCCGGATCGAGGTCGACGGCGCAGTCGATGTCGGCCGCGATCAGCTTCTCGGAGTCGCCGTAGCGGACCCGGATCGCCTTGCGGACGCCCCGAACGCCTGCCCGTGACAGGCCGAGCTGGACTTCAGGCAGCGAAGCCTGCAGATCGTGCGTGAGAAGATGCGTGCGCTCGGACAACGCGACAACCGTACCAACGCCCTCATGGCCGATAACAGCAGCTTTTCACGTCTCGTCTCGCTCGCTGCGCACGATCTGCGGACGCCGCTCGCGACCGTCAGCGGTTTCGCGAAGACGCTCAACCGCTCCGGCGAGCTCGTCGAGCCCGCGTCCCGCTACGTCGAGATGATCGAGGCCGCGTCCGCGCAGATGGTCGAGCTGCTCGACGAGCTCGGCCTCGCGGCCCGGATCGAGGGCGGCCGCTACTCGCCGACGCTGCGCGACGCCGACACGCGCGCGCTCGCCGACGAGGCGGTCGCGCGGCTCGGGCCGGAGCGTGTGCGCGTCGAGGGCGCCGGCGGTCCCGTTCGCGTCGATCCGGAGGCGACCGGGCGCGCGATCAGCGCGCTCGTCCAGTGTGCGCTCCGCCACGGCGGGCTGGACGAGGTCTCGGTCACCGCCGAGGGACCCGAGATCACGGTCGCGCCGATCACCGAGGCCTCGGCGCCCGTCGTGCTCGGCGAGGACCTGCGCGACCTCGGCGCCGCGGTTGCGAACCGGCTCGTCCGCGCGCTCGACGGCGAGCTCGCGCTCGAGGGCGAGACGCTCCGCATTCGGCTGCCTGCATGAGCATGGACGGCCTGCTGAACGTGTCCGACTTCGAGCGGGAGGCCGAGCGGCGGCTCGAGCCGGGCCCGTTCGGCTACTTCGCCGGCGGTGCGGGCGACGAGGCGACACTGCGCGACAACCTCGCCGCGTTCGCCCGCCTGCGCCTGCGCCCGCGGATGCTCGTCGACGTCAGCTCCGTCTCGACGGCGAAGACCGTCCTCGGCCGCGAGGTCTCGATGCCGCTGCTCGTCGCCCCGACCGCCTTCCAGCGGCTCGCGCATCCGGACGGCGAGCTCGCGACGGCGCGCGCCGCAGCCGCGGCGGGAACGGTCATGTGCCTCTCGACCCTGTCGAGCGTGACCCCGGCCGAGCTCGCCTCCGCGGCGCCGGAAGGGCGGCGCTGGTTCCAGCTCTACTGGTCGAGCGACCGCGAGTTCACGCGCGACCTGCTCGCGCGTGTCGCCGAAACCGGCTTCGAGGCGGTCGTGCTGACGATCGACTTCGCCGCCGCGGGCCGGCGCGAGCGTGACCTGCGCACGGCCTTCGCGCTCCCGGACGACCTGCCGACGCCGAACATCCCGCACGCGCTCGCGCGCCGCGACTTCCATCTCGCACTCGGGAAGATCGTCGACGCCTCGATCTCGTGGCGCGACCTGGAATGGCTCCGCGAGACGTGTCCGCTGCCGTTGCTGCTGAAGGGGATCCTGACCGAGGAGGACGCGACCGTCGCGGTCGAGCACGGCGTCGACGGGATCGTCGTCTCGAACCACGGTGGCCGTCAGCTCGACGGCGTCGCGGCGACGATCGACGCGCTGCCGGAGGTCGTCGACGCCGCCGGAGGGCGGACCGAGATCCTGCTTGACGGCGGCATCCGCCGCGGGACGGACGTCATCAAGGCGCTCGCGCTCGGCGCTCAGGCCGTGCTCGCGGGTAGAGCGGTCCTCTGGGGGCTCGCCGTCGGCGGCGAGGAAGGCGTCGCGCGGGTGCTCGAGCTCCTACGCCGCGAGACCGAGCTCTGCCTGATCCACCTCGGCTGCACCGACCCCGCCGAGGTGACGCGCGCGCACGTGGGCTAGACGGACGCGGCGCCGCGGGCCCTGAGCAGCTCGGCGATCTCGTCGTCGCCGTTCGCGAGCGCGACGTCGAGCGGCGAGTGCCCGCTGCGCGTCGGGGCGTTCGGATCGGCGCTGGCATTGAGCAGGAGCTCGACCGTCTCCTTCGCGCCGGCGGCGACCGCGCTGTTGAGCGGATGGACGCCGAGCTCGTTGTCGGCGTACGCGTCCACGTCCGCGCCGTGCTCGAGGAGCAGCCGCGCCGCTTCCGGGCCGCCGAAGAAGGCCGCGTAGTGCAAGGGCGTGAAGTCGTCGCTCGCACGGGCGTTGGCGAGCCCGGGATCCGACCCGAGCAGCCGCTGAAGCTGTCGCAGCTCGCCGAGCGCAGACGCCTCGAACACGTCCAGCTCCCGGTCGTGGGCGAGCTGCTCCGCCCGCTCGCGGTCGCCGGCGTACAGCGCCTGCATGATCTCGCTCACGTGGGCGGACGTTACTCTCGTCGGAGGTGGCTCCCGACACGGTGGCCTGGGAAAGCCTTCGCCTCGACACGGAGAGGCTCCGGCTGCGTCCGCCGACTGCGGAGGATGCCGCGGCTCTCCAGGCGCTGTTCGCGGATCCCGAGGTCATGGACGGCTTGGGCAAGGCGGCCGTCTCGACGCCGGGGGAAGCTCGCGCCCTCGTCGAAGGCGGGATCGGGGGCTGGAGGACCGACGGGATCGGCCCGTTCGTCATCCAAACCGCGGACGGCGACCGCCGGGTCGTCGGCCAGGCCGGGCTGATGATCTTCGACACGCGCGGCTGGACGCCGTCGAGCTGGACTGCGGCGGGAAGTCACGCCCAGCCGGAGCTCGGCTGGGCCCTGATCCGGGCGCACTGGGGCTGCGGGTATGCGACCGAGGCGGCCGCGGCGATCCGGGAGTGGGCACGCCGCTGCCGATCCATCGACCGGCTCGTCTCCCTGATCGCGCCCGACAACGTCCGCTCGCAGCGAGTCGCGCGGAGACTCGGTGCGGTGCCGACGGAGACGGTCACCCCGGTCGATTCGCAGCGAACGGCGGTCGTCTGGAGATACCCGTCTGCCGACGGATCGGCCTGACTACTTCAGCAGCCGCGAGAGACGCCTGTCCTTGAGGACGCGTCCTTCCGTCTGGCAGTCCGGGCAGTAGTAGACCGTGTGCTCCTCGTAGTCGACGCGCGCGATCGGCGTGCCGCAGACGTAGCACGGCTCGCCGAGCCGGTCGTGGACGCGGTAGACGCGCTTGTCCCCGGCGCCCTGCTCGCGCAGCTCGAGCCCGCGCGAGAGCTCCGCGTCGATCGCCGTGGCGAGGCGCTCGACCTCGTCGCTCGAGAGCTCGTACGTCAGCGCGTAAGGCGACAGCTTCGCGTGGTGGAGGATCTCGTTCGCCCAGGCGCGGCCGATGCCTGCGAGCACGCGTTGGTCCCGGAGGAGCGAGTGCAGGCGCCGCGACTCGTTCGCGCAGATCTCGCCCAGGCGCTCCGCGCCGAGCCCCAGCGCCTCGGGGCCGAGGTGCGCAACCTCGGCGTCGGCGGCCTCCGGGCTGAGGATCCAGACGCCGGCCCGCTTCTTCGAGCCGGCCTCGGTGAGGACGAGCTCGGCGCCTCCCTGGAACCGGAGCCGGAACGCGGCCGTCTTCGGCCCTT
>JBPYFE010000033.1:0-11269 GCA_051986525.1 Gaiellaceae bacterium
ACGCGCTCGCTCTCGACGAGACCCCAGAGCCGATCGGCCGCCGGCCAGTCGGGCGCCCCCTCCGCGAAGAGGACCGTGCAGCCGAGCGCGCCGCCGCCGACCACCTCCCACGGCCCCATGATCCAGCCCATGTCGGTGACGAAGTGGACGACCTCGCCGGCTTTTGCGTCGGCCTGGTAGGCGACCTCCCGCGCGATCGAGACGAGGAAGCCGCCCTGGACGTGGACGACGCCCTTCGGCGCCCCGGTCGTCCCGGACGTGTACGTCAGCAGGTACGGATGCTCGGAGTCGAACTCGAGCGGCTCGAGCGAGCCGGTCCGCCCCTCCATCGCCTCGGCGTCCCAGAGGTCGCGCCCCGGCTTCATCGGCACGTCGTCCTTGCCGAGCCGGCGCCAGACCACCACGTGCTCGACCGACGGCGCCTCGCGCAGCGCCTCGTCGACGATCTCCTTCATCGGCACCTCGCGGCCGCGCCTCAGCGAGCCGTCGGCCGTCACGACGACCTTCGCCTCCGAGTGCTGGAGCCGCTGCGCGACGGCGGGCGCCGCGAAGCCCGAGAAGATCGGCACCTGGACGGCGCCGATGTGTGCGCACGCGTGCGAGACGATCTGCACCTCCGGCGACATGGGCAGGAAGAAGGCGACCCGATCGCCCGGCTCGACGCCGAGCGCGACGAGCGCCTCGGCGAACTTCGTCACCGCGCGCGAGAGCTGCGCGTAGGAGATCGAGTGCCGCTCGCCGTCCTCGGACTGCCAGACCCCGGCCGCGACGTCGGGCGTCCGCTCGGCCCAACGATGGACGCAGTTCCAGGCGAGGTTGAGCTTCCCGCCGACGAACCAGGTCGCCCATTCGGGCCCGCGCGACAGGTCCATGACGCGGTCCCACGGGCGGGAGAACTCGAGGTCCATGTCCTCGATCGCGAGCGGCCAGAACCACTCGGGATCCTCGGCGGAACGGCGCTGCAGGGCGCGGAAGTCGTCGACTTCGGCCTTCCGCATCAGCCGCACGACGTTCGCGTGCTCGAGGACCTCGTCGCTCGGGCGCCAGATGACCTCCATCCCAGCCGAAGCGTAGTCTTGCGCCTCTAGCTAGTGACCGCTAACGTAGTCGAGACTAACTTAGAGCCGAGAGGAGACGCATGCGCGCGAGGATCTTCGCCGACGAGAACAAGAAGTGGTGGACGCTGGGAGCGCTGTGCTTCGCGCTGTTCATGATCATGCTCGACAACACGGTCGTGAACGTCGCGCTGCCCGCGATCCAGCACGACCTCGCGATCAGCCGCTCCGAGCTCGAATGGACGGTCGCCGCGTATGCGCTCACCTTCGCGTCGCTCCTGCTCACCGGCGGCAAGCTCGGCGACCTGCTCGGCCGGCGCAAGATCTTCCTCCTCGGCGTCGCGGTCTTCACCCTCTCCTCGCTCTTCTGCGGGCTCTCGTCCAGCGCGGGAGAGCTGATCGCGGCCCGCGCCGTCCAGGGCGTCGGCGCCGCGCTGATGATGCCCGCGACGCTCTCGATCATCTCGGCGACCTTCGCCGCGCGCGAGCGCGGCATGGCGATCGGGATCTGGGCCGGCGTCTCGGCGATGGCGCTCGCGATCGGGCCGCTGCTCGGCGGGATCATCACCGAGCACATCTCCTGGAACTGGATCTTCTTCGTCAACGTGCCGATCGGCGTGCTCGGGATCCTGGTCTCGATCTTCGTGATCCCCGAGTCGCGCGACACCTCGCACGAGCAGCGCCTCGACCTCCCCGGTCTCCTGACGTCGGGGATCGGCCTGTTCGCGCTCGTCTACGCGCTGATCGAGGGCCATTCGTACGGCTGGACGTCGCCGCGGATCCTCGGGCTGTTCGCGGTCGCCGTGATCGGGCTCGTCGCGTTCGTCCTGCTCGAGCTCCACCAGCGGCTGCCGCTGCTCGACGTGCACCTGTTCCAGAACGGCACCTTCGCGGGCGCGAACATCGTCGCGATCCTGGTGACGCTGGCGATGTTCGGGATCTTCGTCTTCTTCCCGATCTACATGCAGACCTTCCGCGGCTGGTCGCCGACCCAGGCGGGGGCGGCGCTCTTGCCGTGGACGCTGATGGTCGTGATCTTCGCGCCGATCGCCGGGAAGCTCTCCGACCACGTCGGCTCGCGCTGGCTGATCGCCGGCGGCATGACGACGGTCGCCGCGTGCTGCGCCTGGCTCTCGACGGTGACGCTGACCTCGAGCTTCTGGCACATGCTGCCGGGCTTCATCCTCGGCGGCCTCGGTATGTCGTTCGTGATGACGCCGATGTCCGCCGCGGCGATGGGATCGGTCTCGGTCGACAAGGCGGGCGTCGCCTCCGGCGTGCTCAACACGTTCCGCCAGGTCGGCGTCGCGCTCGGGATCGCCGTGATGGGCGCGATCATCACCAACCGGACGACGGCCGCCCTGCACGCCGGCGAGGCGCCGCCGCAGGCGTTCGTCCACGGGCTG
Source organism: Gaiellaceae bacterium (assembly GCA_051986525.1). Lineage (GTDB taxonomy): Bacteria > Actinomycetota > Thermoleophilia > Gaiellales > Gaiellaceae > 13-2-20CM-68-14. Next base: position 2,462 of record JBPYFE010000033.1, read on the forward strand.
ACCTTCGGGATGCGCGTCAGCGCAGTGATCTGCCTGGGCGCCGCGCTCGCCGCCGTCGTGTTGATCCGCAAGGTCCGGCACGTCGAGCAGCGGCAGCCTGTCGCCGAGGCCGCGTGAGCGCGACACGTCCCCGGATGAGGGCGGACGAGCGCCGCCGCTGCGTCCTCGGCGCCGCCTGCCGCGTGTTCGCGAAGTCGAGCTACCACGGCGCGACCACGGCGGAGATCGCCCGCGAGAGCGGCGTCAGCGAGCCCGTGCTCTACAGGCACTTCCCCTCGAAGCGCGACCTCTACCTCGCCTGCCTCGAAGCCGGCTGGGACCACGTCCGCGCCCTGTGGGACGAGGCGATCGAGAACGAGCCGGATCCGCGGTTCTGGATTGCGGCGATCGGCCGCCTCTATGTCCAGCTGCAGCGCAGCGGCGACCGGATCATGCTCTCCGACCTCTGGATCCAGGCCCTGAACCAGGCGAGCGAGGATCCGAAGATCCGCAGGTACCTGCGCGACCAGGTGCGAGAGGTGCACGACTACGTCGCCGACGTGATCCGGCGCTCGCAGGTCGCGGGCGGGATCGTGAAAGAGCGCGACCCGGACGCCGAAGCGTGGATGTTCATCTCCCTGGGCCTCTTGTCCACGATGGACCGCCGCTTGGGAACAGTGGGCGAAGCTGATTTCGAGGCCGTCTTCGCCAGCCGCCGGGCTTGGATGACCGGCGACGCCGAAGCCTGAAAAACGAAAGGCCCCGGCTGCGGCTCCCGGGGCCCTTCTGTTCTATTTTGAGCGGCTCGTAGAGGCGACGGCCCCGAAGCTATGACTCTGCGGCCCAGCCACGCTTCGGGGCCATCCGTCGCCATTCTATGGCGCGCCCCCTGCAGTACCGACCTGGCGTCCGGCGGCCCTGCAGAGTTGACTGACCATAGCGCCGAGCCACTGGTCAGTCAAGTAGCTCGATCAAGTGATTTTGAACCGATTCGAGTTGACTCGATTTTCCCTCAGACATGCCCTTTTAGGGGGATGCCCGGCCGGACCCCCTTGCGTACTTGTGAAGTATGCAGTTGACTTCCCGTGAGGCTGTCATGGCTAAGGCTGCCGCAAATACCCGCCGCGTCGCGTCCTCGGGCAACCGCCTGGGCGAGCGCCTGCGGCAGTTGCGCGTGGCCGCGGGCATGACGCAGACCGATCTCGCGGGCGAGCGCTTCTCCAAGGAGTACGTCAGCCAGATCGAGCGCGGCAAGACCCGGCCCACGCGCGAGACGATCGAGTGGCTCGCGCAGAAGCTCGGCGTCGACCCCGGCTTCCTCGAGCGCGGGGTCTCGGCCGACGAGCGTCGGCGCGTCGAGACTTTGCTCGCGCGCGCGGAGGCGCTGTCCGAGTCCGGCCAGTTCGAGCAGGCGAACGAGGAGTTCGAGAACTGCAAGACGGCCGTCCTCGCGACCGGCGTCACCGAGCTCGAGGTTCGGCATCTCTCCGGCGAGGCGTGGTCTCGGATGGAGGCCGGCGAGGTCAAGCACGCGATCGAGCTCCTGAATCGGGCGCGCATGCTCGGAGAGGCGCCCGAGTTCTCCGACGTCGACCGGGCCGAGGTGTTCTTCCGGCTCGGCGTCTGCAGGTACCAGCTTTCCAGCATCGCGACCGCGGTCGGCCTCCTCAACGAGGCCCTGACCCTCGCCGAGGGCTCGCAGCTGCCGTGCGACCGGCTGCGCGCCGACATCCTCGGCTGGCGCTCGCGCTGCTACCGGCGTCAGCGGGATCTCGAAGCAGCGCGCGAGGACGTCGAGCGCGCGCTCGAGCTCGCGCAGGCGCTCGACGATCCGCGCAAGACCGCGGACGTCTTCTTCCAGGCTTCTCTTGTCAGCGAGCGGATGGGGCATTGGGTCCAGGCGCGCAACTACGCGGAGCGTGCCAAGGCCCATTACGAGCAGCTGAACGACGAACGAAGCGTCGGCCGGCTGCTCAACAACCTCGGTGGCCTGAACTTCCAGCTCGGCAAGTCCGAGCAGGCGATCGAGTACCTGAAGGACGCGTACCGCGTGCTGCTGGACAAGGGCAGCGACGCGGAAGCCGCCAACGTCGTCTCTTCACTCGCCCACGTACACCTGATGACGGGCGATGCGCAGACGGCGGAGGAAGAGGCACGCCACGCGCTCTCCTTGATGGAGGACCGCGAGAACTTCCTCTACCACGTCGCACCGACCCAGCTCGTGCTGGGCCGGGCGCTGATGGAGCAGGGGCGTCTGGACGAGGCGGAGGAGTTCCTCCGCGCCTCGGATTCCAGCGCCGAGCAGCTCGAGTCCCTCAGCCACCGGGCAGCCGCCTGGATGGCGCGGGGCGACCTCGCCGCGAAGCGAGGAGACGATCGAGTTGCAGCCAACCTCTACCGCCAGGCGGCAGAGGCTCTCCAGGACGTCCGCTTCTAGCCGATGAAAGGAGGTGTAATGAAGAAGTCGCGCTACATCGCTCTCCTGCTCGCCCTCGCTGCAGCTGTTGCTCTCCCGGGCGCCGCACTGGCGAAGAACAAGCCCGCCTGCAACAAGCCGGCCAGCATGTTCGACGGCGGCAAGATCTCGAGCATGTTCGACGGCGGCACGGTTCAGTAGGCCCGCGCCAGGTCCTCTTCATTCTGGCGTGAGGCCCTGCGCGGGCCCGGGGCTACACTCGGGCCCGTGCGCGCCGTTCTCGTCGCAGTGGTCGTCGCGCTCGCCGCGACCGCCTGCGGAACGCATTCGGGGTCACGAAACACTGCTGCCGCACCCGGTTCTCTCGCTGCGCTGATCGCGAGGCCCGGAGAAGACGTCGCCGTGGTCGCAGGCGACACGGATTTCGCTGTCGGCGACGTGCGGTACTCCTTCTTGGTGATCAGACACGACGCACGCGCGGTCGAACGGCCGCGCGCGCGCGTCTGGCTCGCACGCTCCCGCTCGGATCGCCCGTCCCAGACGGCGACGGCGACGCTCGAGCAGATCGGGCCGCCCGGAACGCACGAGCTCGCCTCCGGCGGCGTCGGCCACATCTACGTCGTCCACCTCCGGATCCCGCGGCCGGGCACGTACTGGCTCGTCGCGCAGCCGGACGGCGCCAAGGTCCAGGCCTACGGGGAGCTTCAGGTCGCGCGGCGTTCGCAGTCGCCGGTCGTCGGCGCGCGGGCACCGAGCTCCGCCACGCCGACGCTCGGCCAAGGTCTGCCGATCTCGCGCCTGACCACGCGGATCCCGCCCGACCTGGCGCTGCTTCGCTATTCGGTCGCCGGCTCGCTCGCTGCTCACAGGCCGTTCGTGGTCACGTTCGCCACCCCGCGCTACTGCACGAGCCGCACCTGCGGCCCGGTGGTCGACGTGGTCGACTACGTCCGCCGCCGCTTCGCGGGCAGCGGCATCCGCTTCATCCATGTCGAGGTCTTCGACCGCAACGTGCCGTCCCGCGGCTACAACCGCTGGATGAAGCAGTGGAACCTCGCGACCGAGCCGTGGACGTTCCTCGTCGGCTCCGACGGACGGATCAAGGCGAAGTTCATGGGCTCGGTCTCGGCGCCCGAGCTCGAGGCGGCGATTCGGCGCTACCTGCTGCGGACATAGAGACTCCGTGGGAGCCCGCACCCAGCGGCTGAAGCGGTCGGTCGAGGTCGCCCGCGTCGCCAGGCGCAGCAAGCTGACGCGCGTCCTGCGCGAGATCGGCGTCGTCGGCGAGCGGCCGGCGTCGCGCGAGAGCGCCGTCGAGTTCCGGCGCGGGCTCGAGGAGCTCGGCACGACCTACGTGAAGCTCGGCCAGCTGCTCTCGTCGCGGTCCGACCTGCTCCCCGACGTCTACATCGAGGAGCTGACGAAGCTCGTCGACGACGCGCCTCCGGTCCCGTTCGGCGAGATCGAGCGGACGATCGACGCCGAGATCGGCCGTGACGCTTTCGCCGGCATCGAGCGCGAGCCGCTCGCGAGCGCCTCGATCGCGCAGGTGCACTCGGCGCTGCTCAAGGACGGCCGCGAGGTCGTGGTCAAGGTTCGCCGGCCCGACGTGCTCGAGCAGGTCGACGTCGACCTCGACGTCATGCGCTCGAGCGTCAAGTTCGTGGCCAAGCATTCCGAGACGGCGCAGCTGCTCCAGCTCGAGGCGCTCACGGACGAGCTCGAGGTGCACCTGCGCGGCGAGCTCGACCTGACCGAGGAGGCGCACAACACGGAGCTCGTCGCGCAGATCGTCGCGGACTTCCCAGAGCTGACGGTCGCGCGCGTGATCCGGCCGTACGTCACCGAGGAGGTGCTCGTCCTCGAGCGCGTGAACGGGAAGAAGGTCTCCGCCGACCACGGGCTCCCGCCCGAGGAGGCGAAGCGGCTCGCTCGGCAGTTCTTCCGCGCCTACATCCGGCAGGTCACGGTCGAGGGCGTCTACCACGCCGACCCGCACCAGGGGAACGTCCTGCTCACCGAGGACGGCCGCCTGGCGCTGCTCGACTTCGGTCTGCTCGGCCGGCTCGACGAGGAGACGCGCACGACGCTCTCCCTGCTGCTCCTGGCGATCGCGCGGAACCGTGCCGACGACGTCGCCAGCCTGCTCCTCAGCCTCTCGCTGACGACGCTCGACTCGGACGAGCCCGCGTTCGTCCACGAGCTGCGGCGGAAGCTCCCGCGCTACCACTGGCGGCCGTTGTCGCGGATTCGCGCCGGCGAGGCGCTCGCCGACATGCAGCGGATCTGCCTCCAGTACGGGATCCGGCTGCCGCCGTCGTTCGCGCTCGTCGGCAAGACGCTCGCACAGGCGGACTCGATCGCGCGGACGCTCGACCCGGAGCTCGACCCGATCGGGCTCCTGGACGAGGAGGCGACCGACCTGATGCTGACCGAGGCCGAGCGCCGGCTCGAGCCCGAGCAGCTGATGACGCTCGCGTTCACGCAGCTCGGCCCGCTGACGCGGCTGCCGCGGCGGATCGGCGAGATCGCCGACCGGCTCGAGACCGGGACGCTCAAGGTCGGCGTCGTGCCGACCGACCTGGACGGGATCGAGCACGTCCTCCGCTCGGTCGGCAACCGCATCGGCGCCGCGTTGATCGTCGTCGGGCTGCTGCTCTCGTCGGCGCTGCTGGCGCGTGTGCACGCCCTGCAGTGGCTCGCCTTCGGCGGCTTCTGCCTGGCCGTCGTCCTCGGCCTCTACATGATCTGGAAGATCGTGCGCACGCCCGGCGAGCTCTAGCCAAGGCTGCGTGGTAGGCTCGCGCGAGGCGCGTTACTTCACTTTGTATAGGAGGACGACGGATGGCGGAGAACGGATACGCGAAGCCGGTGCTCGTCACCACGGCCTGGCTGGCCGACCACCTCGACGACGACTCGGTCGTCGTCGCCGAGGTCGACGAGGACCCGAGCCTTTACGACGACGGCCACATCGAGGGCGCGATCAAGCTGCACTGGCGCGACGACCTGCAGGATCCGGTCGAGCGCGACCTCGTCGACAAGCCGACCTTCGAGCGGCTGATGAGCGAGAAGGGCATCTCGAACGACTCGACCGTCGTCCTCTACGGAGACAAGAACAACTGGTTCGCCGCCTACGCGTACTGGTACCTGAAGATCTACGGCCACCAGGACGTGCGCATCCTCGACGGCGGCCGGACGAAGTGGGCCGACGAGGACCGCGGTCTGACGACGGACGTCCCGCAGCCTTCCCCGTCCGAGTACCGGGCCGCTGAGCGCGACGAGTCGATCCGCGCCCGCCGCGACGCGGTGCAGCAGGGCATCGGCGAGCAGACGAAGGCGCTCGTCGACGTGCGCAGCCCGCAGGAGTTCTCCGGCGAGCTGATCTCGCCGCCCGGCTACGAACAGGAGGGCGCGCAGCGGGCCGGCCACATCCCGACCGCCGCCTCGATCCCGTGGGCGCAGGCGGTGCGGGACGACGGGACCTTCAAGTCGGCCGACGAGCTGCGCGAGCTCTACGAGAGCAAGGGCGTGACGCCTGAGAAGGAGGTCACCGCGTACTGCCGCATCGGCGAGCGCAGCGCGCACACGTGGTTCGTCCTCCGCGAGCTGCTCGGCTACGAGACCGTCAAGAACTACGACGGCTCGTGGACGGAGTGGGGCAACCTCGTCGACGTCCCGATCGAGAAGGGTTAGCTGCGCGGACAACGAACTCGGGAGGAGCTTTGACAGCTCCTCCTCTCCCCTGACAGCGGGGGCCTTCGGGCCCCCGTTTTATTGCGGCCACGGGGGAATAACTCGAACGGCTGAAACGTCTGTGGACGAAAGGGATACAGAGCCCTATGGTTTCCGCCACCGAGGAGCCCGCATGAACCTCGACGCCTCGTCCGTCAAGCTCACCGACCTCGCCTCCTGCGGCGGCTGTGCGGCGAAGTACTCCGCCGCCCGGCTAGAGGAGCTGCTGCAGGGATTCGTGCCCGTGGAGGCCGAGAACCTGCTCGTCGGCCTCGCGCCCGCGGATGACGCCGCCGTCTACCGGCTCGACGACGAGCGGGCGCTGATCTTCACGCTCGACTTCTTCCCGCCCGTGGTCGACGACCCGGGCGACTACGGCGCGATCGCGGCGACGAACGCGCTCAACGACGTCTTCGCGATGGGCGGCGCGCCGCTGCTCGCGCTTTCGATCGCGGCCTTTCCGGAGGAGCTTCCGACCGACGTGCTCGCGCGCGTCTTCGCCGCCGCCGACGAGCAGGTTCGCTCGGCGGGAGCGCTGCTTGCCGGCGGGCACACGATCCGGGACGAGGAGCCGAAGTACGGCCTCGCGGTCGTCGGCACCGTCCACCCGGACGCGATCTGGCCGAAGAACGGCGCGCGCCCCGGCGACGCCGTCTTCCTGACCAAGCCACTCGGGACCGGGCTCGTGATGAGCGGGCACAAGAAGGGACTCGCCGGCTCCCAGCAGCTCGACCGGGTCGTTCGCTGGATGCGGACGCTGAACAAGGACGCCGCCGAGCTGCTGCGTACGCGTTCGCCGCACGCGGTCACGGACGTGACGGGCTTCGGCCTCTTCGGGCACGCACACGAGGTCGCGGAGCGGAGCGGGGTCCAGATCGTGCTCGAGTGGGAACGGATCCCCGCCATCGACGGCGCCCTCGATCTCGCGCGCAAGGGCGTCCGCACGAGCGGCGACCCGAGGAACCGCGACTTCGCCGCCGCGCACGTCGCGCTCAACGGCGCGCCGGAGGCGATCGTCGCGCTCGGCTTCGACCCCCAGACCGCCGGCGGGCTGCTCGTGACGCTGCCGGCCGAGCAGGGCCCGGCGCTCGAGGCTGAGTTCGAGGGGAAGAAACTTTTCATCCGCAGGATCGGCCGCGTGGAGGAGGGCTCCGGGGTCGTCGTCCGCTGATGCGGCGGGGAATGATCCACGGGCGGTTCCAGCCCTTCCACAACGGACATCTCGAGTACCTCCGCGGAGCCGCCGAGCGCTCGGACGAGGTCTGGATCGGGATCACCAACCCGGACCCCGCGCGCGTGAAGCCGGAGCCGAGCGACCCGGCGCGCCACCTCCCGGAGTCGAACCCGTTCTCCTACGCCGAGCGGATGCTGATGGCTAAGGCCGCGGCAGCGGACGCCGGTCTCGAGCCGGCCGCGGTGCACGTGATCCCGTTCCCGGTGAACGAGCCGGAGCTGTGGCCCGCGTACGTTCCGGCCGGGATCACGCAGTACCTCCGGCTTTTCTCCGATTGGGGCGGCACGAAGCTCGAGCGGCTCCGCGAGGCGGGGTACGAGGTCGTCGTGCTGGACGAAGGAGCCGCGAAGGAGATCTCCGGAGCAGAGGTTCGGGACGCATTGCAAAACGGCGGCGAGTGGGAATCGCTCGTGCCAACCGGCGTCGCGCGCGTCATCCGGGATTCGAAACGTTTTCCGACGTAAGAACGGTGTAATTCGACCCGCAACTTTTCCGCCCCTACTCCGTTGTAAGGACTGTCGAGAAGCGAACGGAAGGGGAAGGTGGTTATGAAGAAGCTCCTCCTGCCGCTCGTCGCTGTCGCGGCTCTCGTCGTCGGTGCGGCCCCGGCCACGACGGCCTCGACAGCCACGAAGACGGTTCAGATCAAGCGGTCGGTGTTCTCGCCGGCCACAGTCACGATCAAGACCGGTGACACGATCACGTGGAAGAACGTGGACACGCAGAACCATCAGGTCGTGTCCAACAACGGCTCGTTCGTGTCGCCGATCCTGGGTCCCGGAAAGACGTACTCGCACCGCTTCACCGCGGCCGGGACGTACCACTACCACGATGGCCTGAACGCGGCGATCAAGGGTGTCGTCAAGGTGACGGGCCCGCCGCCGGCCGTGACGCTCGGCGCGTCGCTGCCGATCATCGTCTACGGCCAGGGCGTGACCCTCTCGGGCTCCGTCTCGAGTGGGCTCGCGAACGAGAAGGTCACGATCTACGCACAGCCGTATCCGCAGGCTTCGTTCCAGGAGCTCACGACGGTCCTCACGGCAGCGGGTGGCAACTGGCAGCTCGTCCTCTCGCCGTCGACGAAGATCCTCACGAACTACCAGGCGAAGTGGAACGGACGGACGAGCATCACCGTCGGCGTCTCGGTGCGGCCGCGGATCCGGCTCTCGTACCGGAACGGCAAGTTCTCCACGGCGGTTCAGTCCGCGACCTCGCATGCGGGCAAGTTCGTCATCGCCCAGAGGCTCTCGCGGTTCGGGCAGTGGGTCACGATCAAGAAGGTGCGTCTCGGCGGCAAGTCGACGGCGCTCTTCAAGGCCACGCTGCCGAAGGGCAAGTCGCACATCCGTGTGGCGATGTCCGTGAACCAGGCGGGCGCCGGCTACCTCGCCGGGTACAGCCCGACCATCACAGTTCGGCGCCGCTAGGGGTCAGTGGCGCCGGAGTA
>JBPYFE010000034.1:0-22147 GCA_051986525.1 Gaiellaceae bacterium
AGGTCGCAGCGCGGGTCGTGGAAGCAGGCGAGCCGCAGCAGGAGGTCGTGCAGCGCGGCGCGGTCGCTCTCGTCGAGCGGCGCGAGCAGCTCGTCCTGGAGCCCCGTCACCTTCGCGCGAAGCCGGACGAGCTGGCGCCTGCCCTCGCCCGTGAGGCTGACGACGTGGCGGCGGCGGTCGTCCGGGTCTCGCTTGCGCTCGACCAGGCCGCGCTCCTCGAGGCGATCGAGGATGCCAACCATCTGACCGCGGTCGACGCGCAGCGCGTCCGCGATCGTCGCCTGGGTCTCCCGCGCCTCCTCGGCGAGGATCTCGAGCACGCTGTAGTCGTAGAGGCTGAAGCCCTGGGCCTCGATCTCCTTCATCGCCCGCGCCTTGAACGCAAAGCCGAGCCGGCCGATCAGGAACGCGGTGTTGTCAAGGAGCTCCTTCGCGAGCCGCGGAGGAGAAGTGCCTGCAAATTCAGGGACTTGCGTCGTCACGTCAATGAGTGTAGCACCGAACTGTTGGCTTGTGTTATCGTTGAACCCGTCAACGATTCGAAGGAGCAACAGATGAGCGCAGAAATTGTTGCACAGCCCGCGGACATCGAGTCCGCAGATCGGAAGAAGTGGCTGGCGCTCGCGGTGATCGTGGCGGCGCAGTTCATGGTCGTCCTGGACGTCGCGATCGTGAACGTCGCGCTTCCTTCGATCAAGACGGATCTCAATTTCTCCCAGGAGAGCCTGCAGTGGGTGATCACGGCCTACTCGATCTTCTTCGGAGGGGTCCTCCTGCTCGGCGGCCGGCTCGCCGACCTGCTCGGCCGCCGGAGGCTGTTCATGGGCGGCCTGGCTCTGTTCACGGTTGCGTCGCTGCTCGACGGCCTTGCCTGGTCGGAGGGATCGCTGATCGCCTTCCGGTCGCTCCAGGGCCTCGGTGCGGCGCTGATGTCGCCGGCCGCGCTGTCGATCCTGACCACGACGTTCCGCGAGGGGCGTGAGCGCAACCTCGCGCTCGGCATCTGGGGCGCCGCGTCGGGAAGCGGTGGAGCCGCCGGTGTCCTGCTCGGCGGTGCTTTGACGAGCGCTTTCAGCTGGTCGTGGATCTTCTTCATCAACGTCCCCGCAGGAATCGCCGTCCTCGCGTTGAGCCCGTTCCTGCTCAACGAGAGCAAGGCAGAGCTCAACCACCGACACTTCGACTTCGCCGGGGCGGCCTCGATCACCTCCGGCCTGATGGTGCTCGTGTACGCGCTGACCCGCGCGACCACGCACGGCTGGGTGACCGCAGAGACGATCGGCCTGCTCGCTGCGTCGGCTGTGCTGATCCTCGGGTTCTTCGCGATCGAGTTCCGGTCGAAGGCGCCGCTTCTGCCGCTACGGATCTTCAAGCTGAGGACGCTGACGGCGTCGAACATCACCGGCTTGCTGATGGGCGCCGCGGTCTTCTCGCAGTTCTTCCTGCTGACGCTCTACATGCAGCAGGTCCTGCACTACTCGGCGCTGAAGACCGGCGTCGCGTACATCGCGCTGACGCTCGCGGTGATCATCTTCTCCGGCCTCGCGCAGGCGCTCGTCAACCGGCTCGGGGTTCGCCCCGTGCTCACGAGCGGGCTCGCCCTGTCGGCGGTCGCTCTCGTGTTGTTCGCGAGGTTGCCGGTCAACGGGAGCTACTGGACCGATCTCTTCCCGGCCTTCGTCGTCAGCGGCATCGGTCTCGCCCTCGGGTTCGTGCCGATGACGGTCGGTGCGCTGACCGGGGTTCGGCAGTCCGACGCCGGAATCGCCTCCGGGTTGATCAACACGACCCAGCAGATCGGCGGCGCGATCGGCGTCGCGGTCGCGACCACGATCGCGACGACCTACACGACGCACTTCGTCGATTCGCACGCCGGCTCGAGCCCGCTCGGCGGTACCGCGCTGACGCACGGCTTCGAGATCGCGTTCTACGTGCTCGCGATCCTCGCCGTAGTCGGCGCGGTGGTCGCCGCGGTGCTGGTCGAGCCCAAGTCGTCCGTCCCGGCCGAGCAGCCGGTGGAGGACGGCGAGCTCGTCCCCGCCGAGGTTGCTGCGTGAGTCGCCGCGAGGTTGCCGACGCCGTGCTCCAGCTGAAGGGTCTCGTCCACGTGCGGGCGATCCTCGAGGAGCGCGGCGCGAGCAAGGCCGAGCTCGACGCGCACACCGCCGAGATCGAGCGGGTGCGCGAACGGCTCGCGGCGCTGGCCCGCGAGGGCGAAGGGATGCCCGCCGCGGCCTGAGCCGCTACTCCGACCGCCGTCGCCGCTGCGCCGCTTCGAGCGGCAGCGGCGACGGCGGTTTCAGCTCTCGCAGGCGCAGCAGCGTCGTCACGCGCGTGGCGCCGCCTCGCGACGACAGCGCGAGGAGGACCTGCTGGAGCTCTTCGAGGTTGCGCGCTGCGACGGTCAGGATCGCGTCGGTCTCGCCGGCGACCCAGGCGCCCTGCGTCACCTGAGGCAGCGCGGCGACGACTTCCTCCAACCGCTTCTCCGCCGCCTCCGTGTGGCGCCCGACGGTGAGCTGGACGTAGACGCGAAGCGGAAAGCCGGTGACGTCCGGGTCGAGACGAGCTTGCGTCGCGGCGATGACGCCCGAGGACTTGAGCCGGCGGACGCGATGCAGCGTCGCCGTCGGAGACAGCCCGACGGCTTTGGCCAGGTCGACGTTCGTACGGTCGGCGTCGCGCTGGAGCTCGTCCAGCAGCCGGATGTCAACTTCATCCAGAGAATCGCTCACTTGGCGAACGATTATTGCATGTTTAACGGTTCGCTTACAGGTTCCTGGCGCGTGAGGACGGTCTCTCGGCACGCTGAGCCGGATGCTGAATCGTCGTCATCCACTGCTCGCGCTCGCCGTTGCCGGCGTGCTCTTCGGACTGACCGTACCGCTGACGAAGCTCGCGCTCGGCTGGCTCGGGCCGGCCTCGGTCACGGCCGTCCGCTTCGCGCTCGCGGCCCCGCTGCTCGCCTGGATCGGGCGCTCGGGGCTGCGGGCGGCGGCTTCGCTGCCGGTCGTCCTCAGCGGCGCCGTCGGCTACGGCGGCATGGTGCTCGTCCAGAATGCCGGCGTCGAGCGCACGAGCGTCGGCCACGCCGCCGTGCTGGTCGGCGCGGTGCCCGCGCTCGTGGCGGTGTTCGCGACGCTCGCGGGTCGCGGGGTCCCGGGAGCGCACTCCTGGCTCGGGTTCGGGCTCGCGCTCGGAGGCGTCGCGCTCGTCGCGGGCTCCGGCGGCGCGGCCTCCTTCGCGGGCGACGCGCTCGTGCTGGTCTCGGCGGTCTCGCAGGCCGCGTTCGTCGTCGTCCAGTCGCGGCTGCTCGTCGACCGCGACCCGGTCGCGGTGACGGCCGTGCAGATGGCCTCCGCCGGGCTCGTCGCCTTGCCCCTCGCCGTCCTAGAAGGCGCTCCGTCCACTCCTGACGCGGGCTCGGCCGCGGCGCTCGCGGCGCTCGTCGTCGCGGGGACGGTGCTCCCGTTCGCCCTCTTCGCCTTCGGCCAGGCCCGCGTCGGCCCCGAGGTCGCGGGCGCGTTCGTCAACCTCGAGCCGCTCGTCGGCGCCGCCGTCGCCGTCTTCGCGTTCGGCAATCCGTTCGGCGTCGCCCAGGGTGCGGGAACGCTGGCGATCCTGGCCGGAATCGGCCTCAGCAGCCGTGTAGCCTGGCCGGCGATGGACGCACGCGAAGCCGTCAAGCAGTGGCTCGACGCGGGCCTGCAGGTCGTGGTGGCGACGGTCGTCGCGACGAGGCGGTCGGCGCCGCGCCCGCTCGGCTCGAAGCTGGCGATCTCGGAGCGCGGCGAGCTCGCCGGCTCCGTCTCCGGCGGCTGCGTCGAGAGCGACGTCGCCGAGCAGGCGCGAGAGGTGCTCGCGAGCGGGACGCCGAAGCTGGTCTCTTACGGGATCGCGGACGAGGCCGCGTGGGAGGTCGGCCTGCCCTGCGGGGGCGAGATCGACGTCTTCCTCGAACGCGCGACGTCCGAGCTGCCGGATCCCGAGACGGCGCAGACGGTTCTCACCGTCCTCGACGGCCCGCGGATCGGCGAGCGCTGGATCGAGGCGGGCGGCTCGCGCTCCACCGGCATGGTCGAGCTCGACGGCGAGCAGGTCTTCGCCGAGGCGCTCGGGCCGCCGCCGCGGCTGCTCGTCTTCGGCGCCGTCGATCTCGCCGAGGCGCTTTGCCGCGCCGCGGGGAATCTCGGCTGGCGGACGATCGTCGCCGACGCGCGCGGCCGGTTCGCGACACGCGAGCGCATCCCCTCGGCCGACGAGCTCCTGGTCGCGTGGCCAGAGGACGTCCTCGCCGAAGTGCGCCCGGATGCGCGGACGGCCGTGGTGGCGCTCACGCACGAGGAACGCTGGGACGTGCCCGCGCTCGCCGGTGCGCTGGCGACCGAGGCCTTCTACGTCGGCGCCCTCGGCTCGCGCCGGACGCAGGCGCGTAGGCGCGAGCAGCTGCTCGACGCAGGCGTCTCAGAAGAACAACTGGCGCGGCTGCACGGGCCCGCCGGGCTCGATCTCGGCGCCGGGACTCCGGCGGAGACGGCGCTCTCGATCCTGGCCGAGATCGTGGCGGTGAGGGCGGGCCGCGAGGGCGGAACGCTGCGCACGGCGAGCGGCGCGATCCACGCCGAGCCCGCGTTGCCCTGATCCGGCGGCTGACGGTAGGCTCGCGCGGTGGAGGGGACGGAGCCCGCAACGCTGGCGGACCCGACGGCGTGGCTCGTCGGCGGCGGCGATCCGGACGCGGTCGAGGTCACGCTCCAGGACGGCAATGCGCACATCCTGCTGCTGCCGGCCGAGATCACCGCGCAGCGGGCGGTCGGAATCCTGATCGGCTCTCGGGAGCCGGACGACGACTCGCCGTGGCCACCGGGCGAATGGCTCGAGACCGAGGCTGCGGCGTGGATCCGGCGCGGCGCGATTGTCTCCGTTCGGATCGTCAGCCGGCCCGACACGACGACCGCGTAGTTGGCAGCGGTCGGCTTCGCGGCCACGTCCGCGATCCTCTTCGGGCTGATGTCGGTCTCCGTCCGGATCGGGCTCCGCGGCGGAACGCGCGTCGAGGCCGCGTCGCTCGTGACGGCGCTGACGGCGCTGGCCGCGATCGTGGCCGGCACAGCCGTCTGGGTTCTCGGCGGGGGCGCGCTCCACGCCGGCGCCCTCTGGCCGTTCGTGCTCGCCGGCGTGCTCGCGCCGGGGCTCTCGCAGCTGTTCTTCTTCCAGGCCGTCCGTGACGCCGGCGCGTCGCGGACGTCGGTCGTGGTCGGCGTCGCTCCGCTCGTCGCGGTCGTCCTGGCGCTGCTGCTGCTGCACGAGCCGGCGCGGCCGGTGCTGCTCTTCGGAGCGCTCGCGATCGTCGCGGGCAGCGTCGCGCTCGGCCTGGAGCCCGAGCGGCCGGCCGGCTTCCGGCGCGCCGGCGTCCTGTACGCGCTGCTCGCGACGCTCCTGTTCGCGTCGCGCGACGACCTGCTTCGCTGGCTCGCGACCGGGACGACCGTTGCGCCGCTGCCGGCGGCGGCGGTCTCGATGGCCGGCGGCGCGCTGACCCTGGCGGTCTTCCTGCTCGCGCGGCGCCTCGTGCGGCTTGAAGAGCTCCGTCCCGCCTGGCGGAGCTTCGCCGTCACCGGACTGCTCTTCGCCGTCTCCTACGCGTTCCTGTTCGAGGCCTACTACCGCGGGCGCGTCTCCGTGGTCTCGCCGCTCGTCGCGACGGAATCGCTGTTCGGCGTGCTCTTCGCCGCGCTCCTGCTGCGGCGGAGCGAGCTGATCGGCCGCCACGTCGTCATCGGCGCCGTCCTCGTCGTCGTCGGCGCTGCGCTGATCGGCGCGACGCGATAATTCGCGGGGTGAGCTTGAAGGAGCGGATCGACGCGGCCGGCGACGGGTTCGAGCTCTACGCGCGCACGATCAACCCGCAGTTCGTCCGGATGCTGCGGACGATCGGCTTCGACCGCCGCTGGGCCCGCGCGGAGGGCGCGTACCTCTACGACGCCGACGGCACGCGCTACCTCGACCTGCTCGGCGGCTTCGGGATGTACAACGTCGGCCACAACAACCGCGCCGTCCGGGCGGCGCTGATCGAGGCGCTCGAGCTGGACACGCCGGGCAAGCTCCAGCTCGGGATCTCGCCGCTGCCGGCGCTGCTGGCCGACGAGCTGCTGAAGCGCCTGCCGTCGTCGGTCGGCCGCGTCCTGTTCACGAGCTCGGGCACTGAGGCGACGGAGGCGGCGCTCAAGCTCGGCCGCACGGCGACCGGCCGCCCGCGCGTCGTCTCCTGCGAGGACGGCTTCCACGGCTACACGCTCGGCTCGCTCTCGGCGACCGGCGTTCCCGGCTTCCGGGCGCGCTTCGAGCCGCTGCTCCCGCACTTCGACCGCGTCCCGTTCGACGACCTCGACGCGCTCGAGGCGGCGCTTCGGAGCGAGGACGTCGCCGTCTTCCTCGTCGAGCCGATCCAGGGGCACGGCCCCCACTTCCCTTCGCCGGGCTACCTCGAAGGGGCACAGGAGCTCTGCCGCCGCTACGGGACGCTCTTCTGCGTCGACGAGGTGCAGACCGGCTTCGGCCGGACCGGCCGAATGTTCGCGCTCGACCACTACGGGCTGGAGCCGGACTTGGTCACGTTCGCCAAGTCCCTCTCGGGCGGGTACGTGCCGATCGGCGGGCTCGCGATGGCGACCCGCGTGCACGAGGCCGTGTTCGACTCGCTCGAGCATGCGCTCGCGCACGGGTCCACGTTCGCGCCGAACGACCTCGCGACGGCGGCGGGACTGGCGACGCTCGACGAGCTCGACGCGCAGCGGCTCCCGGAGCGCTCGGCGCGGCTGGGCGAGACGCTGCTCGAGCGGACGCGGCAGCTGGTCGAGCGCTACGACGTCGTCCGGGACGTGCGCGGGCTGGGCCTGATGTGGGCGATCGAGTTCGAGGAGCCGCAGGGAGGCAGCCGCGCGTGGCGCATGCTCGAGCGCGTCCAGAGCGGCCTCTTCGCTCAGCTCGTCGTCGTCCCGCTCTTCACCGACCACAAGATCCTCTGCCAGGTAGCCGGCCACGACTCGAACGTGATCAAGATCCTGCCGCCGCTCGTCGTCTCCGACGAGGATCTCGACCGCTTCGTCGAGGCGCTCGACCAGACGCTCAAGCGCGCCCAGCGCATGCCGAGCGCGGCGATGCGGTTCGCGCTGAAGGCGGCTCGCGCCGCGGTCTCCTAGGCCTCAGAGCTCGGAGACTTCGGCGTGCCGCTCGGCGGCGCACGCCCGCGCCCAGGCCTCGGCGGCCTCGACGAGCCGGCCGGCGAGGACGTCGGCGTCGTGCTCGTCCGCCGGAATGTGCTCGGGGTCGAGCTCGATCCGAACCTGGTGGAGCGAGGCCTCGCTCTCGCCGCTCAGGACGTGCCGGTCCTCGGCGACGATCGCGACTTCGCCGACCTTCGGGAGGAGGGCCTGCGCGAGCTCGTCGATCTCGGCCGGGGTCGCGGCGCGGCCGGTGAAGATCCCGAAGTTGACGCGCACCTCGAGGCCCGGCGGCTCGGGATGGCGCGAATAGAACGCGAGCTGCGGTTCGACCCCCATCGAAACCGGTACTTGCCCGACTTCTGCGCGATCTAACCCTCCCGCGGCTCCCAGCGGAAACGGCGCGCCGCGATGATCGCGCCCGCGATCCCCCAGGCCGCCACGACCGCCACGGCCGCGGGCCGGTTCCAGATCTCGACCCCGCGCAGCGAGACGTCGCGGACGAGGCGGATCAGGTACGCGAGCGGCAGCACGTTCGCGATCGCGCGCAGGAAGCTCGGGAACGAATGCGCCGAGAAGAACGCGCCGGAGATGAATGCCGCCGGCAGGTAGATCGCGTTCACGACCGCGGAAGAGCCTTCCGAGGACTTGATCGCGGTCGTCAGCGCGAGGCCGAGCGCGGTGAAGGCGGCGATTCCGAGCAGCAGCACGAGCACGAGCGAGAGCGGGTGCTCGATGTGCGTCCCGAAGGCGACCCGTCCGAGCGCGACCATCACGACCGCCTGCAGGAGGTAGGCGAGCATCGTCGTCACGAGCAGCGCGGCCACATAGGTCGCGGCGGGGAGCGGGGTCGCGCGGAGGCGCTTGAGGATTCCGTTCTCGCGGCGGATCACGAGCATGATCGAGAGCCCTGCGAAGCCGGTCGCGATCGCGCCGTAGCCGAGCATCCCGGCGAGCAGGTAGTCGGCGCCGCGGACGCCGTGCTCGGCCTTGATCCGATCCTTGCCGTACACGGATCCGAGCAGGAAGAACATGATGATCGGCAGCGCGAAGGTGAAGAACGCGAGCTCGCGGCTCCGCCAGTACAGGCGCATCTGCGCCCGCAGTTCGTGCCCGAAGAGCTTCACTCCGCCTCCTCCTGGGTCAGCGAGAGATAGACCTCCTCGAGCGACGGCCGCCGCACCTCGAGCCCCGGCAGCTCGGCGCCGTCCTCGAGCGCACGCGCCGTCAGCTCGTGCAGGACGCGCGTCGGCTCCTCCGTGCGCAGGACGACCTCGCGGCCGTTCTCGCGGTAGCGGATCTCCGTCGCGGGTGTCGCCTGGACGAGCTCGCGCGGCGTGCCGGAGGCGATGATCCGGCCGTCGCGCAGAACGGCGACGCGGTCGGCGAGCTGCTCGACCTCGTCGAGGTAGTGCGTCGTCAGCAGGATCGTCTTGCCGAGCTCGCGGAGCGAGCGGATCGTCTCCCACGCGCGCCGCCGTGCACCGGGGTCGAACCCGGTGGTCGGCTCGTCGAGGAAGATCAGCTCCGGATCGCCGATCAGCGCCAGGCCGAGGTCGAGCCGGCGGCGCTGGCCGCCGGAGAGGCGCCGGACGCGGTCGCTCCGCTTCTCCTCCAGGCCGATCAGACCGACCACCTCGTCGACCGGCCGTGGGCGCTCGTAGTAGCCGGCGAACTGGGCGAGGCTCTCGGCGACGGTCAGGTTCTCGTACATCGCCGACGATTGGAGGACGACGCCGATGCGCGCGCGCCAGGCGCCGTTCGCGGTCGCCGGGTCGACGCCGAGGACCTCGACCTCGCCGCCGTCGCGCGGCCGGTAGCCCTCGAGGATCTCGACCGTCGTCGTCTTGCCGGCGCCGTTCGGGCCGAGCAGCCCGAAGACCTCGCCGGCCCGCAGCTCGAAGTCGACGCCTTTCAGCGCCTCAAACTCGCCGTACGTCTTGCGCAGCCCGCTGACCGAGACGACGGAAGCCATCGGCGATCAGGCGTCGAGCCGGAGGTCGGCGACCGACGCGGTCGGGAACTTCTCGACCGGCCGGCCGCTCAGCTCGGAGGCGATCTGGCCGCAGTCCGGCTGGTGGCCGACCGCGATCACGGTCCCGCCGCGGCCGGCGGTCGCCGCGCGGATCGCGTCCACCGTCGCGCCCGGGGCGAGGGCCTCGTTCGGCTCCGCCTCCGTCCCGAGCTCCGTCGCGATCGCGTCCGCGGTCTCGCGCGCACGCAGGAGCGGGCTCGTCAGGATCGCGTCCGGCGTGACGCCCTCCGCGGCCAGCCGCCGGCCGAGGTCGCGCGCGGCTTCGCGGCCCTCGGGGCTGAGCGGCCGGAGCTCGTCGGGCTCGCCCGGGAGAGCCTTCGCGTGGCGGATCAGCAGCAGGCGCACGGAGGTCAGAATACGGCGTGCCGTCGTTTCGCTACGTCGTCGTCGACGTCTTCACCGAGACCCCGCTGACGGGGAACCAGCTCGCCGTGTTCACCGACGCGCGCGGGCTCGACGACGAGCGGATGCAGGCGCTCGCGCGTGAGCTCAAGTTCTCGGAGTCGACGTTCGTGTTCCCGGCCGAGGAGGGCGGGCACGCGCGGATGCGGATCTTCACGCCGACGGCCGAGCTTCCGTTCGCCGGGCACCCGACGCTCGGGACTGCGTTCGTCCTCGCCGCGCCGCTGCAGCTGCCGGAGATCCGGCTGGAGACGAAGAAGGGGATCGTGCCCGTCCGGCTCGAGCGGGCGGAGGACAGGCTCGTCTTCGGCCGGATGCAGCAGCCGCTGCCGTCGATCACACCGTTCGAGCCGGCAACGGAGCTGCTGGCGGCGCTCGGCCTCGAGCGGTCCGAGCTGCCGGTCGAGCTTTACGACAACGGCGTCCGCCACATCTTCGTGGCGCTCGGCTCCGAGGACGAGGTCGCCGCCCTCCGCCCCGATCTCGGCGCGCTCTCCGATCTCGGCGAGGGCGTCCTCTGCTTCAACTGCTTCGCCGGTTCCGGGTCGAAGTGGAAGACGCGCATGTTCTCGCCCGGCGCGGCCGTGCCCGAAGATCCGGCGACCGGCTCGGCGGCGGGGCCGCTCGCGTTCCATCTCGCCAGGTACGGACGCATCGAGTTCGGCGAGCAGATCGAGATCACGCAGGGGGTCGAGATCCTGCGTCCGTCGACGCTGTTCGCGCGCGTCGAGGGGACGCCCGAGGCAGCGGAGCTGATCGAGGTCGGCGGCGCGGCCGTCGTCGTCGCGCGCGGCGAGTTCCGGCTGCCGGGCTAGTCCAGCCAGCCGACGCGGAGGATCTCGTCGAACTCGCGCGCGAGCGAGCGCCAGAAACGGCCGCCGTCCGTCGAGACGTAGACGCGGCTCGTCGTGGCGAAGACGATCCGGTCCGGGTCGGCGTCGCCGACCGCGATGGCGATTCCTTTCGGCAGGCCGCCGCCGGCCTCGCGCCACGTTCGGCCGGCGTCGTGCGAGACCGCGAGCGGCGGTCTGCGGTCGAGGACCGCGACGACGGTCGAGCCCGAGGCGGCCGCCGCGACGAGCAGCGGCAGCGAGACGCGCACCTCGTCCGAGTCCAGCGACGCGCCCGCGACGAAGTCGACGACGCGTTCCTCGTCGGCGTCGAGCGAGTAGACGCCCTCGGCCGTCTCCACCGCGACGATCATGGCCGCGTCCGCCGCAGCAGCGCGTGGACGAACCGCGTCGCCGCCGCGGCGGCGGCCCGCGGCGCCAGGCCGCGGTCGCGCTCGACGACGTAGGCGGCCGCGAAGGCGTCGCCGGCCCCGGTCGGGTCGACGCCGTCGAGCGGCTCGGCCGGAACGTGGACGAGCGTCCGGCGCGCGAGGACGAGACAGCCGCGCGAGCCGAGCGTGACGAGGATCTCGGGAACGCCGAGCTCGCCGAGCGAGCGCTCGTCGAGCGAGCCGACGAGCGCGTGCGCCTCGTCCTCCGAGGCCTTCAGCACGGAGACGTGGCGGAGGGAGGCGGTGTCCGGCTCGCGCTCGAGCTCCAGCGGCCCGAGCCGCGCCGGGCGGACGAGACCCTGCGCGTCGAACGACAGGCGCGCGCCGTGCGCGGCCAGCGCTGCGAGCGTCGGCTCCGGGAACTCGTCGCGGAAAAGCGCGCCGACATGGATCCAGCGAGCGTGCGCGAGCGGCTCGACCTCTGCCGGCGACCACGGGTCGCCGAGCGCCTCGACCTCCATCGTCCGCCGGTCGCCGTCGTACGAGAACGCGTAGGTCGCGGTCGAGCCTCCGTCGCGCAGCTCGAACGGGAGCCCGAGCTCCCGCAGCGCCGGCTGCAGGAGCGAGTGGTCGCGCGCGGCGCTTTTCGCGACCACGCGGGCGGGGACGCCGAGCGCCGAGAGCGCCCGGCCCGCGTAGAGCGGCGGCCCGCCGGCCCGCGGCGGCGCGCCGTCAACGCGGTCGAGCGAGAGGTTCCCGACTACGGCGACGTGCACGGGCGGCATCTTTCCTCGGCCAGAGGAGTCCCGCAGCCGTCGCGAGCACGAACGCGGCCGCGAAGCTCGGCAGCGATGCCGTCCAGGTCGCGTGGCCGGGGTGGAGGTGCGAGACGGCGTCGACCCACCAGCTCGGGCCCTGCGGCGAGAGCCACTGGTACAGCGCGAAGCCCACGAGCCAGGCGACGAGCTGGTCGATCCGCACGGCGGGGCCCTCGAAGATGTCGCTCTCGCGGTAGTGCGCGCCGCGGAGCAGCCAGTCCGCGAGCAGCACCCCGAACAGCGGCACGAACACGGACCCGAGCAGGAACAGGAAGGTCAGGTACTGGCCGAGGTCGATCGCGACCGCGCCGGCCGTGGCCGTCGCGGCGACGATCACGATCAGGAGCCGCTGCGACGCGCGAGGCAGCACGTTCTGGATCGACACCGCCGTGGAGTAGATGTCCGCGAAGGCCTCGTCGCTCTCGTCCACGGTCAGCATCAGCAGGGCGACGACGGCGATCGCACTCCCGCTCGCGACCGCGGTCGGGATCTGCGCCGGGTCGCTGAGCCCGCGCGCCAGCACGAGCACCGCGCCGAGCCCGAAGCACCAGATCGTCGGCAGTAGGTAGCCGATCGACGTCCCGAAGAAGGCGCCGCGCCGGCCCCGCGCGAAGCGCGTGTAGTCGGCGGCGAGCGGCGTCCACGAGACGATGCTCGCGATCACGAGGTCGATTCCCTGCCCGAGCGTGAGGCCGCCGGTGCCGTCCTTGCGCCAGAGCTCGTGCAGGTTCGCCTTGTCGAGCACCCACCACGTCAAGTAGACGATCGACGCCGCGACCGCCCAGGCGGCGAACTTCTTCAGGTAGCGGCGGACGAACCCGATCGGCCCCATCAGGCCGAGCACGAGCGCGACGCCGCCGAAGAGGAGCGCCCAGAGCCAGCGCGCCTCGAAGCCGAAGACGCGCCGCGAGAGCGCGGCGGCGGCGGTCGAGATGATGATCAGCTCGAAGGTCGACCAGCCGAGGTTCTGGGCGACGTTGAGCAGCGTCGGCGCGTACGAGCCGCGCCGGCCGAGAGGCGCACGCAGGAGCACCATTCCCGGGACGCGGCCGTCGGCGCCGATCAGGCCGGCCAGCCCGAGCAGGAGGTTGCCCGCAACCGCGCCGATCACGATCGCGAGCAGTGCGTCGGGCAGCGAGAGCATCGGCACCAGCCCCGCGGCGGCGACGATCACGAGCAGGCTGACCGAGAGGTTGCCCCAGAGCAGGGTCAGATCCAGGAACCCGAGCACCCGCAGGCGCTCGGGGACGGGAGCAACTCCCCAGCTCGGTGTCTGCTCGTCCATCTCGTCTACGCTCCCTCCGCTGGCATGACCCAGAGCAGGTTCGACGCGTTTGATCTCAGCCGCGCCGGAGCGCGGCACCGCGGCGCCGCCACTCTAGCTCTTGCCCTGGCGCTGGCGACCGCAACCGGCGGCTGCGGCGGGGGCGGCAAGACGCAGCTCTCGAAGAACCAGTACGAGGCGCAGCTGCAGAAGGACGGCCAGGAGATCACGCAGGTCTTCAAGCCGCTGAGCACGCCGCCGCGCTCGCTGCCGACCTTCGCGGCCTCGATCGAGAAGGGTCAGGCGACCCTGCGCAAGGTCGCGAACGATCTCGCGGCGACGAAGCCGCCGTCGGACGTGGCCGCGGACAACGCGAAGCTCGTCACGGGGCTGCGGCACTTCGCCGTCGTTCTCGAGCCGCTCCGCAAGGGCGCCGCCGACCGGAACGTCGCCGAGCTCCGGAAGGCCGCCCGCCGGATCCGGGCCTCGAACCCGCTTCGCGGCGCCCAGGAGGCGACCGCCGACATGAAGAAGAAGGGCTACCAGATCGGGGAGCTAGGGCGCTAGGAGCCGTGTCCCCGTCGCCTTGAACGAGGCGACCGCGTACTCGCCCGGCCGGAGCTCGAGCCGCGCGGCCGAGTCGGCCGTGATCTCGGCCGTGACCGGTCCGATCTGGACGCGCACGCGGTTGCCGAGCGGGGCGATCGTGGCTACGCGGGCCGTGACGTGGTTCTGCGCCGAGTCCTCCGGCGGCGTCTGGGAGACGGTCACGTCCCACGGATAGACGACTGCCGCGACGTCGCCGCGTCCCGGGTCGGCGGAAAGAATTCGCTCGCCCCCGGCGAGGAGGATCTCCGTCAGGCCGCCGGGAAGCTCGCGCGCCTCGCCGCGGAGCACGTTCGCGCCGGTCAGCCTGGCGACGAAGGCGTCGGCGGGCTGTGCGACCAGCTCGGCCGGCGTTCCGAGCTGCCGGAGCTGTCCGCGCACGAGCACGCCGACGCGCGAGGCGAGCGTGGCGGCGTCTTCGAAGTCGTGCGTGACGACGAGCGTCGGCCGGTTCGCCTCCTCGAGCAGCCGGTGCAGCTCGAGCCGGACCGCCGTCCGCGTTTGCGCGTCGAGCGCGGCCAGCGGCTCGTCGAGCAGCAGCACGACCGGATCCGTCGCCAGCGCGCGTGCGATCGCGACGCGCTGCCGCTCGCCGCCCGAGAGCTCCCCGGGCTTCGCGTCCGCGAGCGTCGCGAGGCCGAAGCGCTCCAGCAGGCCGTCGCGCCTGGCGCCGCGTCCGAACTGGACGTTCCGGCGGACGCTCAGGTGCGGGAAGAGCGCGTAGTCCTGGAACACGAGCCCGACGCGGCGGCGCTCCGGCGGCACGCTCGAGCCGTCGCTCAGCCACGCCTCGCCGTCGCAGTCGATCCGCCCGCGCGCCGGGACGAGACCCGCGATCGCGCGGAGCAGCGTCGTCTTGCCTGCCCCGGACGGCCCGACGAGCGCGACGATCTCGCGCCCGACGTCGAGCTCTACGTCGAGGGGGAACTCGCGGAGCGGAACGTGGACGTCGACGCGAAGCGAATCCATCCGGGCACCAGCTTCAGGGCGAGCAGGACGAGGACGCCGAAGACGACGAAGAGCGCGCCGATCGCGAGCGCGACGTCGAGATCGGCTTCGAACTGGGCGTAGATCGCGAGCGGAAGCGTCTGCGTCACGCCTTGCAGGCTCCCGGCGAAGAGCAGCGTCGCGCCGAACTCGCCGAGCCCACGCGCGAGCGCTAGCGCCGAGGCGGCGGCGAGCCCGCCGGCCGCGAGCGGGAGCGCGACGCGGCGGAAGACGCGAAACGGCGGCGCGCCGAGCGTCCGCGCCGCGTCGACGAGCGTCTCGTCCACGGCCTCGAAGCTCGCGACCGCGCCCCGCACGTAGAACGGGCTCTCGACGAAGGCGACCGCGAGTACGACCGCCCATTGCGTGAAGGCGATGTCGATCCCGAGGAAGCTCATCGTCCCGCCGAGCAGCCCGGCGCGGCCGAAGGTGACGAGCAGCGCGATCCCCGCGACGGCGGGCGGGAGGACGAGCGGCAGCTCGATCAGCGAGAGGACGAACGAGCGCCCGCGGAAGCGGTAGCGCGCGAGGGCCCAGGCCGACGGCGTTCCGATCAGCAACACGGCGACGTGTGCGATCGCGCTCGTCTTCACGCTCACGATCAGCGCGTCGCGTGCGGCCGGCGTCCCGAGCGCGTGCCAGAGCTCGCTCGGCGAGACCTTCAGGAACAGGGCGACGACGGGCAGGACGAGGAACGCGAGCGTGAGCCCGGCCGCGCCGAGCGCGATCGCCGTGAACGCGTGCCTCATCGCGGCCGCTTGGGCAGCCCGAAGCCGGCGCGGGCAAGCAGCTTCCGCCCGGCGCGGGACTTGACCCGGCGGATGAACGCCTGCGCCGCCGCGACGTGCTTCGTCGAGCGGACGATGCCGATCTCGTAGCGGATCGGCGGCTGCGCCCAACCGGGCAGCCCGATCACGTGCACCTGCGAGCCGGCCGGCCGCGCGTCCGTGAAGTAGACGAAGCCGGCGTCCGCCTGGCCGAGCGCGACCTTCGTGACGATGCCCTTCACGTCGGTCTCCTGGTCGACCACGTTCTTCATCACCGCGCTCGTGATCCCGAGCGCGTCCAGGATCTGGCGCGTATAGGAGCCGATCGGGACGGTCGGCGTCCCGATCGCGATCTTGATCCCGCTTCGGCGCAGGTCGTAGACGGACTTCACGTTCGCCGGGTTCGAGCTCGGCACGATCACGATCAGCCGGTTGGTCGCGAAGACGGTCGGCCGGCGGAGGAAGCCGTCGTGGTGGAGGAGCTCGGCCTGCTTCGGGCTGGCCGAGGCGAACACGTCCGCCGGCGCGCCCTGCTCGATCTGGGTCGCGAGCGTGTCCGAGCCGGCGAAGCTGTAGTGCGGGGTGGAGGAGATCCGCGGGAAGACCTCGGTCAGCGAGGCCGCCGCGTAGACGGTGATCCGGGTACTCGCGGCGCCGGCGACCGGCAAGGCGGCGGCTGCGACGAGCGCGAGAGCGGCCAGTCTCTTCATCGCTCGAGCATCACCGACGTCGCCTTGACGATCGCCGTCGTCGGCGCGCCGGGTTTCAGGCCCAGCTCCTCGACCGCCTCGCGCGTCACGATCGAGACGACGCGGAAGGGTCCCGCCTCGAGCTCGACCTGCGCGAGCAGGCCCTCGAGCTTGATCTCGCGGACGGTGCCGCGGAACCGGTTCCGCGCCGACAGCTCGTGCTCTTCCGAGCCGCGCAGGCGCGCGATCTCGGTCGCGGAGACGACGCGGCGGTTCGCGCCGTCGCGCTTCGTCCGGATCCGGCCGCTCCGGTCCCAGCGGCGCAGCGTGTCGACGCTGATCCCGAGCGCGGCCGCGGCCTCCGACGAGCTGTAGACCTCTTGCCTAGGCATTGCCCAGGCAACGCTACAGGAGTCAGCCCCAGCGCGCCCCGGTCGGGTTCCGCAGCTCGGCGATCCGCGCGGCGCCGGAGAAGGCGGTGTCGAGGTGGGCCCGCTGGATCGGCAGCGCCCACGTCGCGAGCTCGAGCACGCCTCGGTCGTCCGCCTTCGCCGCGAGGGTCTGCAGCGCCGTCCAGACCGCGACCTCGCCGGCCTCGCCCATGGCGAGGAAGCTCCAGGCCGCGAGCGGCCCGGTGCCGGCCTTGAACCAGGCGGCGGCGAGATCCGACGCCTTCTCCTTCGTCGCGTTCACATGAGCGAGCAGCTCGTCCGCGAGCTCCGGCTCGAGCCGGCCTTCGACCGCGCTGCACCGCGCGCGCGTCTCGTCGGCGTCGCGGCGCAGGTTGTAGAGCTCGAGCTTCAGCTCGTGCTCGGGCGTGACCGCCTCGACCTTCGCCGTCACGGTCGCGGCGGCGATCGCGAGCCCGTGCGCCTCGGCTAGCTTCTCCTGGAGCTCGGTGAGCACTACGCCGTCCCCCGCGCCGCGGCTTCGGCGCGCTTTCGCTCGAGCTCGACCTGCTCGCCGCGGAGGAGCTCGATGCAGACGCGGTAGGCGATCAGCCCGGCCACGATCGGGCCGATCCAGACGGCGACGCGGTAGAACCAGATCTGTCCCGTGTAGCTGAGGTTGAAGAGGACCTGGACTCGGTCGGAGGCGCCGGCGAGGAAGACGAGGCAGATCCACGTGAAGACGGCGACGCCGATTGCCGTGCGGCCGGGCGCGTCACGAGGGCGCTCGAGCACGTTGTGGTAGCCGTAGTCGCCGGTCAGCCGCCGTTCGATCGCCGGCCAGAAGTAGGCGAACAGGAAGGCGACCGTCGGGAAGAGCGCCCCGCCCCAGAACGGGTTCGGCACGAGCGTGTAGTGCCCGATCGTGACGTCGAAGCCGGGCACGAGCCGCAGCGCGCCGATCAGCCAGCCGAGGTACCAGTCCGGTTGCGCGCCGTTCGTCGATACGTAGGTGTGGTACGGGCCCCAGAGCCAGATCGGGTTGATCTGCGCCAGCCCGCCGAGCAGGAAGAGCACGCCCGCGACCGCGAGCAGCAGCCCGAGCGAGCGCGGCGCCTGGCCCGGGAAGGTCGGCACGCCGACGAGCTTCCGCTCCGTCTGCCGCCGCTCCGTCCGGAACTGCGTGTGGTGCTTGAGCGCGACCAGCGCGAGGTGCGCCGAGAGCAGCACTGCGATCAGCGCCGGCAGCAGGAAGACGTGCGCGATGTACATCCGCGGGAAGAAGTCGTGCTTGCCGGGGAAGGGGCCGTCCCAGATCAGCGCGGCCAGGTTCGCGCCGATGACCGGTACCGAGACGAGCACGGAGTAGCCGATCGCGAGGCCCATGCCCGAGAGCAGGTCGTCGACGAGCGAGTAGCCGAGGTAGCCCTCGAGCAGCGCGGCGCCGAGGATCGTCAGCCCGATCCAGTACGTCAGCTCGCGCGGCTTGCGATACGCGCCGGTGAAGAAGATCCGGAGCATGTGCAGGACGATCGCGGCGATGAAGACGTCAGCGGCCCAATGGTGCGTCTGCCGGATCAGCAGTCCGGCCTTGACGCTCGTCGACAGGTCGAGCACGGACTTGTACGCGTGGGTCATCTCCTGCCCGTGCAGCGGCGCGTACGGCCCGTGGTAGACGACCTTTGCGTTGCTGTCCTCGTAGAAGAGCGCGAGGTACGTCCCGGTCGCGACGAGGACGATGAACGCGTAGAGCGCCACCTCGCCGAGCAGGAACGACCAGTGGTCGGGGAAGAGGTAGCGAAGCGTCTTGCGCAGGAACGGCGCGGTGCCGCTGCGCTGGTCGACGAAACGGACGGCGCGCCTGATCACGTCGGCTTCTTCGTCCGCACGCCCCAAAACGAGGGGCCGACGGGCTCGTCGAAGTTCCCGCGCGCGCGAAGCTCGCCACGCGCGTCGGCGTAGATCGGCAGCATGGGCAGCTTTCGCCCGGCCGGGCCGAAGGTGACCGTGCCGCCGTCGCTCGGGTCGAAGGTCGAGTAGTGGCAGGGGCAGACGAGCGCGGGCTTCGGCTCCGCCGCCGGGAAGAGCGGGACGCGGTAGAGGGCGATTGCGCAGCCCGCGTGGGTGCAGATCTTCGAGTAGGCGACGATCCCGTCCGCGTCGAAGCCAGCGTTCTCGGGCGGGAGCTTCAACTGGCTCGGCCGCAGGCGGACGACGACGAGCGGCGAGCCCAGCTCCTCCTTGTCGGACCCCTCGGCGAAGGCGGTGTAGAACGTCTTCTCGGCGATCTCGTCCGCGCGGTACGGACGGCCGTGCTCGTCGACCAGCCGCTTGCCGCGGCGCCACGGCGTCGCGTAGAAGCGGCCGAGGTCGAGGACCGGCCCGAGGGAGGCGGCGGGCGTGAGCACCGCGGCGGTCAGCGCTCCGCCGGCGCCGAGCAGCGTGAGCTTGAACAGCCTTCGGCGCGTCAGGCGGCTGCCGCTGTCCTCGACCGTCGCGACGAGGGTCTCCTGCTCCTCGGGATGCTCGTTCAACGGGTACTCGTCCTCGAGCTCCTCGGTGACGACGAGCCGCTTCGCGGTCACCGTCAGCGCCGCGGCGACGCAGAGGAGCGACAGCCCGAGCGCGAGCCCGAGGAACTGCGTCTGGTGCGGGATCTCGTCGACGGCGTAGACGACGATGAACGCGATCGCCAGCACCGCCGCCGCGCCGAGCAGCGCGATCGCGAGCAGCTCCGCGCGTGGGCTCGGCTCGCCCTCGGGGACGACGCGCTCGCGCCCGCCGGGCTTCGCGCCGCGCCGACGCCGCCGACGGAGCAGCAGCACCGCGCCGGCGACGAGCCAGTCCTTCGGGCTAGGCCGCTTCACGCTTCAACCTCTTGCCGAGGACGATGCAGACGGCGATCAGGACGGCGGCGGCGATGAACCAGGTGACGAGGCCTTCGGGGACAGGCCCGACGTGGCCGAGCGCCCAGCCGCCGCGGTCGTCCGGGTGCTTCGCGTACTGGACGTAGCGGATGATCGAGTTCAGGTCCGCGTCCGAGATCTGCTGCGGCGAGAAACGCGGCATCACGTACGGGCCGATGCGGACTGCCTCGGCGATCTGCGTCGAGGTCGCGTTCGCGAGCGGCGGTGCGACCGCGTCGGTCAGGTAGCCGCCTTCGGCGACGACCTGGTGGCAGCCGGCGCAGTGGTCGGTGAAGAGCTTCATGCCGCGGCTGATGTCGCCCTGCTCCGGGTGCGGCTCCGGGATCGGCGGGCCGCGGCCGAGCGAGGCGACATATGCGGTCAGGGCGCGGATCTCGGCGTCGGAGAGGATCTTCCGGCTCCGCCTGGGCTGGAGGCCGACGTGCGGCAGCGGCATGTAGCCGGTGCTGAGGTAGAAGTCCGCCGCGAGCGCGCCGACGCCGCGGAGCGACGGCGCGATCCCGACCTGCTCGTCCTGGCCGCGGCCGAGACCGCCGCCGATCTTGTGGCCCGGCTGTTGGATGCCGGACCCGCCGGCCCCGTGGCAGGCGACGCAGTACTCCCCGTAGAGGTGCTTCCCCCGCTGCACGAGCGGCGGCGCCGCCGTGGCCGGAGCAGACACGAGGCCCGCCGCCGCGAGGCCAAGTAACAGACTGTTACGAAGTGCGCGATGCTCGGTGGCCCGTATGCGGCCTCGAGATCCGCGCCCGCGCAGAGCAAGTAACAGACTGTTACTAACTCTCCGGCTCACGCCTGCCTGCACGCGGGGTTGACCGTCGAGGCGAGGCCGTCGAGGACGATGATCATCAGGAAGATGACGTTCGCGACGACGGCGGCGATGGCGAAGAAGCGGATTCGTCCCGGCGCCGGCTCGTCCTCGTAGGAGACGTTGCGCGTCGCGACGAGCACCGCGACCGCCGCGGCGCCCGCGGCGAGCACGAGCGCGATCGCGGTCGCCGCCACCAGGCCTTGCCAGAGATCGTGGCTGAAGCTGAAGTTCGCGCTGTCGCACGCGGCCTCCGTGATCCCCCAGCCGGTGATGTGCTGCGCGAACCAGACGACCGCCCCGAGGAGCAGGCCCACCCACTGCAGCAGCTCGAGCCGGCGGAGCGTCACAGGTTCGCCGAGAGCAGGGTCAGGATCACGGCGACGGTGATCGCGTTGACGGCATGCCAGTACCAGGCGATCGCCTGGGCGGCGTTCGCGCGGTAGGTCGTGATGCCGGTCGTCAGCTTCAGCAGCAGCCAGACGTCGAACAGGATCCCGAGCGCGACGTGCGCGTGGTCGGCGCCGAGGAGCGTGTAGTAGATCGAGGTGTACGCGTTGCGACCGATCTCGACCGCGTGGAGCTGGTCGCGGTAGTCGTGGATCTCGTACGCGAGGTAGCCCGCCTGGACGATCAGCGCGCCGAGAAGGAACACCCGCGTCGCCGCGAGTCGGCCGGCGCGGGCGGCGACGGACGCGTAGTGCATCGGGATGCTCGTCGAGACGAGGACGGCGAGCATGATCAGCGGCACGATCCACTTCGGCGCGGCCAGCCCGTCCTGCGGCCACTCCGGGCTCGTGAAGCGGAGGTAGAAGTAGACCGCGATGAAGGCGGCGAAGAGCGTCGCCTCGCTCGCGATCAGGATCAGCATCCCCCAGACGGCGGCCGGCAGCCCGGTGCGCGCGCGCGTCGCAGCGGCGACGGCGAACGGCCCTTCGGCCTCCGTCGTCCGCGGCACGTCGCCGACTCGGCGTCCGCCTGCGACGTAGTCCGTCATTGCTCCTGCGGCTCCTTGGAGTGCCAACCGGCCAGGGCGAGCAGGCAGACGACGCCCATGATCGCGGCGGCGCCGTACTGCTGGATCACGAGCATGGCGAACACCGCCGAGACGGCGACGGCGAGGATGATCGGCCACGGCGACTCGTGCGGCATCTCGACGATCTCGGCGAAGCGCGCGTCGACGGGCGTGGTCGCCACTTGCTCGTGCCCCGCGTCGAGGACGAGCACGCCGCGCGCGAGCTTGCGCCGGTCCTCCTCGCGGTCGGCCGGATCCCAGTTCGGGTACGCGCTCGTCACCTTCGGGATCACGGCGAAGTCGTACTCGGGCGGCGGCGAGCTCGTCGTCCACTCGAGCGTCGGACCGTGCCAGGGATCCGGGCCGGCCGCGGCGCCACGGAAGTAGCTGACGGCGAGGTTCCCGAGCAGGAGCAGGATCCCGAGCGCGGTCAGGTAGCCGCCGATCGTCTCCGCCAGGTTGTACGCCGACCAGCCGAGCGAGTCCGGGTACGTGTAGACCCGCCGCGGCATCCCGAGCAGGCCGACGATGTGCATCGGGAAGAAGAGGAGGTTCGTCCCGGCGAAGATGATCCAGAAGCTGATCTGCCCCGGAAGCTCGAAGTAGAGCTTCCCGGTCACCTTCGGGAACCAGTAGTACATGCCGCCGAACAGCGGGAAGACGGCGGCGCCGAAGATGATGTAGTGGAAGTGCGCGATGACGAAGTAGGTGTCCGTCACCTGCTGGTCGAAGGGGATCGCGAGGAACATGATCCCGGTCAGTCCGCCGGTCACGAACATGAAGATGAAGCCGGCGATGAAGAGCAAAGGCGTCTTGAACCGCGCGCTCCCGGTCACGAACGCCCAGAGCCACGCGAAGACCTGGATCGTCGACGGGATCACCACCATCGCCGTCGCGGCGGCGAAGAAGACGAGCGAGATCGTCTGCATCCCGGTCGCGAACATGTGGTGCGCCCAGACGCCGAAGCCGATGAAGACGACGAGCAGCTCGGCGATCGC
>JBPYFE010000035.1:0-6851 GCA_051986525.1 Gaiellaceae bacterium
GCGGACATCAGCGTCAGCTTGATCGACTCCGCCTTCTGCTTGACCTCACTCGCGTTCGAAGCGGACTGCTGGTACTCGCCCCTCAGCGTCTGGCCGGCCGTCCGCAGCTGGCCGACGTAGCTCTGAACCTGCTGCTGCGCCTGTGAGCCGTTCGGGGTCGGCGGCGGTCCGAGCCTCGACATCTGCGTCCGGAACTCGATCGTCGCGTTCTTGGCGCTGTTGAGCGCGGCCGTCGCGCTGCTCGAGGTCACGCTCGCGCTGTTCTTGAACGTCTTCGCCGCCGTCTGCAGCGACTTCTTCCACTTGCCTGCGTAGGTGCAGAAGGTCGAGGCCCATTGGGTCGCGTCGGACGAGACCGTCGTCGACGCAGCGCCCGTCGTCGCGGGCGGGCTCGAGGAGCTGCTGCTGCCGCTACTGCTCCCGCAACCGGCGAGGCAAAGGGCTGCGGTCAAGAGCGCGAGGACTGCGGCGATTCGCATCCCGGCGAGTCAATCGAACGACCCGAACCACGGCATCGTCCGGTCTGGATGAGGCGTTTCGTCGTTCTACCCGGTCAGGACGCGGAACCGCACGGTGTGGCCGTGCGGCTCGAACGGCGTTCCGTCGCCGCCCATGCCGGTGACGAGCTCGAACGTCAGCGTCCCGTTCTCTGGCGGGCGCGCCTGGATGTAGCTCGCCGACTCCGCGATGCTGCCCGCGAGCGCGAACACCGCCTGCTGCACCTCGCCGCGCTCATCCGGGGATCCTTTCCATGCGAGCTCGACCTCGAAGGTCCCGTCGTCGAGGAGCTCGACCGCCAAGAGCTCGAGCGGCAGCCGCCCGCACGCTGCCTCGAGGTGCGGCAGCAGATGGGCCTCGGGCTCCTCGGCGACCCAGTCCGGCAGCCGCATCGCGTCGACGAGCCCGGCCGCGCCCTCGACGAACGGCGAGGCATCGGCGACGCCTCGACCCCGCGTGTCGCCGTCCCACCTCATCGACAGCTCACCTTAGAGGAAGCCGAGGTGGATCCAAGCCGCGGTCGGGCAACCGATGAGTTCCGGCGGCGCGTACCGTCTCAGCTGCAACGACCGACGCGAAAGGAGACCAGCATGGCCCCCCAGCTTCACCTCACCGAGATCGGCCGCGTCGTGATCCCGTCCGTCGACGTGGACAAGGCAATCGACTTCTACCGCGACACGCTCGGCTTCCAGGTTCGCGGGGACGAGAGCTTCGCCGACGGGCAGATGCGCTGGGTCGAGCTCACGGCGCCGAACTCGAGCTCGTCGACCGCACTCGCCCTGTCGACACCGCCGCCCGACTGGGAGCCGAAGCCGATCCAGACCGGGATCATCATCTCGACGACCGACGTCGAGGCCGACCACAGCGCGCTCAAGGACGCCGGCGCGGACGTGGACGCGGAGATCATGCGGCAGCCGCCGCCCGTCCCGCCCATGTTCCAGGTCCGCGACCCGAACGGGAACGGCGTCTGGATCGTCCAGCCGCTCGACGAGGGCTAGCGGCCAGGGCGCTCCCGGCATGAACGCCAAGCTCCTCAACGGCGGCTGCGAGTGCCGCGCCGTCCGCTTCCAGGTCCCGGACGAGTTCCGGTACGCGATGAACTGCCACTGCTCGCGCTGCCGCGCCGGCACCGGCTCGGCCTTCAAGTCGATCGCCGGGATCGAGCGCGGCAAGCTCGAGCTCGTCGAAGGAGCGGACCGGCTGCTCGTCTGGGGCGAGCCGGATCAGAACCACACGCGTTGCGCCGTCTGCGGCGGCTTCCTCTACTCCGTCGTCCGCGACGGCGAATGGGTGCACGTCGGGATGGGGACGCTCGAGGACGAGCCGAGCATCCGCCCGCAGATCCACATCCACGTGGCCTCGAAGGCGCCGTGGTTCGAGATCACGGACGAGCTGCCGCAGTTCGACGAGCTGCCGGACTAGCGAGGAGGCCTAGAGAACTGCGACGGCGCCCGCCGCACAGGCGCCGTCGCTCTCTCGGAAGGGAGGGCGGATTCCGCAAGCTCCGACCTCGGGATGAGTGTCGCCGAGCAGCGGCCGCCGGCGCCTGACCCAGACGCGTCAATCCCGGCCGGTTTCGAACTGGTGAACCGCCGGTTTCGGTTCGT
The DNA here is from genome assembly GCA_051986525.1 of Gaiellaceae bacterium. GTDB lineage: Bacteria > Actinomycetota > Thermoleophilia > Gaiellales > Gaiellaceae > 13-2-20CM-68-14. Next base: position 2,106 of record JBPYFE010000035.1, read on the forward strand.
CGTCGCCGCTTCCCCAGGTGCCGTCGCGGTCGTAGCGTCGCCCGCGTCCCGCACTCCACGAAGGGGGTTCCTCTTGCTTCGCAAACTCGTCTGGCCGCTCGCCGGCGCCCTGATCGCGGCCTCGATCGTGGCCGGCTTCGCGATCGGCGGCAACGGCCGAACGAACGACAAGACGTTCGAGTACGCCGTCGGCCTCTGGGGCGACTTGCCGTACAGCGACACGCAGGCGCAGAGCGGCGTCCCGAACCTGATCGCAGACATGAACAACTCGGACATCCAGTTCAGCGTCCACGACGGCGACCTGAAGGCCGGAAACGGCACGCCTGGCTCGGTGACGCCGACGACGTGCAGCGACGCCCTCTACACGCAGGCGCTCGGCTACTTCAACTCGTTCGAGAAGCCGGCGATGTTCACGCCGGGCGACAACGACTGGACGGACTGCGACCGCCCGTCGAACGGCGGCTACAACTCGCGCGAGCGGCTCGACCACGAACGGCAGCTGTTCTTCAGCACGCCGTACTCGCTCGGCGAGCACCCGATGCGCCAGGAGCTGCAGACGACCCCGGACTGTCTCGGCTTCACCGGCCCGACTGCGTGCGTCGAGAACCGGCGCTGGACGTTCAAGGACGTCACGTACGCGACGCTCAACGTCCAGGGCTCGTGCAACAACCTCTGCGACACGGCTCCGGATCCGGCCGAGTGGGCGGCGCGGAACACGGCCGACATCCAGTGGCTGCACGACACCTTCGCCGAAGCGGAGGCGAACGGCTCAGCGGCCGTGATGCTGATCAGCCAGGCGGATCCCGGTTGGGATCTCTCGGACGGCACCCGCGCGCCGCTCCGCAACCCGCGGACGCTGGCGGAGACGGACGGGCAGCCCGACGGCTTCCAGTCGTTCCTGCTCGCGCTCCGCCAGGAGGTCACGACGTTCGCGAAGCCGGTCGCCTACGTCCACGGCGACTCGCACTACTTCCGCATCGACAAGCCGCTCCTGAACGCCCAGGGCCAGCGCCTGGAGAACTTCACCCGCGTCGAGACCTTCGGCGACAACCAGGCGAACGGCAACAACGACGTCCACTGGGTCAAGGCGCTCGTCGACCCGCACAGCCGCGACGTGTTCGCGTTCCAGGCGCAGATCGTGCCTGCGAACCGCACGGCCGTTCCCGCTCCGTAGCGAAACCGACCGCGAGGGCCTGCGCCGGCGGGCCCTCGCTCCGGTTACGCACCTGTGGCGGGCTGGTTTCGGTCTGGAGACCGCCCGCCGAATCTCGCAATTTGCAGCGAATCTGAGCTCAGATGCCCGGTTCGCTCCTCTGTGAGCTTCACTCGCACTCCACGTGGAGCGACGGCGACCTGGGCGTTCCGGCGCTCGTCGATCTCTACGGAAGCGCGGGCTTCGACGTGTTCGCGATCACCGACCACGTCGTGCGCCGCGACGACCCGTGGCGGGTGAAGGACGAGCGCGCGCTCGCGCCGGACCGGTTCGACGACTACCTCGCGGAGGTCGAGGCCGAGGCCGCGCGGGCCGAGGCCGAGTACGGCCTGCTCGTCGTGCCGGGGCTCGAGCTCACGTACGACGCGCTCGACCCGCGGCGCGGCGCGCACGCCGTCGCGGTCGGGCTGCGCGAGTACGTCGGCTTGGAAGGCGGGCTCGAAGCGGCGCTCGAGCAGGCGCGCGCAGCCGGCGCGGTGCTGATCGGCGCGCACCCCTATTCGCTTGCGGACGTGGTCGGCGCCGCGCGGACGACGGCGCGCTTCGCCCAGGACCCCGAGTGGGCGGCGACGGCGGTGGACCGGTTCGAGGTCTGCAACCGCCACGACTTCTTCGACTGGGTCGCCCGCGCGCGGCTTCCGTATGTCGCGACCGGCGACTTCCACCGCCTCGAGCACCTCCAGACCTGGAAGACGCTCGTGCCCGCCGAGAAGGATGAGGCGGCGATCCTCGACTACCTCCGCTCGCCGGCGCCGGTCTCGCTGACGCGCGTCGGCACCGCGGAGCCCGTGCGGAGAGCCGCATGAGGCGTCGCCCGTACCGAGCTGGCCGCGATCCGGTGACGGTCCGGTTACCGGGGCCGGAGAAGCTCGATTTGTCGCCGAGAATCGGGGCAAGCCCACGTCGAAAGGAGACGGTTGTGTCCGAGTACCAGGCACCGGAGGAGACGCAGGCGATGGACGACGAGCTGGAGCCGGCCGGCGAGCAGCCGGCGCCGGTCGCCGCGGACGCCGAGGACGACTGGAACGACGACTGATTCGACGAATCGCCGCGCGCCGAGAGCCGCCGAGGCCGCTCGAGGTGCCAGCGAGGCGGGCGGCGGGACTGGACGCCGCCCGCCTATTCGTTTCCGCGATGACCGACGAACGAGAGGAGCTCGAGCACGTCCGCGCCGTCGACCGCGACCCCGACGCCGCGAGGTCGCTCGAGCCGGACGAGCTCGAGCGCGAGCTGACGCTCGCGGCCGCCGAGCCGGGGCGCCGCCGCTTCACGCGCTTCATCCGCCTCTTGCTCGAGCGAAGTCGGCGCCGCGGCCGCTAGCCGCGCGCCCGGCGCTCCGCCTCGCGCTTCAGCGCGGCGAGGCCGGACTCGAGCGAGGTGTCGAGCGTCGTCTGCAGCTGTCTACGCGCGAGCCGCGCGAGCAGGCCCGAGAACGACTCCTCCGTCCGCACGTGCGTTCCTTCGCCGCTCGGCTCGAGCCACCATTCGTGCAGCGCCTTGATGGAGAGCGTCCGGCCGCGCCAGGAGACGTAGCGCGGTGCCTCGATGCGCTCGAGCGTCGAGACGATCGTCCCCGGCCCGGCCTTCCAGCGGAACTCCGAGCCGGGCGCGAGCGGGCCGGCGAACGACATCGACTTCACGTCGGGATTCCAGTTCGGCCAGTTCTCGAAGCGCGTCAGCACCTCCCAGACGACCTGCTGCGGAGCGCCGACGTCGATCTCCGCCGCGCTGCGAACCGGCGCGGCCACGGTCAGACCGCGGAGTCGAGGAACTCGGCGCCGCCCTGCTCGGCCGGCGATCCGTACGCGTAGACGAGCGCGTCCTCGTCGCCCTGGTTCGTCAGCTGGAGGACGGTGCCGGACTCGACGTGGACGACGCCGCCCTTCGGCACGTCGACGCGCTCCGGTGGGTCGCCGAGGTACATCGTCAGCGTCCCGTCGACGACGACGAACGTCTCCTCCTGGATCAGGTCGCGGTGCCGCCGCCCCTTTGCGCCCGGCGGGTAGCGCCACAGACCCGAGCGCGTGTGCTCGGCCTGGAGGATGTCGCTGAGCCGAGCGACGTAGCGGGCGGGCTCGCCGTCCTCCTGCGGCTCGCGCTCGGTCCACTCGAGCTCGTCGAAACGCGCGATGCGGTAGGCCATGCCGGAAGCTTAGTAACAGACTGTCACTTGGCTCGGGACGCCGATCAAACTCCTGCGTTTCCAGGGTAAACGCAGCCGTGACAGAGCTTGTAACAGTCTGTTACTTGACTCTAGTCGCGCGGTCGGCCCAGCCGGGCGGGCGATGGGGGTTCAGATGGGCGACGACGTCTTCGCCCGGCCCGAACTTCTCCAGCACCTGGAACCGGCCGGGCTCCTCCATGATCACGCGCTCGCTCGTCTCGTCGACGTGGCCGATCTTGACGACGAGGCGGTTCGGGACCCGCCGGATGTACTCGACCTCGGCGGCGGTGAGCGCCAAGGGCTCGGTGCAGCTCGGGTCGGCGCACTCGCAGGCGAGCTCGACCGGCTCGTCCTTCCCGCGCTCGCGTTTTCGCTCGTCGACCTCACGGCGAAGCGCCTGATAGAGGGCGACCTGTTGTTCTTCGTTCTCGCGGCTTGCTTCCATCGCGCCTCCCCGGCATCGATGCGACTGGCCGCTACTCGAACCGTACGCCCGCGTGCCCGTTTCGGCAAGCGCGTTCGCTACGCGGGCGCGAGCGCGCGGCCTGGCAGGAGCCTGGCGACGAGATCGAAGCTCGCCCGCACGAGGCGCCCGCCGCCTCCGCCGTAGATCAGGAGCCCGATCGCGAGCTCGACGAGGATCTCCGCAGTCGCGGCCTTCCAGCCCAGCAGGTACCAGAGGGCGAGGGCCAACACATCAACCTGATCACCCCGGGCGCCCGAAAGAAACGCGTCAGGCGGCGGAGACGGCGTCCGCGAGAATCTCGAGCCCGCGCTCGAGCTCCTCGTTCGTCGCCGTCAGCGGAGGCAGGAGCCGGAGCACGTTCCCGTACAGGCCGCACGAAAGGATGACCAGCCCGTTCTCACGCGCATGCGTCGTGACCGCCTTCGTCACCTCGCCCGAGCGCTCGGCGAACTCGACCGCCAGCATTGCGCCGAGCCCGCGCACCTCTCCGATCGAGTCGTGCTCGGCCGCGAGCTGCTCGAGCCGGCCGCGGACGAGCTCCGCGATCGCGTCGGCGCGCTCCCGGAAGCCCGGCTCCGCCAGCGCGTCGAGAACCGCGGCCGCTGCCGCGCAGGCGACCGGGTTGCCACCGAACGTTCCGCCGAGGCCGCCGGGGTGCGGCGCGTCCATCAGCTCGGACCGGCCCGTGACCGCCGCGAGCGGAAGGCCGCCGCCGAGCGTCTTGCCGGCGACGATCAGATCGGGCTCGACGTCGAGCCGCTCGATCGCCCAGACGGTGCCGGTGCGCCCGCTGCCCGACTGCACCTCGTCGGCGACGTAGACGATCCCGTGCTGCTCGCAACGCTGCTTCAGCGCCGCGACGAACTCGGCCGGCATCGGGATGAAGCCGCCCTCGCCCTGCAC
>JBPYFE010000036.1:0-9667 GCA_051986525.1 Gaiellaceae bacterium
ATAGACGGTGAGCGCCTCGGGCTCCATCTCGTCCACCTGCACCGAGCCCTTCGCGTCCCAGAGCTGCCGCACGTAGAAGCTGCGCTTGACGCCGTCGACGCCGTCGGTGGTCAGCCAGCCGAGCATGATGTCGGTCGCGGCTTGCATCAGGCGCTGTCCCTCGACGACGCGCTGGCCGTGACTTCCGAACGCGCTCTTGTTCAGGTGGGCCTCGAGCACGGAGGGCTGCGCCTCCTTGGCCTGCAGGAAGAGCGGGTCGCCGCCGTCGCGCCCCTCCAGCAGGACGATCCACGCGCGCGTGCCGACGCTGCCGACGCCGACGACCTTCCGGGCGGCGTGGACGTAGCGGAATCGTTCGAGCAGCCGCCGGCGGTCGTTCGCGAGCGTCCGTCGATAGTCACGGATCAGGCCGTGGAAGGCGTCGCCGACGCGTTCGACGTCAGCTACCTCCACGAGCTCCTCGATCGGGACGATCAAGGGCGGGTCGCTGATGATGCGCGGCTCGCCGTCGACGAGGTGCGTCAGCTTCGAGAATGCCCGGAGGCTGTCCTTCGTACGGGCGCGAGCGATGTCCCGTCGGCCCTGCTTCCGCACCTTGGAGCTCACGAGCGGCGCCAGCTCGTCCGCGACCGCGTCGACCTCCGTCTGGTCGTACCAGAGATCGAGGTTTCGCATCGAGGCGAAGGTCCGCATCGCCTCTCGGTACGCCTGCGCGGCGGTTGCGCCGTTCCTCGCACGGGATTTCGCCTCCAGGCCGCGTTCGCGTCCGGCGACCGCAAAGCTCGCCACCAGCCGCTTCACGTCCCATTCGAAGGGACCCGGAAGGGTTTCGTCGAAGTCGTTCAAGCCGAAGACGAGGCGGCGGTCCGGTGCGGCGAACATGCCGAAGTTGGAGAGATGCGCGTCACCGCAGAGCTGCACGACGAGGCCGGAGCTCGGCCCGGCTGCGAGGTCGGCGGCCATCAGCGCCGCGGCTCCGCGAAAGAACGCGAACGGCGAGACGAGCATCCGCCCGTAGCGGATCGGAACCAGCTCGGGCACGCGCGTCTCGGACTGTTCCGCGAGCACGGCGACAGGGTCGAAACGATTCCCCGGCGGCTCCCAGTCAGCCGGCGCCCGCCGCGGGACGTCGGCCCGAAGCGCCTTCCCTCGTGCCTCCCGCTCGCCGACGCTCGGGTGCTCGACCTTTGGGGCCGCGCGCTTCCGCCGTGCCGGGGCCGCTCTGCGTCCGGAGGCCTTCGTGCTCATCGTCTCGGGTAAGGCTCGCCGATTCGCAGGAAGCGCACACCATCCCGCTGGGATGACCGCGTCGCCTGCCCGAGGCCGGGCACCGTCCGGTGCCCGGCCTCGAGGGCGAGCCGCTACTGGACGACGAAGTTCGAGTGGCCGGCGAAGTAGTCGGAGCCGGCCTGATCCTGCGGCAGGAAGGCGCGGAGCTTCGTGCCCGAGCGGACGACGGTCGTGAAGTAGACGACGGACGTCGTCGAGGTGCGGGCGATGCTCCCGATCGTCGCCGTCCGGAAGACGAGCCACCGGCCGGCGGCCCAGCGGGCGATCTGGATTTGCTTGCCGGCCATCGAGTGCGAGGCGAGCACGACGACGAGGTACTGGTGCCGGCCGACCTTCTGGAAGGTCAGGCGCGGACGCAGCGTGATCGTCTTCGACGCGCTGGTCGCGGTGTCGTAGACGGCCTGGTAGGTCGTCTTCACACGCGGCTGGACGAGCAGAGACCAGTTGCCGCCGGCCGTCGTCGTCACGTCCGTGCGCGTCTCGGGCAGACCGACCGGATGCGCGACGACCGTGACCTTCTCGCCGGCGGCCTTGCTCGAGACCGTTCCGGACAGCGTCATCGAGTCGCCGAAGATCCCGATCGTCCGCGACGCCGCAAGCGTGACCGCGCGGGTGTTCGCCGCGACGTTGACCGTTCCGGCGCTGCCGGTGTTCGGGTCGTTGTAGGTGAACGTGCCCGCGGCCGGGAACGTGCACGCCGAGCTCTGGCCCGGATCGAGCACGAGCGAGCAGGACGTGTTGCTGAAGACGACGCGGTGGCGGACGACGTCCGTGTTCGTCCAGTTGACCGAGTCGCCGCTCTGCACGGAGACGTTCTGCGGTGTGAAGCCGGCGCCCGTGATCGCCACGTTCGTCGACCCCGCGATGGCGGTCGACCCGGCGGCGAGAGCAACGAGCGCGACGGCTACCGGCAATAGCTTTTTCATGGTGCTAGACCCTCCTCGGGAAGTTGTCGAACACCGCGTTCGTGCCCGCTTCCCGACCGCTCAGACACGTTTGTTCGTAATCCGAACAAACGTCTTACCTGCCTCGAACACAGGCGGGGGAAACCGCTTGAGCAGAGCGAATCCCGATTCGTACGGATTCCGTTAACTAGAGGGCGCGCACGGGATGAGGTCGCTCGGGCCGCCAGTAACCTAGACCCTTCATGGCTACTGCCGTCGTCACCGGAGGAGCCGGCTTTCTCGGCTCGCACCTTTGCGACTACCTGCTCGCGAAGGGGCATCGGGTCATCTGCGTGGACAACCTCGACACGGGCTCGCTGCAGAACGTCGAGCACATCCGCCACGACGACTTCGTCTTCCTGAACCACGACCTGACGACGCACGTCGAGATCGCCGAGCCGATCGACGTGATCTTCCACGCCGCGAGCCCCGCGAGCCCGATCGACTACGCGCGGCTGCCGCTGCACACGCTCAAGGTCGGCTCCTACGGGACGCACAACGCCCTCGGGCTGGCCAAGTTCAAGCGCGCCCGGATCCTGCTCTTCTCGACGAGCGAGGTCTACGGCGACCCGCAGGTCCACCCGCAGCCGGAGACGTACTGGGGGAACGTGAACCCGATCGGCCCCCGCGGCGTCTACGACGAGGCGAAGCGCTACGCCGAGGCGATGACGATGGCGTACCACCGCCAGCAGGGTGTCGACACGGCGATCGCGCGCATCTTCAACACGTACGGGCCGCGGATGCGCCCGTACGACGGCCGCGCGATTCCGACCTTCGTCCGCCAGGCGCGCGAGAACAAGCCGCTGACCGTCTTCGGCGACGGGTCGCAGACGCGGAGCTTCTGTTACGTCGACGACATGATCCGCGGGCTCTACGAGCTCGCAATGAGCGAGGAGCACCTGCCCGTCAACCTCGGCAACCCGGCCGAGCTGACCCTGCTCCAGCTCGCACAAACCGTTCTCAAGGTCATGTCGTCCAAGAGTGAGATCGTCTTCGAAGCGCTCCCGGTCGACGATCCGCAGGTCCGGCAACCGGACATCACCCGAGCCCGCCAGGTGCTCGGTTGGGAGCCCGAAATCGAAATCGAAGAGGGGTTGCGCCGAATGCTGCCCTCGGAGGAAAGGGAGGCCGACGCGTTACATGTCTAGAAAAGTCCTGCTCAGCATCGCCTTAGTTCTGATCGCAGGCCTGCTCACCACCGCCGCAACCGCGAGCCGGTCGCGGCCGCAGAGCCGCAACTTCATGGTCGGGGTCTACGACGACACGATGACCCTGGGGATCCCGGAGACCGGGTTCCCGCTCCTGAAGAGCGTCCGCGCGCAGGTCGTGCGGATCACGCTCTGGTGGGGCGGCTCGTCGATCGCCGTCGCGAAGCGCCGGCCGGCGAAGCCGACCGACCCGAACGACCCGGCGTACGACTGGTCGGTCTACGACCGCGCCGTCCAGTACGCGCAGCAGAACAACGTCAAGGTCCTGTTCGGGATCCTCGGCACGCCCTCGTGGGCGAACAAGCACCGCGCGGGCCGGTACATGCCGACGAACTTCAAGGACCTGCAGAACTTCGCCGTCGCAGCGGCGCGCCGCTACAGCGGCACGTTCAAGCTGGCGGACGGCACGACGACGTTGCCGGCCGTGCATCTCTGGCTGGCCTGGAATGAGCCCAACAACCCGGTCTTCCTGACGCCGCAGTACCGGAAGGTGCACGGGAAGTGGATCGTCAACAGCGCCTACCAGTACGTGCGGATCTGCAACGCGATCTACAACGGCGTGCACTCGGTCCAGCACGGCGCGGCGAAGGTGGCCTGCGGCGCGACCGACCCGCGGGGGAACAACCGACCGGTCAGCCGCCGCCCGTCCGTTGCGCCGTTGACGTTCCTCGCGGCCGTCAAGAAGTACGGGCTCAAGCGCTTCGACGCCTGGGCGCATCATCCGTACGCGAGCCGGCCGACCGAGAAGCCGAACACGAAGGTGAAGTCGAAGACGACGGTCTCGCTCGGCAACCTCGGCGACCTGAACAAGGCGCTCGTCCGCCTGTACGGGAACAAGCGGATCTGGATCACCGAGTACGGCTACCAGACCCGGCCGCCGGATCGGATCTTCGGCGTCTCCTGGAAGAACCAGGCGAAGTACCTCGCCCAGGCCTACGCGATCGCCCGGAAGAACCCGCGCGTCGACATGATGGTCTGGTATCTCCTCCGTGACGAACGGCGACTTTCGGGCTGGCAGTCCGGGCTGCTGACGCTCGGCGGGACGAAGAAGCCGTCGTACACCGCCTTCCGCCGTCTGAAGCACTAGAGCCAGGCACTTGGCGAACTCACCCGCGCACCGGCCCGAAGACTCACGGCCGGTGCGCGCGGTGCCCGAGGCGCCGCTTCCGGATCCGCAGCCGGTCGACGCCCGCGCCGCGACGCCGGTCCTGCTGAAGCCCTCGCGCCTACGGGCGGCCGTCCGCCGCGTCGCGAGCATCGCGGCGCTGGCCGCGATCGACATCCTCGGCCTCGGGCTCGCGCTCTACGGATCGCTCGTGCTGCGCGAGCTCTACTACGGACGAACTCCGGACTGGGGCTTCCTCTGGAGCAACGAGACCGGCTGGGCGCCCTTCCTGGTCCTGATCATGCTGCTCGTCTTCGCGCACGGCGACCTCTACGCCGAGCGCGAGCGCCGGCCGGGCGTCGGACGGATCGTCTCCTCGCTCCTGCTCGTCGCGCTGATCACGCTCGCGTTCGGGCTCGGGACCGGCCACAAGTTCTCGACCTACGGCCTGGCGCCGACCGCGCTCGTCCTCAGCGCGCTCCTGATCTCGTCGCTGCGGGCGGGCTATGACGGGATCACCGGCGCGATCCTGAGGCGGGCCGGCGTCCGAAGGCGGGCGCTGCTCGTCGGAGCCGGCGACAACCTTCGGCACCTGCACGAGATGCTCGGCCGCGGCCGGAGCGGCATCGACTACGAGTTCGTCGGCGCGCTCGCGCCGGCCGGGGACGGGATCGCGCTTCCGGTCCTGGGTGACCTGAAGGCGCTGCCCCGGATCCTCGGCACGCACGCGATCGACGAGGTGATCCTCACCGACGCGGACTTCGGCGAGCGCGAGCTGCTCGAGACCGTCGAGCAGGCGCACCGGCGCGGCGTCCAGGTCCGGGTCGCGCCGCGGACGACGGAGCTCCTGCTCCAGCGGGCCGAGTACGTGCCGGGCCAGACCGTGCCGCTCTTCGAGCTGCGTCCGCCCGCGTTCCTCGGCGGCGAGTGGGTGCTGAAGCGGACGTTCGACCTCGTCGTCAGCCTGCTCGTGCTCGTCATCGGGCTGCCGCTCTGGCTCCTGATCGCGGTCGGCGTCACGCTGACGTCGCCGGGGTCGATCCTCTACCGCGACCGCCGCGTCGGCCTCGGCGAGCAGGAGTTCGACATGCTCAAGTTCCGGACGATGTACGCCGACGCGCCGGAGCAGCAGCCGTTCCTGGAGCAGGAGAACGAGGCGAGCGGGCCGCTCTTCAAGATCCGCCGCGACCCGCGCGTGACGCCGATCGGCAACGTGCTCCGCCGGCTCTCGCTCGACGAGATCCCCCAGCTCCTGAACGTCCTCCGCGGCGACATGAGCCTCGTCGGCCCGCGTCCGCTGCCGCTTCGCGACTACCGGCAGCTCTCGGACTGGCACCGCAAGCGCTACAACGTGCTGCCCGGGATCACCGGCCTCTGGCAGATCTCGGGCCGCTCGAACCTCGGCTTCGACGACCTCGTCCGACTCGACTTCTACTACCTCGAGAACTGGTCGCTCTGGCTCGACGTGACGATCCTCGTCAAGACGATCCCGGCCGTCCTCGCCGGCCGCGGCGCGTACTGAGGACGCGATGCCGACCGCGATCGTCACCGGCTCCGGCGGGCTGATCGGCTCGGAGTCCGTTCGCTACTTCGTCGAGCAGGGCTTCGACGTGGTCGGGCTCGAGAACGACATGCGCGCCTCGTTCTTCGGCGCCGAGGCGTCGACGCGGCCGGTCAGCGAGCGCCTCGCCGAGGAGTACGAGTCCGGGTTCCGCTGGCTCGACGTCGACATCCGGGACGCCGACGCCGTCTCGCGCGCCTTCGCCGAGGCCGCGCCGCAGCTCGAGCTCGTCGTCCACACGGCGGCGCAGCCCTCGCACGACTGGGCGGCGTCCGATCCACAGACGGACTTCACGGTCAACGCGAACGGGACGCTGAACCTGCTGGAGGCGGCGCGCACGCATGCGCCCGACGCCGCATTCGTCTTCTGCTCGACGAACAAGGTCTACGGCGACCTGCCGAACGGGCTGCCGCTGGAGGAGCACGAGCAGCGGCTGGAGCTGCCGCCCGGGCACGAGTACTACGACGGGATCGACACGTCGATGTCGATCGACCGCTCGATGCACTCGCTCTTCGGCGTCTCCAAGGCCGCCGCCGACCTGATGGTGCAGGAGTACGGCCGCTACTTCGACATGCCGACCGTCTGCTTTCGCGGCGGCTGCCTCACTGGCCCGAACCACGCCGGGGCGCAGCTGCACGGGTTCCTCGCCTACCTGATGCGCTGCACCGTGACCGGACGGCCGTACACGGTCTTCGGCTACGGCGGAAAGCAGGTGCGCGACAACATCCACAGCGCCGACCTCGTCAGGGCGTTCGACGAGTACCGCCTCGCTCCCAGGGCTGCGGCCGTCTACAACATCGGCGGCGGCCGCGAGAGCAACTGCTCGATGCTCGAGGCGATCGAGCTCTGCGAGCAGATCGCCGGCCGCGAGCTCGACTGGGAGCTGAGCGACCAGGCCCGCATGGGCGACCATCGCTGGTGGATCAGCGACCTGCGCCCGTTCGAGGCCGACTACCCGGACTGGCGGCTCGAGTACGGGATCGAGTCGATCCTGCGCGAGATCTACGAGCGGAACGTCGAGCACTGGAGCGCGCCGGCGTGAAGCTCTCGGTCGTCATCCCGGCGCTCGACGAGGCGGCCTCGATCGAGTCGACGGTCGGCGGGATCGTCGACGAGCTCCGGCGCGAGGGGATCGACTACGAGGTGCTCGTCGTCGACGATTCGAGCCACGACGCAACCCGCGAGCGCGTCGAGGCGATCGGGCGCGACGACGCTCGGGTCCGCTGCGTCCCCTCGGCGTACCCGCGCGGCTTCGGCTTCGCCGTTCGCTCCGGCCTCGAGCGGTTCGAAGGCGACGCGGTCGCGATCGTCATGGCCGACGGCTCGGACAGCCCGAGCGACCTCGTCCGCTACCACCGGCTGCTCGAGGAGGGCTACGACTGCGCCTTCGGCTCGCGCTTCGTCCGCGGCGCCGCCGTCCACGACTACCCGTGGCCGAAGCTGATCCTGAATCGGCTCGCGAACGTCTTCATCCGCGGCCTCTTCCGCCATGGCTACAACGACACGACGAACGCCTTCAAGGCGTATCGGCGCGACGTGATCCAGACGGTGCAGCCGCTGCTGTCGAACCACTTCAACCTGACCGTCGAGCTGCCGCTGAAGGCGATCGTCCGCGGCCACAGCTTCGCGGTCGTACCGATCTCCTGGACGAACCGGACGAAGGGCGGCTCGAAGCTGAGGATCCAGGAGATGGGCAGCCGCTACCTGTTCATCGTCCTCTACGTGTTCCTCGAGCGCCACCTGAGCCGGGGCGACTACCGGCGGCCGCCCTCCGAGCAAGTGGAGGCGGACGAGTCGCCGGTCGAGCACGACGTGACGCGCTCTCGATGAGCGACCGCGGCTCGGCCACGAAACAGCCGCGAGACCTCGAGCGCCATCGTGAGGAGTGGGAGACGCTCGCGGCGCTCGATCCGCTGTGGGCGATCGCCTCGGCGGAGACCGCGCGGGGGAACAAGTGGGACATCGACGCCTTCTTCGCAACCGGGCCGCCCGAGGTGGCGCCGGTCTTCGCCGTGCTGGAGACGCTCGGGCGGCCGACTGGGTCTGCCCGGGCGCTCGACTTCGGCTGCGGCGTCGGACGGCTGACGCGTGTCCTCGCCGAGCGGTTCGCCGAGGCCTGTGGGGTCGACATCTCGGCGCAGATGATCGAGCTCGCGGAGAAGCTCAACCGCGACCAGCGGGGCTGTCGGTTCTTCGTCAACGACCGGGCCGACCTGTCTCGCTTCGACGACGACAGCTTCGACCTCGTCTTCGAGAACCTCGTGCTCCAGCACCTGCCGAACGTGCAGCTCGTCGAGGGGTACGTGCGCGAGTTCCGGCGGATCACGCGCCCGGACGGCGTCGTCGTGTTCCAGCTGCCGTCGTCGCTTCGGTGGCAGTACCGGCTCGGGATCCGCCGCCGCGCGTTCGCGGCTCTCAAGCTGGCCGGCGCCTCGGAAACGTTTCTGCACAACCGCCTGCGGTTGACGCCGATGACGATGCTCGCGATCCGGGAGAGCGACGCAGTCGGGCTGCTCGACCGTGCCGGCCTCGACCTCGTCCACGTCGAACGGCGAGACGACCCCGCCTGGCCCGTGCGCTACCTGCGCTACTACGCGGCCCCGCGGCCTGTCTGACTTGCCGCTGCATACTGCGGTCGTGCGCGCCCCGAAGCTCCTCTGCGTCGTCTCGGCGATCGACCTCGACTTCCGCTACGGCTGCACCCCTGCCTGGTGGCAGATCTGGAAAGGGCTCTACGAGGTCGGCGTCGATCTGATCCTCACGCCCTATCGCGGCCAGGCGGTCGCGTCGCCGTGGTGGCGGACGGAGCCGAACCCCTGCTATCGCGAGGGCGAGCTGTTCGCCCGCGCCCGCTCGCTCGCCGCCCGGATGGGCGGGGACACGCACATCAGGCGCGACGAGGAGCAGCCGGAGCCGACGGTCGCGGACCGGGCGACGCTCGGGCTGATCCAGCGGTACGTGACCCCGCGCTGGAGCCGGCACCTCGAGCGGATCCTCGAGCGCGAGCGCGACGTCGACGCGGTCGTCGTCTTCACGGTCCCGATGAGCCACCTGCGCGGGATCCCGACCAGGCTGCGCGAGAAGTTCGGCGTCCCGACCGTGTACTACGACGCCGACGTGCCGATGAGCCTGCCCGAGTACGGCGGCATGGACACCGGCTTCAACATCTACCACGGCGCCGACCCGGGCGAATACGACCTCGTCCTCTCGAACTCCGAAGGCGGGCTGGGGCGGCTCCGCGAGCTCGGGGCCGCGCGCGCCGAGGCCTTCTTCTGGGGAGCCGATCCGGAGCTGTTCCGGCCGCTGCCGGTCGAGAAGGAGCACGACGTCTTCTTCTACGCCTACGGCGACAAGTTCCGGCGGCCGTGGATGCGCGAGCTGATCGGCGAGCCCAGCCGCCGGCTCGAGGACGTCGATTTCGTCCTCGGCGGGACCGACTTCCGCGGCGACGTCGGCCGCGCGCGGGAGCTCGGCTACTTCCCGGTCAACCTGCTCTCGCAGGTGATCTCTGCCAGCCGCATCAACCTCAACGTCGCCCGCAAGCCGCACGCGGAGGTCT
>JBPYFE010000037.1:0-6931 GCA_051986525.1 Gaiellaceae bacterium
GAGAACGAGATCTTCCGGATCGACCACTACCTCGGCAAGGAGACGGTCCAGAACATGCTCGCGCTCCGGTTCGCGAACGGGATCTTCGAGCCGATCTGGAACCGTCAGTTCATCGACCACGTCCAGATCACGGTCGCCGAGTCGATCGGGATCGAGGGCCGCGCCGGCTACTACGAGCACGCCGGCGCGATCCGGGACATCTTCCAGAACCACCTGCTCCAGCTCGTCGCGCTGACGGCGATGGAGCCGCCGATCGACTTCACCTCCGAGTCGGTCCGCAACGAGAAGGTGAAGGTGCTGAAGTCGATCCACACGCCCGGGCCGAAGAACGTCGTCCGCGGCCAGTACGGACGCGGCTTCGTCGAGGGCGAGGAGGTCGTCGCGTATCGCGAGGAGGAGGGCGTCGACCGCAACTCGCTGACGGAGACGTTCGTCGCGGCGAAGCTCTACGTGGACAACTGGCGCTGGGCGGACACCCCGTTCTACGTGCGCGCCGGCAAGCGGCTCGCCCGGCGCGAGACGACGATCGCGATCCAGTTCAAGCGGGCTCCGCACCCGCCCTTCGAGGAGCTCGCCGCGGAGGGCCTGCGGCCGAACGTGCTCCTGATCCACATCCAGCCGGACGAGGGCGTCTCGCTCGCGATCGGCGCCAAGGTTCCCGGCCAGGGGATGCAGATCCGGACCGTGCACATGGACTTCCTCTACGGCGGCGCGTTCCGGACGGACATGCCGGAGGCGTACGAGCGGCTGCTGCTCGACTGCATGCGCGGCGACGCGACGCTGTTCACGCGCGCGGACGAGGTGAACGAGCAGTGGCAGCTCGTCGACGCGATCGTCGCTGCCTGGCGCCGCGACAATCCGTCGTTCCCGAACTACGAGGCCGGAACCTGGGGCCCGCCGAGCTCGGACGAGCTCGTCCACCGAGACGGTCGGTCGTGGCGGCGACACTAGATTCGGTCGGCGCGATCGAGCACGAGCTGAGCGCGCGCCGGCTCGAGCAGTCCGGACCGACGCTGCGGACGAGCGTCATGACCCACATCGCGTGGGTGCCCGAGGAGTGGGTCGAGGCCGCCGAGGACGTGCTCGCCGGACTCGCGGAGCGGCATCCCTCCCGCACGATCGTGCTCTTCCCGCAGAGCGGGGGGTCGGGCGTGCAGGGATCGGTCGAGCTCGAGAACTTTCCGACCCGCGAGCGCTCGATCTGCGCCGAGACGATCCGGATCGAGCTGCACGGGACGGCCGCGGAGCATCCGGCCAGCGTGATCCAGCCGCTGCTCGTCTCCGACCTGCCCGTCTTCCTGCGCTGGCGCGGCCAGCCGCCGTTCGGCGCCTCGCCGTTCGAGGAGCTCGTCGGCGCCGTCGACCGGCTGATCGTCGACTCGACCGAATGGCCGGACCTCCCGGCCGCCTACGGCCGGCTCGCCGAGATCTTCGACCGCGTCGTCGTCTCCGACATCGCCTGGGCGCGGACGAGCCGTTGGCGGCCGATGCTTGCGTCGCTGTGGCCCGGGATCGCGGACGTGAAGACGATTCGCGTCAAGGGAACGGCCGCGCAGGCGTTCCTGCTCGAAGGCTGGCTGCGCTCGCGGCTCGGCCACGACGTCACAGTCGAGCACGAGCCGGCCGAGAAGCTCGTCGGCGTCGACCTCGACGGCAAGCCTGCGCCGTTTCCGCCCGGCGATCCGCCCAATCCGGCCGACCAGCTTTCGGACGAGCTCGACCGGCTCTCGCGCGACCCGGTCTACGAGGCCGCCGTCCGCGCGGCCGGCTGACTCAGAGCGCGATCGCCGGCGAAGAGGCGAGCGGCCTGCCGGCCGAATCGAGCGCCGTCACGGCCGCGAACGCCGGCCGGTGGTGCAGCTCGATCGCGGTCTCGAACCCTTTCGCCGGCACGGTGGCGGCGTCGCGCAGATTCGTGGCGCGCGAGCCGGTGCGGATGTGCCAGCGCGCGAGCTCGGTGGCGCCGTTCCAGCTCGCGTAGAGCCGGGTCCTGCCGTTCACTCGCCTGCTCGTCAGCGTCGGCTTCGTCAGCGGCCGCCCGACCCACGGCATCCGCACGGCGCGGTACGTCTGGCCGGCCCGCGGCAGCTTGGCGTCGAAGACGATCGACCCGTCCGGCGCGAACTCGGTCAGGTAGGGCTCGCTGCCCCAGCCGAGCATGGCGTTCCCGTTGCGGAGCATCTGCGTCGAGCCCATGTAGTGGGCGAGCAGCCGGTTCGGCCGGTGCCGGAAGAGCTGTCTGAGCGTCGCCTGCCGCCGCCCCTCGTCGAGCTTGATCAGCAGCCCGCGCGACTGCGGCTCGACCTTCGGCGAGGCGCCGTTGTCGAACAGCGAGAGAACCGAGCCGTCGCCGTGGGCGCGCGCGTCGTGCTGCCAGGCGAACTTCGTGCCGTCGCCGCTGAAATCGCTCCGCTTGCCGCCGAGGCGCCAGACGATCTGGCCCGTCTTGCGGCTGACCTTGTAGACGGCCCACATGTTCCGGGCCGAGATGATCCAGTCGCCGTCCGGCGCGAGGTCGATCGAGTTGATGTGGAAGAAGTCGAACCGCGGCGCGACCGGCGCGTAGCTCTCCTCGAGGGGGACGTGATCCTTCGCCCGCCACTCGAAGACGAGGCTCGCGGTCTCGACCTGGATCTCCTGCGCGATCCCGTCGATCACGCTGTGCCGGCGGCGACCGCCGCTCCCGACCAGGTTGCGGCTGAAGTTCGCCCAGGCCGAGACGAGCGCGGTGCCGTCCGGCGTCAGCACGAACTCGTGCAGGTCGCCGCCGCGGCCCCGGGCGACGGGGAAGCGCGCGATCTCGCGATACGAGCTGTCCATGACCACGTGCTCGCCGAGGCCCAGGCCTTGCTTGTCGACGTCGCCCTCCCACCAGGTCAGCACCGGCTTGCCGTGGTAGAGGGCCGAGCGCAGGTTCGTCGCCTTCGTCCTCCCGCGGCCCAGGTCGTGGAACCAGACGACGTTGCCGTCGTCGTCGATGATCATCGGCCCGCGGTGGCCCGGTCCGGACAACGGCGTCAGCATCAGGTAGCCGTGGCCCGTTCGGCCGGTGTTCTTGACTACGGTCACCTTCGGCGGCCGCAGATCGGGACGCGAGACGAAGCGATGCGCGGTTCCCGCCTCCGGCCTGAACATCCTTGCGCCGGCGTCGTCGTCGAGGACGTGCGCGAGCGCGTACGCGCCGCCGCCGGCGACCGCGAGGCCTGCCGCGCCGATTCCCGCGCGGCGCAGGAACTCGGCCCGCGTCACCTGTTCGCGAGGCACCGGGGCATCCTGGTTCCAATGCGCGGTTGCGTCAAACACGTGACGTAGCGCGCTAGCTGCGGCGTAATAGGGGTGTGTCAGCGAGGGAACAGACCTTCGCCGCCATCGCCGAGCAACACCTCGACGACGTTCTCGCCTACCTCGTGTACCTCACCGCCGACCACACGCTCGCCGAAGACCTCACGGTCGAGACCTTCGAGCGGGCGCTCAGGCGTTGGAATCGCTTCGACCCGCGGCGCGGCGGCGCGCGGACCTGGCTCTGCCAGCTCGCGCGCTCCGCGGCGCTCGACCACTTCCGCTCGGAGGATAGGCGCCGTCGCCGCGAGGAGCGGTTCGCCGTCCGCGAGCTGCGCGAGGTGCCGGCGCCGAGCTTCGGCGAAGGCCTCTCGCCCGAGCTCGAGCACGCAGTGGGCGCGCTGTCCCGGGCAGATCGCGAGATCCTCGCGCTGCGGGTCGTGCTCGAGCTCGACGGCGAGACGACGGCGCGGGTGCTCGGGATCAGCCCGACCGCGGGCACGACGAGGCTCAACCGGGCGCTCCAGAAGCTGGAGAGGAGGCTGACCGCCGATGTCGCCTGAGCTCGCGCACGAGCTGCGCGCCGCGCGGCCGGTCGCGTCCCCCGAGCTGCGGGAGCGCGTGCTCGCGGTCGCCGCCGAGCCGGCTCCGCGTTCGCGGCGCCGCTTCGCCTGGCCGGTGCGGCGGGTCGCGCTGGTGGCGGTGCCCGTCGCCGTTGCGGTCGCGCTCGGCTTCGCCGTGGTGCACGGGCTCGTCAGCGGCTCGACGTCCAGCGCACAGGGCGGCCGACAGTCGACGTTCCAACTGTTGCACCCCTCCGCTCGGGCGAAGGCAGCCGTCGGGTCGGGCTCAGCCGGCTCGTTCGCTCCGACTACTCCGACCGCGACTTCGGGACGTCTGCAGCGCTACGGCGCCACCCTCAGCGTCCAGGTCGGCAGCCGCGACGACCTCTCGAACGCGACCAAGCACGCGATGCGCTTCGCGCGCCTGCTCGGCGGCTACGTCGCCTCCGTCCAGTACTCGGCGCCGCGCAGCGGCCGCGGCTTCGCGGAGATCGTCGTCCGTGTGCCGGTCGACCGCGTCCAGGACGCGATCCAGGAGTACTCGGGCCTGGGCACGCTGCTGACCCAGCGCGTGGCGATCACGGACGTGACGAAGGCGGTGCAGGAGGAGGCGAAGGAGATCGCCCGGATCAAGGCGGAGATCGCCGCGATCGAGCAGGGCGGCGTCTCGAGCGACGAGCGGCCGAAGCTCGAGGCGCTCCAGGCGCGGCTCGACTACCTGACGAAGCGCCGCGCCGCGACCGTGCGTCGCGCCCAGCTCGCGCGGATCTCGCTCGGACTCGTGACGAAGCCGCACGCCGCGGCCGCGCCGAGCCGCTTCCACCGCACCCTCTCCGACGCGGGCGGCGTGCTCGTGCGCGAGCTCGAGCTGCTCGTCTACGCGCTGATCGTCGTCGGCCCGCTGCTGCTCCTCGGCGGCGCCGTGATCGCGGCCGGCCGGATGCGCGACCGCCGCCTGTTCGAGCGCAGCTAGGGCTAGCCCGGGAGGGCGACCCAGACGGGCAAGGTCGCGCGCCGCTCGAGCGCGACGAACTGCACCTTGTAGAGCGCCGCGTCGACCCGGCCGCTCGTCACGACCAGGACGATGTTCTTGCGCTCGCGGGCGTTGCGGAAGATCGTCGAGACGATCGTCCCCTGTCCGGGCCGGAACGGCTTGCCGACGACCCGCCGTCCCTTCGGGCCGCCGACGACGAGCGAGACCTCGGGCGCCGGCCCCTTCGCCGACGGCACGGAGACGATCAGGCCGCGCGAGCCGGCCGGGACGCGAACCGGGACGTACTGCGTCGAGAGGCCGAAGACGGTGCGGACGCGGCTCGTCCGAACGGAGGTCGAGCTCGTGAGCGAGTACGGCTTCCCGAGCGGCAGGCCGCGGCGGTAGAGGTTGAGGGAAAAGCGGCTGAAGACCTGGAAGAGCGAGCCGAGCTTGCTGCCTCGGAGCGCCGTGTCCAGCTGCGTGATGCCGGCGCGCGTCGAGACGCCGCGCTGGTCGTCGGCGCCGAGCTTCGCGAAGTAGGCCGGAAGCACCTTGCGGCTCTCGGCGGCGAGGTAGAGCCACCACCAGGCGCCGCCGTAGCAGTGCACGCAGCTCGCCTTCTCGGTGTAGAGCGGCGCCCACGGCGTCAGCAGCCAGGCGTCCAGGTAGTCCTTCATGACCTGGTCCTGGACGTCCGGGTAGACGAGCATCGACATCGCGCTCGCGCTTCCCTCGGCCGCCCAGACGGGCAGGTTCCCGCTGCGGACGTACGAGTACTGGATCACGTGGAAGAGCTCGTGCGCGACCGTGATCTTGATGCTGCCCCTCGGCTTCGTCGGCGCCTCGTCGAGCGTCGGCGCGACGACCACGAACGTGCCGCCTTCGGCGCTCGTCGGCGCGAGCGTGAAGCCGAAGACGCCTTTCGGAAGCGTGTCGACGTAGATGTCCGGCTTCGCATCCGGGCCGCCCGTGTCGGGAGTCGGCAGCCGGAAGCCGTGCGTCTCGTAGTAGAGGAGCGCCGTGTCCGCGGCGGCTCCGACCTGCTCGACGTAGTCGGGCACGCCGTTCGCGTTCGCGTCGGTCAGGTCCGGCGCCTGCGGGCCGGTCGTCACGTAGTGGACGACGGCGCGCGCCGTCACGTACGGCGTCGCTTCGGGCACGGTGTAGGCGATCTGGCTGCCGGGCGTGGTCGGCCTCAGGACGACCGTCGCTGCCTGGGCCGGAGCGGACCAGAGCGCAAGGGCGCCGACAGACGCAGATCCGGCCGCGAGCAGACGAGCGCCACGCATCCCCGAATGTGTCGGCCTACCGCGCGCCCCGGTCGTCCCTCGAACGAGTGACTCGGACGAGCTACAACGCCGCTTCGAGCGCGGCCCCGGCCGCGAGCACGAGCGCGTCCTGCCCGGGCGGGGCGGCGAGCTGCACCGACGCCGGCAGACCGTCTTCCGCCGGGCCGCACGGCAGCGCGAGCGCAGGCCAGCCGACGAGGTTGAAGAGCGAGGTGAACATCGTCAGCGTCGTCCGCTCGCCCTCGCCGTAACGCGGCGCCACGACCGGCAGCGTCGGCGTCAGCAGGAGGTCGAGCCCGTCGATCGCCTCGGCGGCTTCCTCGCGGTGCGACTCACGGACGCGCGTGGCGGCAGCGACCTCGCCGTCGGTCAGGTCGACGGCCTGCTCGAGCGAGAGCCGCACGTCGTCGCCGTAGTCCTCGGCGCGCTCGGGATACAGGCCGCGGTGGGACTCGAGCGCCTCGCGGCGGAAGAGCGGTCCCCAGTCGCGGCGGTCCGGGAGCCGCAGCTCGACGTCGCTCCGGCCGGGGAAGAGCGCGGCCGCCGCGTCGACCCGCTCGCGGACGAGGGGATCGGCGTGCTCGAGCCAGGCGACCCCGACGCGAAGCTCCGTCAGGTCGACCTCGGCTGAGCCGATCTCGGGAGCCAGCGCCCGCATCATCGCGGCGCACTCGCCGACGGAGCGCGCCATCGGTCCGGCGTGGTCGAAGCTCGGCGCGAGCGGGAAGCAGCCGTCGAGCGACACGAGCCCGAACGTCGGCTTGAACCCGACCGTGCCGCAGCAGGCCGACGGGATCCGGATCGAGCCGGCCGAGTCCGAGCCGAGC
>JBPYFE010000038.1:0-9219 GCA_051986525.1 Gaiellaceae bacterium
CGGCTCCCGCTCCAGCAGCTCCCGTTCCCGCACCGGTCGCGTCCGGCGCGAACGGCAAGGCGTTCGTCTCGCCGGTCGTCGCCCGCATCGCCTCGGAGCACGGCGTGGACGTCAACCAGGTCTCGGGCACCGGCCGCGGCGGCCGCGTGACCAAGAAGGACATCCTCGCGTTCGTCGAGTCCGGCGCCCCGGCCCAACAGGCGGCGCAGCCCGAGCCGGAGGCGGTCGCACCCGCGGCTCCTCCGCCGCCCCAGGCACCGCCCGAGCCCGCGCCGGCACCGGCGCCCGCGCAGCCCGCGCCCGCGCCGGTCGCAGCAGCGCCCACGGCTCCGCCGTCGGCAACGCCGCAGGTCCAGGCCGAGCCGGGCGAGACCTACGAACCGATGACGGCGATGCGGCGCGGGATCGCCGAGCACATGCGCCGCTCGCTCGACACGTCCGCGCACGTCACGAGCGCGATCGAGGTCGATATGTCGAAGGTGACCGCGATCCGGGCGAAGCTGAAGAAGGAGTACCAGCAGAGCTACGGCGTCAACCCGACGTATCTGATCTTCGTCGCGCGCGCCGCGGCCGACACGCTCCGCGAGTACCCGTGGATCAACGGTGAGATCCGCGGCGATCAGATCGTGACGCGCAACTACGTGAACCTCGGCTTCGCGGTCGAGCTCGCCGACGGCAAGGGCCTGATCGTCCCCGTCGTCAAGAACGCAGAGGGACTCAACCTGCTCGGAATGGCGAGAGCCGTCACCGACATTGCACAGCGCGCGCGTGACAAGAAGCTCCTGCCCGACGAGGTGCAAGGTGGGACGTTCACGATCACGAATCCCGGCGGCTACGGCACGTTCCACGGGACGCCGGTGATCAGCCAGCCGCAGGCGGGGATCCTCGGGACCTACGCCGTCGTGAAACGCCCGTGGGTGGTTCAGGACGACATCGGCCAGGACGTGATCGCGATCCGGCCGATCATGAACCTGACGCTGACGTACGACCATCGTCTCGTCGACGGCGCCCTCGCCGGCCGCTTCCTGCGCGACCTGCGCGAGAAGCTGGAAACGTGGGACGAAGCCGCGTACTGAGCCTCGGGCTCGTCCCGTACCGCGAAGCCTGGGATCTGCAGCGCGACGTCGCCGGCGAGGTGGCGAGCGGGGACGCGCCGGACACGGTGCTGCTGCTCGAGCATCCGCCTACGATCACGCTCGGCCGGCGCACGGATCCCGGCGAGCTGCACGTGCCGCCCGGAACGGACGTCGAGATCGTCGAGACCGACCGCGGCGGCAAGTCGACCTACCACGGCCCGGGCCAGCTCGTCTGCTACCCGATCTTCGACCTCACCCGTCACGGCCAGGACGTCAAGAAGTACTGCCGCGACCTCGAGGAGGCGCTGATCCGGACGCTCGAGCCGCTCGGGCTCGCAGCGGCGCGAATCGAAGGCCTGACGGGGATCTGGCTCGAGCGGCCCCCCAGGAAGATCGCGTCGATCGGCGTCCACATCTCCAGGTGGGTCACTACGCACGGCTATGCGCTCAACGTCGACCTCGACCCGGCGCCGTTCACGGACTGGATCACGGCCTGCGGGCTCGACGCGCAGTTCACGACCGTCGCGCGGGAGCTCGGCCGCCCGGTCGCGGTCGACGAGGTGCGGCCGCTGGCTCTGGCCGCCCTAGGCGACGTCTTCGAGCTCGACTTCGGCGGTGACGCTCTCGACGAGCGCGTCGACGACCTGCGGGTCGAACTGGGCGCCGCGCACCCGGCGTAGCTCGGCGACGGCCTCCTCCTGCGGCAGCGCCTTCCGGTACGAGCGGTCGCTCGTCATCGCGTTGTAGGCGTCGCAGCAGGAGACGATCCGCGCGAGCAGAGGGATCTCGTCGCCGCGAAGCCCGTCCGGGTAGCCGGAGCCGTCGTAGTTCTCGTGGCAGGAGCGGACGATCCGGCCGATCTCGCCGAGCAGGCCGCCGACGCGGTGGAGCATGCGCTCGCCTTCGATCGTGTGCGTCTCGATCACCTTCCGCTCCTCGGGCGTCAGCGGCCCGGGCTTGTTGATGATCTCGTTCGGGATCCGCACCTTGCCGACGTCGTGCAGGAGCGCTGAGAACTCCGCGTCCCGACGCTCGCGCGCCGAGAGGCCGAGCCGGTCGGCGACGCCCAGCGTCAACGCGACCACGTCGCGGCTGTGCTCACCCGTGTACGCGTCGTCGGCCTCGACGACGTCGCCGAGCAGGAAGGCGGTCCCTCGGTAGGCGTCGCGTAGCTCGAGCTCGTGGTCGATCCGGACGCGGCGCTCGCGTGCGAACACGGAGAGAAGGCCGACCAGCGGCAGCGCGAGCACGACGGCGTACGGCGACGACTCGGCCGCGAAGGCGACAGCGAGGCCGATCGGCGCCAGCCCGGCGTCGATCGCGTAGACGGACGTCATCGCCCGCAGCTGCACGGACGGCCGGACGCCGAGCGCGACCCATTCGCGCCCTGCCGCCGTCGCGGCGTCGACCGCGAACTGCGCTACGAGCGCGAGCAGGTAGAGCGGCCAGTCCGACAGCCGCGGCGAGGGCTGGCCGGCGAGCGCGAGCACGACCGCCGGCCCCACCGCGTGCCAGGCCGTGACTACGCGCAGGAGAGCCCGCTGGAAATGGAGCTCGCCACGAATGCATTCGTCGAGGCTGCCGAGGACGATGCCAACGGCGACCGCGAACGGCACCAGCCCGACCGGGAGCATGAACAGCATCGGCACCAGGATCAGCTGCGTCGGCACGGCGGAGCCGGTCCCGATCTCGAAGTCGAGCCGGAACGCCGCCGCATATGCGAGCAGGAGGAGCACGACCGCCCCGGCGCCGGGCGAGCGGTCCGACGGAACGAGCACGGCGAGCAGCCCCGCTACGACGACGAACCCACCGGTGAAGAGGACGAAGGAGAGGCGCTCGCGCATCGCCAAGCGCTGCAGGCGTCGCGCGCGCCGCTCCTCGATCACGCGCTGCTCGTCGGGATCGAGCAGGAGGGCGCCGCTCGTCGTCACCGCAGTCGACATGGCTTTCGAATCGGCTTGTTACGACCGCTGCTTGACGTTCGCAGCGGCTCCAGTCACTCGACCGAGGGATCGAGAACGCCATTGAGACCCCCGGAAGGGTGATGCAGACCTCCCGCAGCCGAGGAGAGTGAGACCAGCGGCAAACGACGAGAGGACGGGGTCACTGTGGCGAAGACGATGCGGTTTGCGAAGACGTTGCCGGCGCTGGTCGGTGTGACGACGATGCTGGTGCTCGCCTCGACGGCGCACGCCGGGCTGATCGGCACCGGGTCGGCGTCGTACTGCAGCCCCAACGCGTCGCAGCCCTTCGCTCCGGCCGACCTGAACTCCTACACGCTGCTCCCCGGCGGCTCGTTCGAGTCGGGCACGCCTCCGTGGGCGCTCTCGGGCGGCGCGAAGGTCGTCTCCGGCAACGAGACGTCGTACCTCAACGGCTCCGGCGACTCGCATTCGCTCTACCTCCCGGCGGGCGGGTCCGCCGTCACGCCGACGACGTGCTTCGCCCTCGGCGACTGGCACGTCCGCTTCATGCTCAAGAACGTCGGCGCGACCTCGGGCTCGGTCGACGTCCAGGTGATCGTCCCGAGTCTCGTCGGCGGCCTGCTGACGATTCTCGACGGCGGCACCGTCCGGGCCGGCAGCACGTGGACGCCGTCGCCGCGCGTCGAGCTCCTGCTCAGCAACGTCACGAGCCTCCTCGGCACCCGCGCCGTCGCGTTCCGCTTCACGGCAGTCGGCCGCGGCGCCGCCTTCCAGCTCGACGACGTCTACCTCGATCCCTGGAAGTGCACCTAGGGTCGAGGCCGCTCGCCTTGTAACAGTCTGTTACTAAGGAAGACAGGGCCGCAGAGATCTGGTCGCCGCCGGTCAGGCGACGCTAGGCCCCGAGCCAGGTTTGCGCCTGAGCTCGCGACGGCCGAGGGTTCTCACGGCCTTGTAACAGTCTGTTACTTGGCTCTGGGGCCGGAGTGGTGGGGCCCGGTCACTAGACTCGGGAGCGTGAAGAGCTCGCTACCCGTCGCCGAACGGCCTCGCCGGCCGGAGTGGATGAAGGTCCGCGCGCCGAGCGCCGACTCGCGCTACTTCGACGTCAAGGCGCTGATCCACGGCCAGTCGCTGCACACGATCTGCGAGGAGGCCCGCTGCCCGAACATCTCCGAGTGCTGGGGGCGAGGGACGGCGACGTTTCAGATCCTCGGCGACACCTGCACCCGGGCCTGCCGCTACTGCTACGTCAACTCCGGCCGCCCGGAGCACCCGCCGGATCCGCTCGAGCCGCTCCGGCTCGCGAACGCCGCGGCGCAGATGAGCCTCAAGCACGTCGTCGTCACCTCGGTCGACCGCGACGACGTCCCCGACCGCGGCGCCGCCCACTACGCGGCAACGATCCGGGCGCTGAAGGCGAAGCTCCCGCAGGCCTCGGTCGAGGTGCTGACCCCCGACTTCCACGGCGTCGAGGAGGAAGCGCTCCGCATCGTGCTCGCCGCCCGCCCGGAGGTCTTCAACCACAACATCGAGACCGTCCGCCGCCTGCACGCGCGCATGCGCGGCGCGAAGGCCGACTACGACAAAGCGCTCTGGCTCCTGCAGCGGGCGAAGGAGCTCGCGGACTACCCGGTGCTGACGAAGTCCGGGATCATCGTCGGCCTGGGCGAGACGAACGAGGAGGTCGTCGAGACGATGCGCGACCTGCGCGGGCACGGCGTCGACGTGGTCACGATCGGCCAGTACCTGCAGCCGAGCCCGAAGCACGCGAAGATCGACCGCTGGGTCCATCCGGACGAGTTCCGCTGGTTCCGCGAGCAGGGCGAGGAGCTCGGCTTCGGGTCGGTGTTCAGCGGCCCGCTCGTTCGTTCGAGCTACCGCGCCGACGAACAGCGGCACGCGGCCGAGACGGGCCGCGGCGCGGTCGCCTACTAGCCCGCGAACCCGCCCGGCAGGGCGTGATTTTCGGCCCCTGCGGGCATCAACTCTGGCGATGACACGAACGCTGACAGCAGCGCTCGCAATCGCGGCACTTGCGTTCCCGGCGGCGACGTCCGCGTCGCACTCGGCCGCCGCCTCGCTCTCGCTCGTGAAGCGGAACCCGCTCCAGGTGCGCGGGGTGCACTTCAAGGCGCGAGAGCGCGTCGCCCTCACGGCGACGATGCAGAAGCAACACGCCACCGTCACGGTTCGAAGCACGAGGCTGGGACGGTTCACGGCGCGCTTCTCGGGACTCGCGAACGATCCGTGCGCGACCATAGTCGTCAAGGCCGTGGGCGCCCGCGGAGACGGCGCGAAGCTCGTCGTGCAGGCACCGCCGCTGACGCAAATCCCCTGCCCCATGTGAGCGCAGAGATCAGGAGGGGCCGCCTCCGCGGCCCCTCCGCTTTCGCGTTCGGCGTGCCCGGATAATCCCCGGTCGTGAGCCTTGCGGTCCAGGTCCTCTTCACCGGCTTGAGCGCCGGCGGCGTCTACGGCCTGGTCGCGATCGGCCACTCGTTGATCTACCGGCTGACCGGGATCGTCCATTTCGCGCTCGGGGAGCTGATCGCCCTCGGCGCCTTCGTGACGCTGCTGGTCGCGGCCGGGACGCAGCCGCTGACGCAGGAGAGCGTCTCCGGCGCGCGGACGGCGATCGCGATCGTCGTCGGGGTGGCGGCGTGCGTCGCCGTGGGAGCCGCCGGCTACCTGGCGGTCGTGCAGCCGTACATCGGCCGCTCCGCCGTCGGCTGGGTGGCCGCCACTCTGGCGCTCGGGTTCGCGATCCACGCCGCCCTCGACGCCACGTTCTCGCGCCCGGCCTACGTCTTCCCGGATCCGCTCCCCCTCCGGCACGTCGGCCACGACGGGCTCGTCACGATCCTCGGCGCGGAGATCCAGGTGCGTGCGTTCGCCGTGATCGCGGTCGCGGTCGCGATGGCCGCGCTCGCCTCGTGGATCCTGCAGCGAACGCGGTTCGGCCGCGCGCTCCGGGCGATCGCGGACGACCCCGAGGGCGCCGCGCTCGTCGGCATCGGCGTCGAGCGGACGCGCGCGCTCGCGTTCGGCCTCGCGGGCGGGATCGCGGCGATCGCCGTGATCGTCGCAGCGCCTGGGGCGCCGTTCGATACGGGCAGCGGGACGCTGCTCGGGCTCAAAGGGCTCGGCGCCGCGGTACTCGTCCGTTTCGGCGGGCTCTGGTCGGCCTTCGCCGCCGGGCTCGCACTCGGGATCGCGGAGGCGGCGCTCGGCACGAACCTGCTCGGCCATGTCTCCGGCGCCGCGAGCTACCGCGAGCTGATCCCGCTCCTCGTCGCGATCGTGCTGCTCGCCGTGCGTCCGCTCCGGGCTCACGAGGCGGTCGAGTGAACGCGGCGGCGATCGCGGGCCGTACCGGATCGGCTCTCCGCGACGCGGCGGCAGACGTTCGCGCCCGGTGGTCGTTCGACGCCTGGGCGGCGGCGGTCGCCGTCGCCGTCGCCGCGATCGCCCCCTTCGTGCTCGGCGGTCTCGTCGCGACCGACACTCTCGCGGGTGGCGCGTACGAGGCGCTCGCCGCGACCGGCCTCGCCTTCAGCGTCGGACTGGCGGGCGTCCCGTCGCTCGCCCAGGGCGCGTTCGTCGCGACCGGCGCGGTGACGGCGGCTCACCTGCTCCGCCACACGGGGCTTCCCGGCGAGGTCTGCGCGCTCGCGGGCGCGCTGGCGGCGGCGATCGTCGGCACCGCAGCCGGCTTCGCGGTGCGCAGCCTCGACTCGGTGCGGGTCGCGGTCAGCACCTGGCTGCTGACGTGGCTCGTCGCCCTTTCGCTCGACGCGCTCCCGTGGCTCGGCGGCGGTGCGCAGGGGCTCGTCGTACCGAGCCGGCGCTTGTTCGGGTTGACGCCGACGCCGCTCGTCCATTACGAGCTCGGGATCGCGCTGACCGGCCTCTGCGCACTCGCGTTCGTCGCCCTGCGAACGGCGCCGTTCGGGCTCGATCTCGGCGCCGCGCGCGAGCACCGCGGCGCGGCGGCGGCGCTCGGGGTTCCGATCGAGCGGCTGCGGGTCGGCGCCTTCGCCGGTTCGGCGTTCGTCGGCGGCCTCGCCGGCGGTTTCGCCATCCAGCTGAGCCTAGTCGCCGACCCCTCCGCCTACGGGCCTTTCCTCTCCTTCGAGCTGCTCGTCGCCGTGCTCGTCGGCGGAGCGCTCGCCGCGCTCGGCCCCAGCGTCGGCGTCATCGTGATCGGCCTGCTGGCGGTGGCGGCTAAAGGACTCGGCGCGCTCGCCGGCGTGTCCGCGTCGAGGTTCCAGCCGATGCTCGAAGCGCTGCTGCTGCTCGCGGTGCTCGCGACCGGCGGCAGCGCGCTGCTCCCGGCCGCCCGCGCGCTCGTAGCGCGGTACGTCTCCCTGCCGCAGCGGCCCCGCCGGACGACGCCGGCGGCGTGGGCGCCGAGCCGCCGCGCCGCGCTTCGCGCGAACGGCCTGACGAAGCGCTTCGCCGCGATCACCGCCGCGGACCACGTCGAGCTCGAGCTCGACCCTGGGACGGTGACCGCGCTCGTCGGCCCGAACGGCTCGGGGAAGACGACGATCCTGCGGCTTCTCTCGGGCGCGATCGCCGCCGACGCCGGGGCTGTGAGCCTCGGCGGGCGCGATCTCACGCGCGAGCCGGTAGCCGAGCGGGTGACCGCGGGCGTCGTGCGAACGCTGCAGACGCGTGCGGTCTTCTCCCGGCTGACGGCGCTGGAGACCGTCCTCGTCGGCGTCGACCGGACGCGGCGGACGGGAGGAGCCGTCCGCGGACTGACTCGGACGCCGGAGTTTCGGGCGGAAGCGCGGGAGGCCGAGGCCCGAGGGCTCGGCCTGTTGGAGCTCGTCGGGCTGCTCGACGCCGCGGACGCGCCGGTCGCGACGTTGAGCGGGGCCGAGCGGGCGCGCGTGATGATCGCGGCGGCCCTCGCTACGGATCCCGCAGCTTTGCTGCTCGACGAGCCGTCGGCCGGGACGGCCGGCGACGACTTGCGGCGCCTCGCCGCGCTGCTCGCCACGGTGAAGGAGCACGGCGTCGCCGTCCTGCTCGTCGAGCACAACCTCGGCCTCGTGACCTCGGTCGCCGACACGGTGCTCGAGCTCGAGAACGGCCGGGTTTCCCGCCGCCGCATCTAGACTCGCCGGGATGCGCGCGGCCGCGTTCGCCCTCGCAGTCCTCGCGCTCGGCGCCGCCGGCTGCGGCCACAACTCCAGCGGCGGCAAGCGGGCCGTGAAGACGCTCGTGATCGCCGTCGACGCGCCGTTCTCCCGCAGCCCGTACATCGGCAACACGGTCGCGAACGGCGTCACGCTCGCCGTCGACCAGCTGAACGGACGCGGGTTCCGCATCGGCGGCACGCCGTACAACCTGCAGGTGCTCCGTCTCGACAACGCCCTCTCCGCGTCGAAGGCGGTCGCCGACATGCGGGAGGCGCTGCGCAGGCACGCGGTCGCCGTCGTCACGGACGGAACCGGCGTCGACGCGACCTGGCAGCTCGCGAACCGGCAGCACGTCCCGATCGGGATCACGTACGCCGGCGGCAAGAACCTCGTCGACCCGCAGCGGCGCCCGAACGTGTTCCGGATCGCCCCGACCGACCATGGCCTCGCCTTCCGGCTCGCGGAATACATCGTCCCGAAGGGCCTCAAGGTGGCGTTGATGACCGACGACACCGACTACGGCCAGGCAGGCCGCTCCGCGTTGGACGAGGCGTTCAGGACGCTGCCGAAGTCCGTCGCGGCGCGGATCGTGCTCCCGTCGACTGCGAGCGACCTCGCTCCGCAGGTGCTCGAGGCGAAGCGTGCGGGCGCGACGGCGCTCCTCGTCTGGGCGCAGCCCGCGGTGCTCGCGAAGACGATCGTGGCGGCGCGCTCGTCCGGCTGGCAGGTCCCGGTCTTCACTACCCCGGCGGGCGAGGACCCGGTCGTGCGCCAGCAGCTCGCCGACCACCCGCAGTGGGTGGACGGCCTCACCTTCGCCTCCGGCCGGATGACGGCCGAGCTCGGGCCTGCGCCGTGGGCGGCCTTCCAGGCGAGCTACGACTCCGCCTTCGGCAAGACGTACGTAGGCGTCAAGGCGAACGGCAAGCGCGTGACGCAACCTCCGGACTACGCGATGTACCCCTACGACTTCGTGAACGTGCTGGGCACGGCGCTCGCCAGCGCGAAGACGACCGACGGGGCGAAGGTGCTGCACCAGCTGAACCAGGTCACGGCGGCGGGCGC
>JBPYFE010000039.1:0-11015 GCA_051986525.1 Gaiellaceae bacterium
GCATGCTCGGCGCCGAGGGCGGCATCGACAAGACGCTCCCGCTCGAGCGCGTCGTCGACCACGTCGACTACGTCGCGAACCGAATCGGCCTCGACCACGTCGGCTTCGGCTCCGACTTCGACGGCGCTGTCGTCCCCGACGCCGTCGGCGACGTCACCGTCCTGCCGCGCCTGGTGGAGGCGCTACGGGAGCGCGGCTACTCCGACGAGGACGTCGCGAAGCTCGCGCACGGCAACTGGCTGCGCGTCCTCCGCGAGACCTGGGGCTAGACCCCATCGAGCAGGGCTCTATCGTTTCACCAGTGCGCTGCTTCTTGTCCGTCTGTGTGGCGACCGTCGTCGCTCTGGGAGTAACCGGGATCACTGGCGCGGCGAAGCGACCGCGGCTCGGGCCGCCCCCGACGACCTGCTCGTCGAGCGGAGTCGTGACAGATACACCACCCGGCTTGAGCGGTCGTTGGTTCGGCGCATCGCCCGCCTGGGCGTGGATCTACGGATTCCGCGATTCCACCGGAGCAACGGTTCGTGTGCTGGGCGACCGCCATTACCGTCGAGCTCGCTACGGCTGGCCGGTCAAGATCCTCTGGGCTCTTTCCGGCGACGAGCGTGAACCTGTGTACGTCGCTCTGCGCAGAGTCCCGAGCGGCGGACCGCTTTGGTTCGAGACCAAGCTCGGCATGACCAAGCACCCCTCGTTTGATCCGACCCATCCGGAGATCCTCGGCGGCCCGACAAATGAGTGGACCTCGGTCGCCTACTTTCCGAGCGCAGGGTGCTTTTCGCTCACGATTCAGTCCTCTGCCGGCACCTATCGCGCCCTCTTTGGCTTCGGCCGGTTGTAGCGCGGTCGGAAGGCGGAGGCGGGCTTTGCCCGACTCCGCTCACAAGCGTCGTTGGCCAGCTCCTCAGCGTGAAGTCGTCATGGCGCGCCGAAGGCGCGCCGGACTTCACGCTGCTTTGATCTCGAGGATCTTGTACTTCATCGAGCCACGGGGGGCGGTGACCTCGACGGTCTCGCCCTTCTTGTGGCCGATGATCGCCTTGCCGACGGGCGACTCGTTGGAGAGCTTGTTCTCGGCCGGATTCGCCTCGGCGGAGCCGACGATGTGGTACTCGACCGTCTGCTTCGCGCCGACGTCGCGGAGCCTGACCTTGGAGCCGACGGAGACGACGTCCTTCGCGACGTCCTTCTTGTTGATCACCTTTGCATCGCGAAGGCGCTCCTCGAGCAGGGCGATCCGGTGCTCGAGCAGGGCTTGCTCGTTCTTCGCGTCGTCGTACTCGGCGTTCTCCGCGATGTCGCCGAACTCGCGGGCGATGCGAATCCGGTCCGCGACCTCGCGGCGCTTGTCGTTCGACAGGTACTCGATCTCGGCCTGGAGCTTCTTGTACCCCTCTGGGGTGAGGATGACTTCCTTCACGACTCGTCCCTTCCGAAAGAAAAACGCGCGGCGCACCGGCGCCGTCGCGGGCGCGAATAGTAGCTATGCAATCGGCTGTCCGTCAACACCCAGGCGGGCTAAGATTCCCGCTCTGTGCAGGTGAATCTCCCGAATCTTCACGAGTCCTGGCGCATCGGCGAGGTCGAGATCCCGTCGCGGCTCGTGCTGGCGCCGATGGCGGGTGTCTCTGTGCAGGCATTTCGTCGCCAAGGGCGCCGTTTCGGCGCCGGGCTGGTCTGCTCGGAGATGGTCTCGTGCGCGGGCCTCCACCACGGCAACGAGCGGACGCTCGGCTATCTGCGCATCGCTTCGGACGAGCGGCCGCTCGCGATCCAGATCTTCGGCTCCGATCCGCCGGTGATGGCCGAGGCGGCGCGCATGGCCGAGTCCGCCGGCGCCGACATCGTCGACATCAACTTCGGCTGCCCGGTTCGCAAGGTGACGAAGACCGGTGCCGGGGCGACGCTTCTCGACGATCCCGAGCGTGCGTTCAGGATCGTCGACGCCGTCGCCTCGGCGGTCGACGCACCCGTCTCGGTGAAGATGCGCCGCGGGCTCGAGGACGGCTCACGGGCGTGTCTGGAAGTCGGCCCGCGGCTGGTCGAGGCCGGCGCGGCGTCGCTGACGCTCCATCCGCGATCGGCGCGGCAGATGTACACCGGCGAGGCCGACCACTCGTTGACGGCCGAACTTGTCTCGCTCGTCGACGTGCCGGTGATCGCGTCGGGCGACATCACCTCGCGCGCGCGAGCCCAGGCCGTGCTGGCCACGACGGGCGCGGCCGCGGTCATGGTCGGCCGGGCGGCCCAGGGAAACCCGTGGGCGCTGCGCGAGATCATGGGCGACGAGGGCGATCCGTCGCGCGAGGAGGTCGTCGCGGAGCTGATCGTGTTCATGCGCGAGACCGTGCGCGAGCTCGGCGAGCAGCGCGCGACCGGGTTCCTGAAGAAGTTCTACGGCTGGTATCTCGGTCGCGGGCGCTTTCCGCGCCCGTTCAAGTCGGAGCTGACGCAGCTGCCGACGATCGCCGAGGTCGAGGCGCGGCTGCTGGAGGAAGTCCCCGGCGCCCGCTTCCCGCTCGCGCGCCTGGAGGAGGACCTGCCGCGGGGCGAGGAGGTCACGCTCGACCTCCCGATCTCGATCTACGGCGGCGGTTAACGACGAAAGTCCGACGCCGACCGCGTCGGCGCCATGACGACTTTCGTCGTTTTCCGCGCGCGCTCGAAGGCCTGTGAGCGAAGTCGGGCAAAGCCCGCCTCCGCGACGTCTTAGAAGGGCATTCCGTCGTATTCGGCGAGTGCGCCGCCAAGCAAGACGAGCGCTCTCCACTCGGCGCGATCCGTGATCGATTCAGGCTTCGCGGAGTCGTAGTAACGCTCGACCATGTCATCGAGAACGATCGCAACGTTTACGGGGATTGCGATCGCGATTTCCTCGCCAGGTTCCATGGCGGGATTCTGACGGACCGACTGACATGGTCTACTGGTCTTGGTTTCGCTCCCAGATGAGCCGCAACCCCTCGAGCGTCAGGAACGGGTCGACACGGTCGATCGTCTTCGCGTGCGGCGCGATCAGCTCGGCCAGGCCGCCCGTGGCGACGACCTGCGCCGACTCGTCCCCGAGCTCGTCGCGGATCCGGGTGACGATCCCGTCCACTTGGCCCGCGAAGCCGTAGACGAGGCCCGACTGCAGCGCTGTCGCAGTCGTCTTGCCGATCGGGCTCGGCGGCTCGACGAAGTCGACCTTCAGCAGCCGGGCCGCGCGCTCGAAGAGCGCGTCCATCGAGACCTCGATCCCGGGCGCGAGCACGCCGCCGACGTATTCGCCTACGGCGGAGACGACGTCGAAGTTCGTCGAGGTGCCGAAGTCGACGACGATGCACGGCGCGCCGTGGCGCTCGAGCGCCGCGACCGCGTTCGCGATCCGGTCCGGCCCGATCTCGCGCGGAGCGTCGTGCCGGAGCGGGATCCCGGTCTTGGTCCCGGGCCCGACGACGAGCAGCGGGACGTCCACGGTCGCCGCCAGCTCCTCGTAGGAACGCACGAGCGCCGGCACGACGCACGAGAGCGAGATCCCGTCGATCGCGCCGAGCTCGAGCAGGCCGCCGAGCAGGAGCCGCAGCTCGTCGCCCGTGCGCTGGGCCTCCGTCGCGAGCCGCCAGTGGCGTTCCAGCTCCGCGCCCTCGAACAGCCCGAGCACGGTCTGCGTGTTGCCGACGTCGATCGCGAGCAGCCGGGGCATGGCGAACGCGAGGCTATCCCACTAGAGTCGCACTGCCCCCATGGCACTCCTACGCCGAAGGCGCTGGCGACCGCGCGCGCTCGAAGAAGCCGAGGCGTACGCGCGCTGCCACGGCGAGCGCGGGAACGACGTCAAGGTCGTGCGTTTGCCGCCGAGGCGGAAGCGCTACCTCGAGGTGCTGAGGACGGGCGAAGAGCTCAGGCGCCGCTTCGAAGAACGGCTCGACCGGCGCGAAGCTTCCTAGCGCCAGAAGTCTTCGTCCTCGGCATCGCTCGCGATGCCGACTGGAGGTCGTGCGGGCTTTGCCCGTGCGACCGTTTATCCCCGGTTGAAGGACAGACCCGAGATCGCGCGACTAGAAGTCTTCGTCTCTCGGCAGGGGCTCGCCGATGCGCTCGGCGAGCGACTCGGCGGTGAGGCGAGGCTCGTCGCCCTCGCCGCGGAGCTCCTCGACCGTGACGTCGCTCGAGGTGTAGACCTCGGCCCGCGGGATGATGCGGGTCGGGCGGTTCTTGTCCCAGACCCAGACGTCCTCCATCCGCAGGTGGAAGAACGGGTAGTTGGCCTGCGGCACGTACTGGAGGTCGAGCTTGTTGCAGAGGTAGGTCGCGTCCTGGGTGAGGACGCAGTAGCGGAAGAGCCCGAAGACGTCTGCGTATTCCTTCTTGAGCCTGAGCTCGAGCTCCGCCTCGTACTCGTCGAGCTCGTCGATGTGGGACATCAGCCGGATTCTAGCCCGGCGAGCAAGTCTGACACCTCGCCGCGGCCGGGCACGACGAGGCCGGAATCGAGCTCCGCCAACGGCTCGAGGACGAAACGCCGCTCGTGGAGCCGCGGGTGCGGGACGCGCAGGCCGGGCTCGTCGATCACGGCCTCGCCGTAGAGGAGGAGGTCGAGGTCGATCGCCCGCGGCCCCCAGCGCTGCTCGGCGCTGCGGTCGCGGCCGAGCTCCCGTTCGATCTCGAGCAGGAAGCCGAGCAGCTCCCGCGCGGAGGCCGTGGTGGCGACGACGGCAACGCCGTTCAGGAACCTCGGCTGGTCCTCGACCCCGACAGGATCCGTCTCCCGCAGCGCCGAGACGCGCGTCACCGTCGTCCCCGGCCGCTCGCCGAGAGCCTCGACCGCGCGGCGAATCGTCGTCTCCCGCTCACCCAAATTCGCGCCGAGGCCGATATAGGCGGTGGTTGTGCTTTCCTTCCTGGGCTTGAGTCGCAGCATCGTTCGCATCGGGGTCATTCTCACCACGCTCGTCGCCGCTCCGACGGCCGGCGCGTTCGTGCACGCGCGCGAGCCGGCGACGGCGCCGCTGGGTCGCGGTCCGACGCTCGTCCAGCTCGCGGGTTCCGGCGATGCGCTCTCGCCCGCGCTCCGCGCCGCCGGCGCTCGCCTGGTCACGCCCGGCCTCGACGTCTGGAGGCTTCCGGCCGGGAAGGCCCGGACTGCTCTGCCGGCGCTGCGCGCGGAGGGCGTGCTCGTCCACGCGGAGCCCGACCAGAAGCTCGTCGAGTTCACGCACCTGAGCCAGGGCGACCCGCTCATCCCGAGCGAGTGGTGGATCCACGACGTCGGCTTCGACGCCGCCGAGCCGCCCCCGCCCGGCGTGCCGGTGACGGTGATCGACACCGGGCTCGACATGAGCCACCCGGAGTTCGCGTCGCGGCCGAACACGACGCTCCTCAACCCGCAGGTGGTGGCCACGAACGACGATGTCCACGGCACCGCGGTCAGCTCGATCGTCGGCGCGCCATCGAACGGGATCGGCCTCGTCGGCATCTACCCGCAGGCGAACCTGCAGGAGTGGGACTTCGGCGACGGCTCTCTCTCCGACATCCTCGCCGGCCTCAACGCCGCCTCGAAGCGCGGCCGCGGCGTCGTCAACTTCAGCGGCGGCTTCCTCGGCTACAGCTCGCTGCTCGAGCAGGGCGTCGACCGCGCGCTGCACCGCGGCACGATCGTCACCGCCGCGGTCGGCAACGACCGCCAGACGGGGAACCGGCCGTTCGTGCCCGCGACGCTCCCGCACGTCCTGACGGTCGGAGCGACGAACCAGAAGGACCAGGTTGCCGATTTCTCCAACCGCTCCGGCGCGCTCGACCTCGTCGCGCCGGGGGTGAACATGCCCGTCGCGGTGCCGACCTTCTACGACCCGAGCGGCTACGCCACCTTCGACGGGACGAGCTTCTCGTCGCCGCTCGTCGCCGGCGCGGCCGCCTGGGTCTGGACGCTGCGTCCGCAGCTCGACGTGACGCAGATCCAGGACGTCATGCGCGACTCCGCGCGCGACGTCGGCCCGCACGGCTGGGACGCGGACACCGGCTTCGGGATCCTGAACGTCCCGGCGGCGCTGACCGCGCGACCACGCTCCAAAGACCCGCAGGAGCCGAACGACGACATCGACCTCGTCAAGCCGCACGCGGTCACCGCGAGCGGCTCACACCTGACGACGCCCTCGACCATCGACGCGCGGATGGACGTGACCGAGGATCCGGAGGACGTCTACCGGGTGTGGGTGCCCGCACACGAGACGATCGCCGCCCGGACGCGCAGCCGCTCGAATGTCGACCTGGCGCTGTGGGGCCCGAGGACGAGCACCGTCTTCGAGCGCGGCGCGGCGCTCCGGCGCGACCTGCTCGACTTCAGCCAGAAGCTCGGCAGCCGCTCAGACTTCGTCACCGCGAAGAACAAGACCGGCCACGGCGCGTATTTCTTCGTCGACGCCTTCCTCGGGAAGCGCGTCGGGCAGGCGGTCTACTCGCTCAAGGTCTCCGTCGCTCGACGGTAGCCGCGGTCCACTCCACCGGCGCCTGGAGCCTCACGTCCGGCTTCCGCACGCGGACGCGCGCGCCCTCGAGCTCGAAGCGACGCAGCAGTTCGTCCGCGACGGCCGCGGCCATCGCCTCGAGCAGCGCGAACTGGCGCCCGTTGGACACGGAGCGCACGGCGGCGACCACCTCGCGGTAGTCGACCGTGTTCTCGATCCGGTCCGAGAGCGCCGCGTCGGGGACGTCGAGCCAGAGGTCGTAGACGAAGCGCTGCGGATTCGCCCGCTCCTCCTCCTCCACCCCGTGCCGGCCCTCCAGCTCGAGACCGTAGAGCTCGACCGTGACGCTCATCTCGTTGCCCTCGAGCACTCCGTGACCGCGGCGGCTTCGCCGTCCGGGCTGATCGGCTGCGCCGCCATGTCGCCGCAGCCTCTTGAACGGGCATCGCGAGCGACGCCCTCGCCTGTTGCCACCGCCTGCGCCGCGCGCAGCGCCTCGACGTGCTCTCGCACGTCGTGGACGCGGAGGACTGTCGCGCCGCGCTCGTAGGCCGCAACGGCCGCGCCCACGCTCGCGGCGGTGCTCCCGGTCTTCGCGTCGGGGTCGCCGAGGAGCTTCCCGAGCGAGCTCTTGCGCGAGATTCCCACGACGACCGGACGTCCGAGCGCGACGAGCTCGTCGAGCCGCCGCAGGAGCTCGAAGTTGTGCTCGACGGTCTTGCCGAAGCCGATCCCGGGGTCGACGCAGATCGACTCCTCCGCGATTCCCTGCGAGACGGCGAAGGCGAGCCGCTCCTCCAGGAAGCGCGCGACGTCGGCGACGACGTCGTCGTAGCGGGGGTCGAGCTGCATCGTGCGCGGCTCGCCCTGCATGTGCATGAGGCAGAGGTAGGCGCCGCCCTCGGCCACGACCCCGGCGAGCTCGGGATCGCCGCGCAGTGCGGTGACGTCGTTGACGAGCTCGGCGCCGAGCTCGAGCGCCCGCGCGGCCACCTCCGCCTTCGCGGTGTCGATCGAGACAGGCGCGCCCGCGAGCCGCTCGAGCACCGGGACGACGCGCCGCAGCTCCTCCCCGGCCGAGACCGGCTCGGCGCCCGGCCGCGTCGACTCTCCGCCGACGTCGACGATCGCCGCGCCGTCGTCGAGCATCCGCCGCGCCGAGGCGACCGCGTCGTCGGCCGCGAAGTTGACGCCGCCGTCCGAGAACGAGTCCGGGGTCACGTTGACGACGCCCATCACGCTCGGTCGCGGGAACCTCTCGGCGATCGGAATACGGCTCGGCACCTCTGGATACCTTTGCAGCAATGGGGGAAGCGGAGGTTCGTCGGCGCGCGGCGTGGCGCTTCGTGCGCGCGGTCGTGCGCTCGGAGGCACGCGGCGTCACCGGCGCCGTGGTCGCCGGCCTGCTCTGGCAGGTCGGCGCCGTGGCCGCGCCGTTGATCGTCAAGTACGCGATCGACCACGGCGTCGTCCCGAACGACCACGGCGCGCTCGTCGTCTGGCTGCTCGTGCTGCTCGGCGTCGGCCTGCTCGAGGTCGTCGCCGGCGGCTTCCGGCACATCTTCGCGATCAGGAACCGCTCGGCGACCGACGCGCGCGTCCGCGACGCGATCTTCGCGCACGCGCTGCGGCTCGACCCCGCCTACCACGACCGCGTCGGTCCCGGCGAGCTGATGAGCCGCGCCTCGTCCGACTCCGAGCACGTCGCGCGGATGATGGACGCGATCGGGCACACGATCGGCTACGCGCTCACGGTCGTCGCCGTCGCGGTCGTGATGCTCGTGATCGACGCGAAGCTCGCGCTGATCGTGCTCGTGCCGCTGCCCTTCGTGAGCGTCGCCGCCTGGGCGTACTCGCGCCGCTACGACGCGCGGACGCGCCGCCTGCAGGAAGCCTGGGCGTCCGCGGCGACGCTCGTCGAGGAGACGGTCAGCGGAATCCGCGTCGTCAAGGGCCTGGGCGCCGGCGGCGCGCTCTCGGCGAGCTTCCGCCGGCGGAGCGACGAGATCGTCGGCCGCGCGCTCGAGATCGCGAGGCTCGACGCGATCTTCAATCCCGTGCTCGAGACGCTGCCGCTGGTGGGGATCGCGGTCGTGCTCTGGTTCGGAGGCCGGCGCGTGATCGCCGGCGATCTCAGCCTCGGCTCGTTCGTCGCCTTCAACGCCTACGTCGTCATGCTCGTCTGGCCGCTGCGGATCCTGGGCCAGCGCGTCTCCACCCTGCAGAAGGCGCTCGCCGCGAGCGGCCGGATCACGGAGGTGCTCGAGACCGAGCCGCGGCTCCGAGAGCCGCGCCATCCGCTCGAGCTCGAGCGGCCCGCCCGCGGCGACGTCCGCCTCGAGGGCGTTCGCTTCGGCCACGAGGGCGACCGGCCGGTGCTCGACGGGCTCGACCTCCACGTCGCCCCGGGCGAGTCGCTCGCGCTCGTCGGCGGCACCGGCTCGGGCAAGAGCACGATCGCTGGGCTGCTCGCCCGGCTTTACGACCCGGACGGCGGTCGCGTCCTGCTCGACGGTCACGATCTGCGCGAGCTCCGGCTCGCGGACGTCCGCCAGGCGGTCGCGCTCGTCTTCGAGGAGACGTTCCTGTTCACGGACAGCGTCCGCGAGAACATCCGCTTCGGACGACCGGCCGCCGACGACGAGGCGATCGCCCGCGCGGCCGAGCTTGCCGGCGCCGCCGAGTTCATCGCGCGGCTGCCCGACGGCTACGAGACGGTGCTGGGCGAGCGCGGCTTCTCTCTCTCCGGCGGTCAGCGGCAGCGAATCGCGATCGCGCGCGCGATCCTGGCAGACCCGGCCGTACTGGTGCTCGACGACGCCACCTCCGCGGTCGACGCGTCCAAGGAGCACGAGATCCGGGCCGCACTGGCCGAGGTGATGCGCGGCCGGACGACGCTCGTGATCGCGCACCGGCCCGCGACGATCGCGCTCGCCGACCGAGTCGCCGTCCTCGCCGAGGGCCGGATCGTCGAGGAGGGACGGCACGAGGAGCTGCTCCGGCGATCGAGCCGCTATCGCGCCCTGCTGGCGCTCGAGGCGGCCGCGTGAGCGATCGCGCGAGCTTCCGCGACGTCCGCCGCGAGACGCGGCCGCTGCTTCGTCCCGTCCGCGCGCGCTACCTCGGCGCCGCCGCCGCAGTCGTCGTCTCGACCCTGATCACCCTCGCCGGCCCGGCGCTCGTGCGCTACGCGGTCGACGCCGGGATCGGCAAGCACGACAGCCGGCCGCTGAACGTGGCCGCCGTGGTCTTCCTCTGCCTCGCGCTGGCGAAGCCGTTCGTCGTCCGCGCGCAGACGCTGCTCGCCGCGACCGCGGGCGAGCGCTTCCTCGGGTCGCTGCGGACGGCGGCGTTCGACAAGCTGCAGGCGCTGCCGCTCGGCTTCTTCGAGCGCGAGCGCGCGGGCGTGCTCGTCTCGCGGCTGACCTCGGACGTCCAGTCGCTGACGGAGTTCATCCGCGAGGCGCTGATCGAGGTCGTCGGCAGCGGCGTCCAGATCGTCCTGACGATCGTCGCGCTCGTCATCCTCTCCCCGACCCTGGCGGCGGTCTCCCTGGTCGCGCTGCCGATTCTGCTCGCCTCGAGCTGGGCGTTCCACCACAGCGCCGGCCGCGTCTACCACGCGATCCGCGACCGCGTCGCCGACACGCTGACCGTGCTGCAGGAAGGTCTCGCCGGCGTCCGCGTCGTCCAGGCGTTCCGGCGCGAGCAGCGGACGCTCGAGGCCTACGAGCCGCGCAGCAAGGCGCAGGTGCACGCCTGGCGGAGCGCGTCGCTGGTCAACATCCGCCTCTTCACGATGATCCCGCTCGCGCAGACGGTGGCCCTGATCGCAGTCCTGCTCGTGGCGGCGTCCCTCTACCGCCGGGGCGAGATCTCGGAGGGGACGATCGCGGCGTACGTGCTGTACCTGATCCAGCTCTTCGACCCCGTCGCGCGCTTCAGCGAGTGGCTGGGCGAGTTCCGGCAAGGGCTGGCGGCACTCGGAAAGGTCGTCGGCCTCCTGCAGACGCCGAGCGGCATCGTCGAGCGCGCGGGCGCGGTGGAGCTGCCGGCGCGCGGGACGCTCACGCTCGACGACGTCGGCTTCGGCTACGGCGAGCGGCCCGTCGTCGAGGACGTCTCGCTCGAGCTCGAGCCCGGGGAGCACGTCGCCCTCGTCGGCGCGACCGGGGCGGGCAAATCGACCCTCGCCAAGCTCCTCACCCGCCAGTACGACCCGCAGGTCGGCAGCATCGCCTTCGGCGGCGTCGACCTGCGCGAGGCGACCCTCGACTCGCTGCACCGCCGGATCGTGATGCTGCCCCAGGAGGGACACCTGTTCAGCGGCACGATCGCCGACAACGTCCGCCTCGCTCATCCGGAGGCGGGCGACGACGACGTCGAGCGCGCGCTCGCCGCGATCGGCGCCCTCGACCGCTTCCGCGCGCTGCCGAACGGGCTCGACACGGACGTCCAGACGCGCGGCCTGCGCCTGTCCGCGGGCGAGCGCCAGCTCGTCGGGATCGGGCGCGTCGCGCTCGCCGATCCCGCCGTGATCGTGCTCGACGAGGCGACCTCGAGCCTCGACCC
>JBPYFE010000040.1:0-11293 GCA_051986525.1 Gaiellaceae bacterium
CTGCACGAACCACGCCTCGTCCTTGACCCGGTGGAACTGCAGGCTGAGCGACTCCCCCGCCTTGACGAACAGCACCTTCCCGACGTAGTGGTCGGTCTCGGCCCAGACGAGCTCCCAGCCCCACGGCTTGTCGACCCGCCGGGGCTCGACGGCCCACCGGTCGAGGTTGAAGACGTTCGGCGAGTCGAGGCTCACGCCCACTCCCGGCGCCGGCAGAGCCGGCGCCTCCGCTCGTTGTCGAGGTCCGTCGAGCCTGCGCTCATGCAGCCAGAGGCGCGAGCTCGGGATGCGCACGCAGGAACTCGTCGGCCTCGCGCAGCTGCTTCGGCGTGTTGACCGTCAGCCAGAAGCTCGTGTTGCGATAGGCGAGCAGCCTGCCCTCGGCCGCGAGCGCGGGGAACGTCGTCGTCTCGTGGTCGCCGCGCTCGGGAAAACGCTCGAGCGCTGCCTCGCTCAGCATGTAGACGCCGCTGCTCACCCAGCAGTCGAGCACGCCGCCCTCGGCGAAGCCGGTGATCCGGTCGTCCTCGAGCTCGACGACGCCGAAGGGCGACTTCGGCCGCGCGACCGTGATCGTCGCCGCCGCGTCGCTCGTCTCGTGCTCGGCGGCGAGCGCGTGGAAGTCGACGTCGAGCAGCTCGTCGCCGTTCAGCGCGAGCACGTTGCCGCGCTCGTGCCGCAGCCGGCTCGCGAAGCGGATCCCGCCCCCGCGTCCGAGCCGTTCCGGCTCCTCGGCCGCGACCACCTCCGGGCCGTAGCCGCCGAGCGCGTCGACGAAGCGATGGCCTTCGCCGTCGGCGCAGCTGACGATGACGCGATCGACGCCGGCCCGGAAGAGCACGCCGACCTGCCAGGCGGCGAGCGGGCGGCCGGCGACGGGCACCAACGGCTTCGGCAAACCGTTCGCGGCGTCGCCGAGGCGCTCGGCCTTGCCGCCTGCCAGGATGATCGCCTCCACTAGTCCGCGAGCTCGGGCTCGGGCTCGGCCGTCTCGGGCAGGCCGGCGAGCGGCGACGCCGCGCGGCCGATGCCCTCGTACGTGAAGCCCACGGCCTGCACAGCGTCGGGATCGAGCAGGTTGCGGCCGTCGATGATCAGCGGGTTGCGCATCGTGTCCCGCAGCTCGGTGGTCGGCACGAGGCGGAACTCGTCCCAGTCGGTGACGATCACCGCCGCGTCCGCGTCGCGAACGGCGTCGGCGGCGCTCGTCGCGAGCTCCATGCCGCTGACGAGATCGCCCGGCTTCGCGACCGGGTCGTAGGCGCGCACCTCCGCGCCCTCGGCCAGGAGCCGCGAGGCGAGGACGACCGACGGCGCCTCGCGCATGTCGTCCGTGTTCGCCTTGAAGGCGAGGCCGAGCAGCGCGATCCGCTTCCCTCGCAGGCGGCCGAGGTACTTCTGGAGCTTGTTGATCACGCGGCGCTTCTGCAGCTCGTTGACCTCGATCACGGCGGAGAGGAGCTGGAAGTGGTAGCCCGAGTTCGAGGCGAGCTGCTTCAGCGCGGACGTGTCCTTCGGGAAGCACGAGCCGCCGTAGCCGACGCCGGCGCGGAGGAAATGGGGCCCGAGGCGGTGGTCGAGCCCGACGCCTTCCGCGACCTTCTCGACGTCTGCGCCCGTGACCTCGCAGACGTTCGCGATCTCGTTGATGAAGCTGATCCTCGTCGCGAGGAACGCGTTCGCCGCGAGCTTGATCATCTCGGCCGACGCGACGTCCGCGCGGACGACCGGCACGTCGATGCTCCCGTAGAGCGCGGCGACCCGGTCGCCGTCCGCCTCCGCGAACGAGCCGACGACGACCCGGTCCGGGTTCATGAAGTCGCGGACGGCCGTGCCCTCGGCCAGGAACTCGGGGTTCGAGACGTAGCCGATGTGGCTGAGGCCTCGCGTCTCGAGCGCCGCGCGCACCTTCTCGCCGGTTCCGACCGGGACGGTGCTCTTCATGACCAGGATCGCGCGACGGTCGAGCGACGGAAGCTCGTCCACGACCGTCCAGACGCGCGAGAGGTCGGCGTCGCCCGAGTAGGTCGGCGGCGTGTCGACGCAGACGAACAGGAGCTCGGCAGCCTCGGCGGCCTCGGCGGCGTCGAGGGTGAACGTCAGCCGCTCGGCGTTTCGCTCGACGAGCTCGGCCAGGCCGGGCTCGAAGAACGGCAGCTCACCCGCACGGAGGCGGTCGACCTTCTCCGGGACGACGTCCCGGATCGTCACCTCGTGTCCGAGCTCGGCGAAGCAGGCCCCCGTCACGAGCCCGACCCACCCTGCCCCGAAGATCGAGAGCGGCTCTCTCCGCGCCGCGTTCACACCCTCACCTTAGAGGGCGAAGGCCTTGCGCGATAGCGATCATCGTCTCGTTCGAAAGCGCGTTGTCCAGGGTGTTCACGACCCAGTACGTCGCGCCGTTCTCCTGCAGCACGACCATTCGCAGGTTCGAGCCGGAGTAGTAGAAGACGTATTTGCGCTTGCCGAAGTGCCGGTGGAAGTTCTTCTCGGCGAGGATCGGGGCGTTGTTCCAGTTCGTCTCCTCGACGCCCCAGAACTGGCCGGGAACGCCGGTCGCGAAGACGAGGCGGACGGCCTTGTGCCCGGCGACGGAGTAGACGCGCGGGTTCGGCGGCTCGGGGTCGATGTGCGAACTGCGGTCGATCACGGCCGGGTACTCGACGCGGAACGGGAGCTGGCGCCTGACCGCCTTCATCAGCGAGAGCGACGCGCTCGGGTAGAGCATCGTGTGCGGAGGCTCGTGCTTCGGGACGGCCGCCGCGGTCGGGTTCGCGCCGACGAGCGAGCCCTGGTAGCTCTTGCCGACGACGGCGACCAGCGTGGCGCCGTTCGCGTACGGACGGAAGCGCGGGGTGAGCGGGCCGATCGAAGCGTCGCTGAACAGCTTCGCCACCTGCGCCGCGGCCGCCTTCGCCTTCGGCACGGTCGGGTCGTAGAAGATCCGCGTCCGCTCGTGGTTCCAGCCGTCCGGCGAGTCCGCGCGCAGCGTGTCCGGCGGCTGCAGGAGCTGGTAGCCGCGCGACTTGAGCTGCGAGCCGGCGACCGCCGCCGAGCCGGTGACGCCGTTCCCGTTCAGGACGGTGACGAAGATCGATTTCGGGTTGATCCCGGTGATCTTCGGCTTGTACTTCTCGTTCAGCGCCGCCGCGTTCGCCTTCTCCGGCGCGGCG
This sequence comes from Gaiellaceae bacterium, assembly GCA_051986525.1. Taxonomy (GTDB): domain Bacteria; phylum Actinomycetota; class Thermoleophilia; order Gaiellales; family Gaiellaceae; genus 13-2-20CM-68-14. Next base: position 3,174 of record JBPYFE010000040.1, read on the forward strand.
GCGTCGGGGTTCATGAACTGGTTGACGGCCCAGGTGATGTTCTGCGGCGCGGTCGTCAGGTCGTTCTGCCCGACGATGTTCGGGATCTTGACCTGGACGAAGTGCCCGCCCGGGAGTCCGTGCAGGAAGAGCGCGTAGTTGATCATGGTCGAGAGGCTCACGCCGGAGCCACCCGAGCGGCCGATCTCGACGTTCTGCTTGATCGACTTCAGGAGCGAGAGCACGTGGAGCTTGGAGAAGCGGGACAGCTGCTCCTTCACGGCGCGCACGAACAGCTGCTGGCGCGCGACGCGGAAGAAGTCCGAGTCCGTGTGCCGGTAGCGGACGAAGTCGAGCGCCTGCTTGCCGCTCAGCTTCTGGTAGCCGGCCTGGAGGTTGATCGCCGCGTAGCCGGTCGGGCCGGTGTGGTTGTTGAAGTACTTGCGGTCGACGTCGATGTAGACGCCGCCGAGCTTGTCCACGACCTGGATGAAGCCGACGAAGTTGACCGCGATCAGGTAGTTGATCGGGACGTTCGTCAGGTGCTTGATCGTCTCGAGCGGCCCGTCCGGCCCGCAGGTCGCGTAGGCGGCGTTGATCTTCGCGATCCAGGTCGGGTGGCCCGGGCAGTAGATCGGCACGTTCAGGTCGCGCGGGAACGAGAGCATCGAGACGGTGTGCGTCGTCGGGTCGGTGCGAATCAGCATCAGCGTGTCCGAGCGGCCGGGCGCCTTGCCGTCGACGTAGCGATGGTCGGAGCCCATCACGAGCGCGACTGCCGGCTTGTCCGGCGAGACGTAGTCGAGCTTCTTGGCAGCGCGCCGCATCGCGACCGAGTGCGGTGCGGTCGCGGTCGCGAAATCGTGGCCGTAGAGGTAGAGGCCGCCGGCGGCGCCGCCGGTGACCATCAGCACGAGGACGACGAGCCAGAGGAAGAACTTGCCGAAGCGCCAGGCGAACCCGTGGCGCGGCCGGCCGTCCGGCGAGCGGTAGCGCGCCATCGGCGTCAGGACGCCGGGCGGAACGGTCCCGTTGCCGTTCCCGTTCAGGGCCGCTCCGCGGCCGATTCCTCTCTTCAGTGTGGTTCGCACTTTGGTCTTAGACGTACAAAAGCGCCGCGAAGGCGCCTGCGGGTCGAGAGTAGCGGACGCGTCGGCTAGGTCGTGGCACCTGCCGTCGTCGCCTGCAGGGCTTCCTCGGCGAGCTTCGTTCCCTCGACCATGTTCGTGAGCTTGTCGTAGGCGACCTCCCAGCTGCGGGTCCGGAGACCGCAGTCGGGACAGACGTGGATTCGCGCGGGATCGCCGAACACCTCTACCGCGTGGACGATCCGGTCGCGGACGAGCTCGGGCGGCTCGACGAAGTTCGTGTGGATGTCGAGCACGCCGAGCCCGAGCGCAGGCTCGTACGGCAGGTCGCGGAACTTCTGGATCACGGCGTAGCCCGGCCGGTCGCCGCCGGCGGTGCCGAGCTCACGGCTGTCGTAGTTGGCGAAGCCGACGCAGAACTGCTTGCAGCCGTGCATCTGCTCGATCGGTGGGAAGAAGAGGTCGTAGTCGGAGAAGCAGAGGTGCGTCGAGAAGAAGCAGTCGAGGCCCTCGACGCTGGCGTTGAAGCTCTCGACGAAGATGTCGAGCTCGTCCGGCTCCGTCGAAGCGCCTGGCTCGTCGATCTGGATCCACTTCGCCCCGAGGTCGATCAGGGACTCGACGTTCGGGCGGATCACGTTCCGGGCGACGTCGAGCGCGAACTCGCGCCGGGCGGCGAGCTCCTCCTGCCGGCTGTGGCCGACGCCGAGGCGGCCGCTCTGCGGCGCGTAGTGCTCGTCGTAGGACCAGACGGCGATCGTGTACGCGCCGGTGACCGGGATCTTCAGATCGTGGTTCGCGGCGGACTGCAGGAACTGGAACTCGGCGTTGTGGTACGGCTCGCCGAGCGACGGCTCGTCGGTGACCGCGGCCTTCGCGTAGTACTTGTTGTCGAAGCTGCGGACCGTTCCGCGCGGCGCGAAGCCCTCCGAGTGCGCGACCGCCCAGTTGTACATCTCGGTCCGCTGCTGCTCGCCGTCGTAGACGATGCTGAGGCCCGCGCTCTCGAGCAGGCGCAGCGCATAGCGGCTCGCCCAGCGGCCGAGCTCGCCCTTGTCGAGCTCTCCCCCTCGCTGCAGCGTCTCGACGAGCTCCTCGTGCCCGTCGACGCCGACCTTCTCGCCCCAGACGCGGGCGTGCTCGACGTCGCTCTCGTCGAGCGGCGTGCCCGCGCTCGTCTTGACGAGCCAGGGCGGCTTCGCCAGCGAGCCGATCTCGTGGGTCAGGAACTCCATGCTCACGCGGCCGAGGCGTCGCTTGCGACGCCGCTCAAGAGGCGGTGCCGACCTCGGCGGCACGCCGACAAACCCGGCTTTGGTATCGAAATCGGCTCGAAACTGTCATTGCGAAGCTCCTACGGTAGCCGTCTTCGCCGCGCCCAAACGGCGGAGCTTCTCGAGGGCGATCGGCTGGGCGACGAACTGCAGGTCGCCGTTCGGGACGAGCGCCAGCTGCTCGACCTCGCGCTCCTCCTGGAGCCGACGGCCGAACTCCTCGAGCTCGCTCGCGTCCTCGACGGTCGAGCTGCGGGCATCGACGACGCCGGCGAGGACGAGCTTGTCGAGGCCCTTCGGCAGGTCGCTCAGGTGCGTGGCGTAGAAGTCGACGCCGATCGCGTCGACGGGCAGCTCCGCGAGCCCGTTCTCGAGCGCGATCCGGGCGTCGCAGAAGGTCAGCTGGAGCGCGAGCTTCGGGCCGCCGCCGAGGCTCTCGAGCGGCGCCTCGAGCTCCTGGACGCGCTCCGGCCCGACCCGGCCGAGAAACGGCTCCGAGAGGACGACGAGGTCCGCGTCCAGACCGTCGACGACCGGCTTCAGCACCGAGTCCGCGATCACCTGCGGCGTCACACCAGTCCCCTCCGCGAGCGCGAACGGCGAGGGCAGGGTGACGACGCGCGGACCCGGGACGTCCGGGACGAACCGCTCGTCGAGCGAGCCGGTGAGCGCCGGCGTCGCCGTCGTCGCGTGCGGCGCGCGGTAGAAGGTGTTCGTGTCGAGGAAGCGCGTGAGCGGGCCCGGCTCCAGGCCGTCCGTCGCCTCGAGCAGCGGCCGGAACAGGTCCTGCCACGTCAGCATCCCGTCGCTGATCAGGTCGAGCCCCGCCTCCTGCTGAGCGCCGACGAGCTCGTCGCGGTCCTCGCGGACCTGGGCGTCGACCGCGTCCTGAGTCGTCCGGCCGCGGTCGAGGTCGCGCGTCGCCTGGACGAGCGCCTCCGACCGGGGGCAGATGCCCGGCGCGAACGCCTGCATCAGCTGCGCCCGGCGGCCGAGAGCAGGTTCTCGGCGTAGCGGACCCGCTGCTCGAGCTGCCAGCGGTCGGCCTCGGACTCGCCGCGCTCGACCGCCTCGAGCTCGGCGCGCGCCTCGTCGAGCCGGCGCTGCGCCGCCTCGGCGTCGATCTCCTTCACGTCGACGGCCGCGTCGACGAGCGCGAGCGCGCGGTCCTGCTCGACCGTGAAGAACCCGGGGCCGGTCGCGAACTCCTGGATCTCGGCCGCGTCCCGGTTCCTGTAGATCCGGGTCGAGCCCGCCTTCAGCAGCGCGATCAGCGGTGCATGGCGCGCGAGCACGCCGATCTCGCCCGCTTCGCCGGGGACGACGATCATCTCGGCCTCGTCGTCGAAGACAGCGCCTTCGGGCGTGACGAGAGAGACGGAGAACGTCCGGTGCTCGGCCACTCGTCGGCGTTACGCGGGGACGGCTTCGGCGGCCTCGGCCTCGTCCGCGGTCTCGGCCTCGTCGGGTGTCTCCTCGGCCGAGTCCTGCGGCTCGTCCTCGCCGGACTGCTGGCGGGCCTTGGCGACGGCCTCGTCGATCGCGCCGACCATGTAGAAGGCCTGCTCCGGGAGGTCGTCGTGCTTGCCGTCCAGGATCTCCTGGAAGCCGCGGATCGTGTCCTCGAGCTTCACGTACTTGCCGACCTGGCCCGTGAACGCCTCGGCGACGAACATCGGCTGCGAGAGGAAGCGCTCGATCTTGCGGGCGCGCTGGACGACGAGCCGGTCCTCGTCCGAGAGCTCGTCGATGCCGAGGATGGCGATGATGTCCTGCAGCTCGCGGTAGCGCTGCAGCACCTCCTGGACGCGCGTCGCGGTCTCGTAGTGCTCGTCCGAGACGACGCCCGGCTGGAGGGCGCGCGAGCTCGAGTCGAGCGGGTCGATCGCGGGGTAGATCCCGCGCTCCGAGATCGCCCGCGAGAGCGTGATGAACGCGTCGAGGTGGGCGAACGTGTTCGCCGGCGCCGGGTCGGTGAGGTCGTCCGCGGGGACGTAGATCGCCTGTACCGACGTGACCGAGCCCTGGCGGGTCGAGGTGATGCGCTCCTGCAGCTGGCCCATCTCGGTCGCGAGCGTCGGCTGGTAGCCGACCGCGCTCGGCATCCGGCCGAGCAGCGCCGAGACCTCGGAGCCCGCCTGCACGAAGCGGAAGATGTTGTCGATGAAGAGGAGGACGTCGGCGCCCTCGCCGTGATCGCGGAAGTACTCCGCCATCGTCAGCCCGGTCAGGCCGACGCGCAGACGCGCTCCCGGCGGCTCGTTCATCTGACCGAAGACGAGGGCCGTGTCGGCGAGCACGCCGGACTCGGACATCTCGAGGTAGAGGTCGTTCCCCTCGCGCGTCCGCTCGCCGACGCCGGCGAAGACCGAGTTCCCCTGGTGCTCGCGCGCGACGTTGCGGATCAGCTCCTGGATCAGGACCGTCTTGCCGAGGCCGGCGCCGCCGAAGAGGCCGACCTTGCCGCCCTTGATGAAGGGCGCGATCAGGTCGACGACCTTGAGACCGGTCTCGAAGACCTCGGTCGTCGGCTCCAGCGCCTCGAGCCCGGGCGGGTCGCGGTGGATCGGCCAGCGCTCGTCCGAGTCGACCGGGTCGTCGGTGTCGATCGGCTGCCCGAGCACGTTGAAGATGCGGCCGAGCGTCGGCTTGCCCACGGGGACCGAGATCGGCTGCCCGGTGTCGACGATGTCGACCCCGCGCGGGATCCCGTCGGTCGAGTCCATCGCGACGGCGCGGACACGGTCGTCGCCGAGATGCTGCTGCACCTCCGCGACCAGCGCGCGCGGCTCGCCGCCGTCCTCGGCCGGGAGCTCGATGGTCAGCGCGTTGTAGATCTCCGGCAGCTGTTCGGTGAACGCGGCGTCGATGACGACACCCTTGATTTCGATCACCTTGCCGACGTTCTGATCAGGCATGCGTCTCCTCGAGAGTCGGAACAGGGCGGCCTCGAAGGCGCCCAACCAGCGTCCGCAGTCTAGCGGCTCTCACCCGCGGCTCCCGCGGGTGATTCGCCTGCTGCCAGATCTTCGCGTGCGTCGACACACGGTCGACGTGATCGAGGCTTCAGACGTACGAGGTGACGAGTGACGGATAGGCCATCGCGCTCAGCGTACTGTCGCGCGAGCGGGCCGGGCGTTACTGGATGCCGCCGGCGAGCCCGACGGGCCGCGGCTTGATCTGCTGCAGCCGGACGTCGCGCTGGATGCGCAGCTCGATCTGGTCGGAGCCGCCGCGGACGACCACCGGAGCGACGAGCTGGCGGCGGAAGTGCGAGTGGAGCGGCAGGAAGGCGCCGATCCCTGTCGCGACGACGAGCGTCGCGGCCACGCCGACCTGGAGCGCGCGGAGTGTCATCCGACGCCGGTACGGGAGCATCACCTGATGAGGGATGGGCTCGAGCGGCGCCGCGCGGAGCGCGAACGTCGTCGCCTTGACGCTGTCGCGGAACTCACGGCAGTCGCCGCAGCGCCGGACGTGCACCGAGAGACGCGCCTGCTCGAGCTGGTTCAGGCCGTCGTCGAGCTCGAGCGAGGCAAGCTCGCGCGCTCTTCGGCAGGCATGATCGGAAAACCTCATATCCCTCACGTTTTATCTGACGCCGTTTGCTTGCCGCTAGTTAGGCAAAACGTGGCGAAATCTAAAACAGCCGATGATGTCTATCGGCAGCGATCCCGATCAGGATGAGCACGAAGCCGAGCACGACGAAGACGGCGGACGAGTTCATCGCCTCCAGATGCTCGTCGCGCGAGGCCCAGCGGACGCGGCGCCCGGAGAACGGCAGCGCCGGCGCGTCGGCGCGCATCCGCGCCGGACCGCGGTTCCCGAGCAGGAAGCCGATCGCGATCATGAAGCTGCCCGAGAGGTAGAAGCCGATCGCGAGCGAGCGGAGCAGGTCGGCCCGCAGCAGCAGGCCGACGGCGAGCGAGAGCACCGCCGTCAGCCCGATCAGGCCGAAGACGAGTCTCAGGAGGCGGCCGGTTGCCGCGCGCATCTACTCAGTCTGCCGACGCGGGCACGGTCTGCCGCGTGCCGCCGGCGCGGAACTCTTCTTCGCTCAGCGGCCAACGCTCGAGCGGGTAGTGGCACTTCGCGAGGTGGCCTTCGCCCATCGACTCGAGCGTCGGCTCCTCGACGTCGCAGACGCCCTCGTGGAAGCGCGGGCAACGCGGGTGGAAGCGGCACGCCTTCGGCGGGTTCAGCGGGCTCGGGACGTCGCCCTCGAGTACGACCGACTTCCGCTCGCGGCCCCTGACCGGATCCGGGATCGGCACCGCTGAGAGCAGGGCGCCGGTGTAGGGGTGCTTCGGCTCGCGGTAGAGCGAGGTGCGCCCGGCGAGCTCGGAGACCTGGCCCAGGTACATGACCATGACCCGGTCCGAGATGTGGCGGACGACGTTCAGGTCGTGCGCGATGAAGACGTAGGTGAGCCCGAAGTCGCGCTGGAGGTCCTTGAGCAGATTGAGGATCTGGGCCTGGACGGAGACGTCGAGCGCCGAGACGGGCTCGTCGCAGACGATCAGCTTCGGGTTGATCGCGAGCGCGCGCGCGACGCCGATGCGCTGACGCTGGCCGCCCGAGAACTCGTGCGGGAAGCGGTTGTAGTGCTCGGGGTTGAGGCCGACGACCTCGAGCAGCTCCTGCACGCGGCGCTTCGTCTCCGCGTCCGTGCCGAGCTTGTGCACCTCGAGCGCCTCGGCGACGATGAAGCCGACCCGCTTGCGCGGGTTCAACGACGCGTACGGGTCCTGGAAGATCATCATCATCTCGCGCCGGATCGGCCGCATCTGGGCGCGCGAGAGCTTCGTGATGTCACGGCCGTCGAAGACGATCCGGCCGCCGGTCGGCTCGAGCAGCCGCATCACGCAGCGCGCCATCGTCGACTTGCCGCAGCCGGACTCGCCGACGACGCCGAGCGTCTCGCCCTCGCGGACGGTGAAGCTGACGCCGTCGACCGCCTTCACCGAGGCGACCTCCTTCTGGAAGATGATCCCGCGCGTGACCGGGAAGTGCTTCTTCAGGTCTTCGACGATCAGCAGCTCGTCGCCGGTGTGCGGCCGGCCCATCTCGACGCCGGCTTCGGTCGAGACGGCCACCTAGCTCGCCGCCTCCGCGACCGTGCCGCCGACCAGCTTCCGCGCCTCGCGATCCTTCGTCTCCTCGTCGAGGTGGCACGCGACGGAGTGCTGCTCGTCGCCCGTGACCGCCTTGAGCTGCGGGTTCTCCTTCAGGCAGATGTCCATCACGTACGGGCAGCGCGGATGGAAGCGGCAGCCCGACGGCGGCCGCAGCATCGACGGTGGCTGCCCCTTGATCTGCACGAGCCGGTCTGCCTCGTGGTCGAGGCGGGGCAGCGAGCCGAGCAGACCCCACGTGTAGGGCATGTGCGGCCGGCTGAAGATGTCGGTGACCGGCGCCTCTTCGACGACCTCGGCCGCGTACATGACGAGCACCTCGTCCGCGACCTCGGCGACGACGCCGAGGTCGTGCGTGATCATGATGATCGCGCTGCCGAACTCCTGCTGGAGCTTGTTCATCAGGTTCAGGATCTGCGCCTGTGTCGTCACGTCGAGCGCGGTCGTCGGCTCGTCGGCGATCAGCAGGTCGGGGTCGTTGATCAGCGCCATCGCGATCATCACGCGCTGGCGCATGCCGCCCGAGAACTGGTGCGGGTAGTCGTCGAGCCGTCGCTCGGCGCGCGGAATCCCGACGGCCTTCAGCAGCTCGAGCGCCCGATGGCGGGCCTTCTTCTTGGTCACGTCCTGGTGCAGCAGGACGG
>JBPYFE010000041.1:0-3281 GCA_051986525.1 Gaiellaceae bacterium
TCTTCATGGTGGGCCTCTCGACCCGCGAGCGGCAGCGGCGGCTCGACCAGGCGCTCGAGCTCTCGAGCGCCTACCGCGGGACGGCGTTCCTGCTCGGAGACGTGGTCGAGGCCGACGACGAGTACACCGGCGCGCACAGCCGCGACGTGCTCGAGCTCGTCCTGGCGGTCTGCGACGAGCTCCGGGTCGACGCGCGCTCCCGGCTCGACGCCGAGTTCGCGGCGCTGCTCCACGATGTCGGGAAGATCACGATCCCGGCCGAGATCCTGAGCAAGCCCGGCCCGCTCAGCCCCGAGGAGCGGGCGATCGTGAACACGCACACCGTTGCGGGGCAGCGCCTGCTGCAGCGGGTCGGAGGCCGGCTCGCGGAGGTGGGACGCATCGTCCGGTCGTGCCACGAGCACTGGGACGGAAGGGGCTACCCCGACGGGCTCGCCGGCCGCGAGATTCCTCTCGTCGCGCGCATCGTGGGCTGCTGCGACGCCTTCAGCGCGATGACGACCGACCGGAGCTACCGCCGAGCGCGCCCGGCCGCCGCCGCGCTCGAGGAGCTCGAAGCCTGTGCCGGGAGCCAGTTCGACCCCGACGTCGTCCGCGTGCTCGCCGGGCTGATCCGGAGCGGCCGCACCGGGCTCGAGCGACCACCGCAGCTCGTCGCCGTCACCGCTCCCGCGGACACACCGGGCGATGGGCGTGACTGGGATCGAACCAGTGACCTCCCGCGTGTGAAGCGGGCGCTCTCCCGCTGAGCTACACGCCCTTCGCCGCGTACCTTAGCCGCCGCATTGACAAGAGCCGGAAGCCGATGCATAACTGGTCTGGGCGGGGTACTTCGGGGGAGGGACGTTTCTTGAGGTCGAGGCTGGGTCAGCTGGGCGCGAAGCGGCGAGCGCTGCTCGCCTTGCCGGCGCTGGGCGCGTTGCTGCTCCTGCGCGCCGGGGGCGCACCCTCCGCCGGGCCGGCACAGCACGGGTTCCTCGACCGCGGGGCAACCGCGCCCGCGCCCGCGACGAGCGTTCTCCCCAGCGGCTTCAGCGACGAGGTCGCCTTCTCCGGGCTGACGAACCCGACCGCCGTCCGCTTCGCGCCGGACGGCCGGGTCTTCGTCGCCGAGAAGAGCGGGATCGTGGACGTCTTCGACAGCCTGGAGGACACGACCCCGACGGTCGCGGTCGACCTGAGCACCGAGGTCGACGACTTCTGGGACCGCGGGCTGCTCGGCATGACGCTCGACCCGAACTTCCCGACGAGCCCGTACGTCTACTTGCTCTACACCTACGACGCGCCCCCCGGCCAGACGGCTCCGGTCTGGAACGACGCGTGCCCCGCGCCGCCGGGAGCGACGACCGACGGCTGCGTGGCGACAGGCAAGCTCGTTCGCGTCCATCTCTCCGGCGACACGGCCGACGGGCCGCCGCAGCCCCTGATCTCGGGGCAGTGGTGCCAGCAGTACCCGAGCCATTCCATGGGCGACCTCCGGTTCGGGCCCGACGGAATGCTCTACGCCACCGCCGGCGAGGGCGCGAGCTTCGAGTGGGTCGACTACGGCCAGGGCGGCGGAAGCGCCGGCTCGCCGACGCCGAAGAACCCGTGCGCCGACCCGCCTGCGGGGTCCGGCGGCACCGAGGCGCCTCCCACCGCGGAAGGCGGCTCGCTCCGGTCGCAGAGCCCCAATCGCGTCAGTGGGCCCGGCCTCCTGAACGGGTCGCTCCTGCGCCTCGACCCCGCGACGGGCGCCGCGGCGTCCGGGAACCCGTGGGCCGCGAGCCCCGACCTGAACCTGCGGCGGGTCATCGCCTACGGCCTGCGCAACCCGTTCCGGTTCGTCTTCCGTCCGGGGACGAGCCAGATCTGGATCGGCGACGTCGGCTGGGAGACCTGGGAGGAGATCGACCGGCGCAACGCACCGACCGGCGCGGTGCAGAACTTCGGCTGGCCGTGCTACGAAGGAGTGGACCCCCAGCCCGGTTGGCAGAGCGCTGAGGTCAACATCTGCAACAACCTCTATGCCACGCCCGGCTCGGTCACCGCGCCCTACTACACCTACAGCCACTTCGGGCAGGTCGCGCCGGGCGACAACTGCCCGACCGAGAACGGCTCGGTCGTCAGCGGGATCGACTTCTACGGGAGCGGCAACTATCCGGCCTCGTACAACGGCGCGCTCGTCTTCGCCGACCACTCGCGCAACTGCATTTGGACGATGGGTCTCGGCACGAACGGGGATCCGGATCCCACGAAGCTCCAGGCGCTCGTCGAGGGCGCCGCGAACCCGGTCGACATCGAGACCGGGCCGAACGGCGACCTCTACTACGTCGACTTCGACGGCGGCACGATCCACCACATCGCCTACAGCGCGGTGCCGGGGTGTTCCGCCGGCAAGTACACCGCGCAGTACTTCAACAACATGACGCTCTCCGGGCAGCCCGTCCTGACGCGCTGCGAGGACACGATCAACAACGACTGGGGCACCGGCTCGCCCGCGCCGGAAGTGAACCCCGACAGCTTCTCCGCCCGCTGGACCCAGGACGTCGACTTCGCGCCCGGCACGTACACGTTCAGCGCCACGACCGACGACGGGATGCGCGTGTACGTCGACGGCAACGCGGTGATCGACCAGTGGCACGATCAGACGAGCGCGACGACGTACACCGCCGACGTGCCGCTCTCGGGTGGCACCCACCACATTCGCGTCGAGTACTACGAGAACGCCAACAACGCGGTGGCGAAGATGAGCTGGCAGCTCAAGCTGCCCCCGCCGACGGCCGTCATCGATACGCCCAACCCGATTCCGCTCTACGCGGTCGGCGACCAGATCGCGTTCAGCGGCCACGCCACCGATGTCACGGACGGCGCGCTGCCCCCGTCGGCGCTCTCCTGGACGCTGCTGATCCACCACTGCACGATCGCCGGCTGCCACGTCCACAACATCCAGACCTGGTCCGGCACCGACCACGGGAGCTTCGCCGCGCCCGACCACCCGTACCCGTCGCACCTCGAGCTCGTCCTGCGCGCCACCAACTCCCAGAACGTCACGGGGACCACCAGCATCACGGTGAATCCGAAGACCGTCGCGCTCAGTCTCCACACCCAGCCAGCGGGCCTGAAGCTCGCCGTCAACGCCGACAGCAGCACAGCGCCGTTCGTGCAGACCGTCATCGTCAACTCCCAGTCGTCGATCAGCGCCCCGGTCACGCAGACGGTCGCCGGCAAGGTCTTCCACTTCGTCTCGTGGTCGGACGGAGGCGCCGCGGCCCACAACATCACGGCCCCGGCGAGCCCCA
>JBPYFE010000042.1:0-10194 GCA_051986525.1 Gaiellaceae bacterium
CGACGACGAGGTCCTTGACGATCGGCAGGTTCCCCATCGCCGAGATCACCGGCACGTGGCCGGCTTCGACGAGCGGCAGCATCCGCGTCTTGCAGGCGAGCACGGCGCCGCCGTCCATCCGCATGCCGCACGAGCCGCAGATCATCATCCGGCAGCTCTTGCGGTAGGCGAGCGTGCCGTCGACGCGGTCCTTGACGATGTCGAGGCAGTCGAGGAGCGTCGCCTCCTCCGGCGCGTCGAAGTCGTATTGCTTGAGCGCGCGGTCGCCGGTCGACGAGTCGTAGCGCCAGATCTTGAGCGAGACGTCCATCAGCTCTGGGTTCCCTTCGGGCCGCCTGTGAAATCGCTCACGTCGGCCGGCGGCGGCAGCGGCGCGACCACCGGCGTGCCGAAGTCGAAGAGCTCGAGCGTCGACTGCACGTCCACCTTCTGGTTCTGCACCTGGAGCTTGCTCGTGTACTGCTCGCGCCGGACGTAGCCCTGGTCGTCGACCCAGACCTCGACCGGAATCGTCCGCTGCCCGGTCTCGGCGATCACGCGGTCGACGTTCTTGCGCACCTCGTCGCGGAGCTTCGCCGGAGCCTGGTCGGCGACCTTCTTCAGGTCGACCGTCCCGGCGTAATGCGTCGTCTTCACGCCGCGGACGTCCTCCGTTCCCTTCTTCTGCAGCTTCCCGGTCGCGCGCAGATACTCGAGCGCCTGCGTCGGGTCGCCGCCCTGGCCGAACTGGAGGAAGGAGCCGAAGTCGAGCCCCTGGGTCTTCCCGGCCTGCGCGAGGTCGAGCTTGATCCACGGCCGCAGCGTCGGGTTCAGCTGCTTCAGGAGCGGAATGCGCATGTACATCGTCGTCCCGTCGAGCACGAACTCCGCGTAGCCGAGGTTGTAGGGGCTGCCCGCGGCCCCGGAGACCTGGTTCAGCTGCGACAGGTCGAGCGAGAGCCGGCCGCGGCGGCGCTTGGAGTCGAACACGCCCTGGCCGTCGAAGGTGACGTTGCGGTTGGCGAGCTTCAGCTTCGTCGCCGTCGCGAGGCGGTAGCTCGCGGCGGACGACGTCTTCGTGGCGGCGTTTGCGACCTGCGCCGGGTCGACGCTCGAGCTTCCGCACGCGGTCGCGGCGAGCACGACTCCGAGCAGGGCGCCGGCGAGGAGGAGCCTGCGCATCAGTACTTCCGCTCCGTCGGCTGCCACTTCGTCATCCGCACCGGCTTGTACGAGAGCTCCGGCGCTCCGTCAACCCAGCGCGTGATCGAGTGCTTGAGGAAGTTCTCGTCGTCGCGGTCCGGGTAGTCGTGCGGCCGGGCGTGGGCGCCGCGGCTCTCCTTGCGCGCGATCCCGGCCTGGAGCATCACCCAGGCGATGTCGAGCAGGTAGCCCAGCTCGATCGCCTGCGTCAGGTCGCTGTTGAAGACCTCGCCCTTGTCCTCGACGACGACGTCGCGGTAACGCTCACGCAGCGCGGCGATCACGTCGAGCTGGTGCGTCATCTGCTCCTCGCGCCGGAAGACGCCGAAGTTCTCGAGCATCGTCGCGCCCAGCTCGTCGCGGATCTGCCACGGCCGCTCGCCCTCGTCGCGGTCGAGCAGCGCGTTCAGCTCCCGCTCGGCGTCGCGCTCGGCGGACTCGGGGACCGCGATGGTCGTGTGGGTCAGCGCCCACTCGGCGGCGGCCCGGCCGGCGCGCCGGCCGAACGTGATCGTCTCCATCAGCGAGTTCCCGCCGAGCCGGTTCGCCCCGTGGACGGACACGCAGGCCACCTCGCCGGCCGCGTAGAGGCCGGTCAGCTCGGTCAGCCCGTCCGTGTCGGTCTCGACGCCGCCCATGTGGTAGTGGGCGCCCGGTCGGACCGGGACGGGATCGTAGATCGGGTCGACACCCGCGTACGTCATCGCGAGCTCGCGCGAGCCGGGAAGCCGCTCGATGATTCGCTCGGCGCCGAGGTGCCGCATGTCCAGCATCACGGAGCCGTGGATCCCCCGACCTTCGTCGATCTCCGTCTGCTCCGAGCGCGACACGACGTCTCTCGACGCCAGCTCGAGCGCGTTCGGCGCGTAGCGCTTCATGAAGCGCTCGCCGTCCTTGTTCAGGAGGAAGCCGCCCTCGCCGCGGATTCCCTCCGTCAGCAGGATCCCGGACGGATACAGCGTCGTCGGGTGGAACTGCATGAACTCCATGTCCTTGAGCGGCAGGCCCGCGCGCAGCGCGATCGCCATCCCGTCGCCGGTGCAGGCGTACGCGTTCGTCGTCGCGCGGTAGAGCCGCCCGGCGCCGCCGGTTGCGAGAACGACGGTCTTTCCTCCGATCGTCTTCAGTCCGCCGTTCAGCAGGTCCCAGCAGATCACCCCTTGGCAACGGTCGTCGTCGACCACGAGCTGCCAGGCGAAGTACTCCTCGTAGCAAGGGATGTCGCGCTTGCAGACCTGCTCGTAGAGGACCTGGATGAGCACGTGGCCGGTGATGTCGGCCGCGTAGACGGTGCGGTTCGCACCGGCCGCGCCGAAGGGGCGCTGCGCCAGGCGGCCGTCCTCGCGGCGCGAGAAGAACGCGCCCCAGTGCTCGAGCTGGTAGATGTCGCCGGGCGCCTCGCGCGTGAAGACCTCGATCGAGTCCTGGTCGCCGAGGTAGTCCGAGCCCTTGACGGTGTCGAAGGCATGCGTCTCGGGGCTGTCCTCCATCGCGTTGCCGAGTGCGGCGTTGATGCCGCCCTCGGCCGCGCCGGAATGGCTCCGGGTCGGATGCAGCTTCGAGATCATCGCCACGTCCGCGCCCGCATCGTGCGCCTCGATGGCCGCGCGCATTCCCGCGCAGCCAGCGCCGACGACCAGCACGTCGTGCTTCGCTTCCACCGCTTTCGGACGCTATCTAAAGCGGTCGGGGCGGGGGTTCGTTGCAGGAGCGGCTAGAGCCGCGGCCCGGCCGCCGTCACCTCGGCGCCCGCCTCGTCGGCGAACTGCTCGAAGTTGTCGCGGAACATCTGCGCGAGCTCACGAGCCTTGCGGTCGTACTGCTCGGGGTCGCTCCAGGTCGAGCGCGGGTCGAGCAGGCTCGTCTCGACCCCGGGCACCGCGACCGGAACCTCGAAGCCGAAGAGCTCGTCGCTGCGGTACTCCACGTCGTCGAGCTCGCCGGCGAGCGCGGCGTCGAGCAGCGACCTCGTCGCCGCGATCGGCATCCGCTCACCCTCGCCGAAGGCGCCGCCCGTCCAGCCCGTATTCACGAGCCAGACCGTCGCGCCGTGCTGCTCCAGCCGCTCGCCGAGCAGCCCCGCGTAGACCGACGGCGGCTGCAGCAGGAACGGGGCGCCGAAGCAGGCCGAGAACGTCGGCTGCGGCTCGGTGACGCCGATTTCCGTGCCGGCGAGCTTGGCCGTGAACCCGGAGAGGAAGTAGAACATCGCCTGCTCGCGGGAGAGCCGCGCGATCGGCGGCAGGATGCCGAACGCGTCCGCGGTCAGCAGGATCACGGAGCTCGGATGTCCCGCGCGCTTCGTCGGCAGCGCGTTCGCGATCTGCTCGAGCTTGTAGGCCGCGCGCGTGTTCTCCGTCTTCGAGTCGTCGTCGAGGTCGAGGACGCCGCGCTCGTCGATGATCACGTTCTCGAGCACGGTGCCGAAGGTGTGCGTCGTCGCGTAGATCTCCGGCTCGGCCTCGCGGGAAAGACGGATCACCTTGGCGTAGCAGCCGCCCTCGATGTTGAAGACGCCGTCGTCCGACCAGCCGTGCTCGTCGTCGCCGATCAGGTGCCGGTTCGGGTCGGCCGAAAGCGTCGTCTTCCCCGTCCCGGAGAGGCCGAAGAAGATCGCGACCTTCCCGTTGTCGTCGACGTTCGCCGAGCAGTGCATCGGCAGCGTCCCCTCGAGCGGGAGCCGGTCGTTCATCAGCGTGAAGATCGACTTCTTGATCTCGCCCGCGTAGTACGTCCCGCCGATCAGGATCTCGCGGCGGCTCGGGTGCAGGACGACGAAGGTCGAGCTGCGGGTGCCGTCGGTCTCGGGCTCGGCGTCGACCGGCGGTGCGTGCAGCACGAGGGCTTCCGGCTCGTGCTGCGCGAGCTCGTCTTCGGTCGGGTCGATGAAGAGCGTCTTCGCGAACAGCGCGTGCCACGGGCTGTACGTGATCGTGCGAACCGCGAGCCGGTGCGCCGGATCCGCGCCCGCGAAGGAGTCGACGACGTAGAGGTCCTGGCTGCCGAGGAACTCCGTCACCTTGTCGCGGAGACCTTCGAAGCGCTCCTCGTCGATCGCGTTGTTGACCTTCCCCCACCAGATCCGATCCTCGGATTCCGGCTCGCGCACGACGAACTTGTCGTTCGGCGAGCGCCCGGTGTGCTTGCCGGTGTCGACGACGAGCGGGCCGCCCTCGGCGAGCCGTCCGTCTCCGCGGACCAGCGCGTGTGTATAGAGCAACGACGTCGTCGGCTGCAGGTAGACGCGGCCGCCCGCGTCGATGCCGTGTGCGCGGAGGTCGGCTCGACCCTCGGTTCCGATCGTGGCCGTCACAGCGCGCACATCGTATGCGTGCAGCCCTTTTTGCGGCGGGGCTACGGTTTTGGCGATGAACGTTCGCGTTCCGGAACGGCCGCTCTCGGACGGCGTCGTCGAGCTGTCCCCTTGGACGGATGCCGACCTCGCGGCGCTCGTCGCTGCGCTCGACGGCGATCCGGAGATCGCGCACTGGATGCACCAGATCCCGCAGCCGTACACGGAAGCCGACGGGCAGGCCTACGTCTCGGCCTCGAGCGCCGCATGGCGGGCCGGGACGGGCGCGACCTTCGCCGTCCGCGACGGCGAAGGCACGATCGCCGGCTCCCTCGGCATGCGCGTCATCGACCCAGAGGACGACGTCGTCGAGGTCGGGTACTGGGCCGCGGCGCCGGCGCGCGGCCGCGGCCTGACCACGCGGGCGCTGACGCTCCTCTGTCGCTGGCTGTTCGACGACGTTGGTGCGCTGCGGATCCAGCTTCGCGCCGACGTCGAGAACGTCGCCTCGCAGCGCGTCGCCGAGAAGGCCGGGTTCGTGCGCGAGGGCGTCCTGCGTTCGAGCGGCGTCAACGCGCGGCTCGGGCGGCGCGTCGACTACGTGATCTTCTCGCTGCTGCCGGGAGAGCTCTAGCGCAGGCTTCGCGGGCACGAGCGCGAAACGCGTCCCGTGGACGAGCGGGTCGTTCGATTTCTCGAGAGCCCGGCGCTGAGCGACGGGACGCGGCGCGCCTACGGCGTCGACGTCGCGCAGTTCGCGGCATGGCTCGAGGCGCGCCAAACCCGGCTCGACGACGTCGACGTTCGCGTGCTCGCCGACTACGCGACCGAGCTCGGCCGGCGCAGGCCGAAGCTCGCGCCGACGACGATCGCGCGGAAGCTCGCAGCCGTTCGGGCGTTTCTGCGCCACGCGCTCGGGCGCGATCGCGTCCCGGACGCGTCGTTCGCGCCGAAGCGGCCGCGCCGGCTGCCGGAGACGCTTCGCACCGAAGAGGTCGACTCCGAGCTCGACCGCGTCGAGCGCGACGGACCGCTCGGCCTGCGTGACCGGGCGCTCGTCGAGCTCGTCTACTCCGCCGGCCTGCGCAGCCGCGAGGCCGTCGATCTCGACCTCGGCGACGTCGACTTCGAGCAGGAGCTCGTCCACGTGCGCGGCAAGGGGGGCAAGGAGCGGGCTGTGCCGCTCGGCGAGGAGGCGGGTCACTGGGTTGCGCGGTACCTGCGTGAAGCGCGGCCCGAGCTCGCTCGCGCGACCGGCGAGACGGCGCTGTTCGTCTCGAGGCGCGGCCGCCGGCTCGACACGAGCACGCTCCGGCGGCTCCTGCCGCATCCGCACCGCCTCCGCCACGCGTTCGCCACCCACCTGCTCGAGGGCGGCGCCGACCTGCGAACGATCCAGGAGCTGCTCGGGCACAGCTCGCTCTCGTCGACGCAGATCTACTCCCACGTCGACGCGAGGCGGCTCCGGCGCGTCTACGACAGCGCGCACCCCCGGTCGTAGGCGCGACGGAACGACGTTCCTGTTGACGCGCGCGCCCGGAACCCCCACCCGGGTGGGGCTCTCGGCCCGCCTCCCTCGCGTCCGACGCTAGCGAGGAAACGGCCACAGGTATGTGACGCGGAGGCGCCAAGTGCGTAAAAGCCGCGGCGCCCCGCCGCGTCGACGCGCCGGCAGGCGTTCGGCGCGGCGCCGCGAACTCAGCGCGGGCGATGGCCGAACGCCGCGACCCCGATGTCGAAGGCTTCCTCGCCCTGCTGGCGACGACTCGCGCGCCGCGAACCGTCGACGCGTACCGCCGCGACCTGGACGACCTGAGCGTCCGCCTCGGCAAGCCGCTGTCGGAGGCAACGACCGAAGAGCTCGAGCGCTGTCTCGCCGAGCTCCGCGCGGACGGCCGCTCCGCGGCGACGATCGCGCGCCGCACCGCTGCGGCGCGCTCCTTCTTCCGCCACCTCGTGCTGCTCGGCCGCCGAACGGACAATCCGGCCGCGGGCGTTCAACTCCCGCGCAAGCGACGTTCGCTCCCGCGCACGCTCTCGCCGTCGGAGGCGGAACGGTTGATCGACGCCGCCGCCGGGACGACGCCTCGGGCGCTACGCGACCGAGCGCTCGTCGAGCTCCTCTACGGCGCCGGCCTCCGTGTGGGCGAGGCCGTCGGGCTCGGCAAGACGGACGTCGACCTCGACCAGCGCCTCGTTCGCGCGACCGGGAAAGGATCGAAGGAGCGAATTGTCCCGCTCGGCCGCCCCGCCGCCGAGGCGCTGCGGCGCTACCTCTCGCGCGGGCGGCCGCACCTCGACCGGCGCCACCGGCCGGAACTGTTCCTGAACGCGCAGGGAGGAGCGCTGACCCGCGCCGGTGTCTTTCTCGTGCTCCGGCGCCTGGCCGGGAAGGCCGGACTCGAGCCGGAGCGCGTCCATCCGCACCTGCTTCGGCACTCGTTCGCCACCCATCTGCTCGAAGGCGGCGCCGACCTCCGCAGCGTCCAGGAGATGCTCGGACACGCGGACCTCTCGACGACCGAGCTGTACACGCACGTCAGCGATCGGCGGCGGCGGGAGCTCTACTTCCAGGCGCACCCGCACGCGCGCCGCGTTTCAAAGCGCCGCTGATGGTCGAGAACAGAGGTGATGCAACTCGATCCGCACCTCGTCGGACTTGTCGCCACGATCGGAGCGGGCGTGCTGATGGCGCTCTCCGGGCTGCAGAAGAGCGGCCTCGAGCGGAGGCAGCGGCGCCGGATCTGCCCGTCGTGCGGACGAGACCTTCGCTCGCGCTGCACCTGCGTCTAAACGGCTAGCGCGACTTCTTCCTGAGCAGGTCGGCGACGCGCTTGGCCGTCGCGCGCAGGTCCCGGTCGGCGTCGTCGTCGGCAGCCAGGCCATCGAGGATGACGATCGTGTCGCGCTGCGGCGATCCGTTCTTCAGCGCGGCGATCGCGAGCCGCCTGACGGCGCCGTTCTCCTCTGGATCCGTGACCAGTGAGTGGAGCAGCGGGCGGTCGGCGTTGACGTCGCCCGGATGGTCGCGCGAAAGCAGCTCGAGCGAGAGCAGGGCCGACCCGCGCGCGGCCGGGCTCTCGTCCTCGAGCCCGCGCCGGAGCAGCTCGAGCTTCTGCCGGAAGCGGAACTGACCGATCGCCCGGTAGGCGACGACCCGCTCGCGATAGTCCGGGCTGCGGGCGGCGGCCTCGAGCTCCTCGCCCCACTGCGAGCGAAGCTGAGCGAGCTCGCGCTCCGACCCTTCCTGCGCGAGACCGTCAGCAGTGGCTGCGGCCTCGGCCAGCGTCACGAGACGGACTGCAGCGAGCGACTGGCGGGGCCGACGTAGCGCGCGTTCGGCCGGAAGAGCCGGCCGGTGCGCTTCTGCTCGAGGATGTGGGCCGACCAGCCGGCGACCCGCGAGCACGCGAACATCGCCGGCGCCAGCGGAGGCGGGATCTCGGCGACGTCGAGCACGATCGCCGAGTAGTACTCGACGTTGGTCGCGAGCACGCGCTCGGGATGCGCCTCCTGCAGCGCTTTCAGCGCAACGGCCTCGAGCTGCTCGGCGACCTCGACCTGCGGCGAGCCGAGCTCCTTCGCCGTCCGCTTCAGGATTCGCGAGCGCGGATCCTCGGCGCGGTAGATCCGATGTCCGAAGCCCATGATCCGTTTCTTGTTCGCGAGCGCATCCCGGACCCACGCTTCCGGGTCGCCCATCGCCTGCACCTCTTCGAGCATCGGCTTCACGTACGCCGGCGCGCCGCCGTGCAACGGTCCCGACAGCGCTCCGACCGCCGACGAGAGCGCGGCCCCGCAGTCGGCGCCCGTCGAGGCGGTCACGCGCGCGGCGAACGTCGAGGCGTTCAGGCCGTGCTCGGCCGTGCAGATCCAGTACGTGTCGATCGCCTTCGCGGCGCGAGGGTCGGCCTCGCCGCGCCAGCGAAGCAGGAACTTCTCGGCCGCCGTCTCGCCCTGGGCGACGACGTCGTCGGGGACGACGTCGGTCTTGCCGTCCGCGACCCGCGCCGAGCTCGCGACGATCGACATCATCTGCGCAGAGAGCCTGCCGAGATCCTCGCGTGCCTGGTCGTCGGAGATCTCGTTCAGCTTTCCGAGCTTCCAGTGGCTCGACAGCCGCGCCGTCTCGGCCTGGAGGTCGGAGGGAGCGTTGCCGCTCAGCGCCGCCGGCTCGTACGGTTCCGGGTCGGGCATCTTCGAGTCGAGGTCGTCGTCGACCAGCAAACCCCAGACGTTCTCGTACGGATACCGCCCCACGAGCTCCTCGATGTCGATCCCGCGATAGCGGAGCGCGCCCCCTTCGCGGTCGGGCTCCGCGATCTCGGTCTCGACCGCGACGACGCCTTCGAGGCCCGGCTTGAAATCGTCTGCCATCGCCCTGGAATCTAGCCGAGCTTCGATAGCCTGCGGCTCCGTGACGCACCAAGTCACCCTCATCCCCGGCGACGGCACGGGACCGGAGCTCACGGAGGCGACGCGCCGCGTCCTCGAGGCCACGGGCGTCGAGTTCGACTGGGACGTCCAGCAGGCGGGCGCCGACGTGATGGATCAGTTCGGCGGGAATCCGCTTCCGGAGCCGACCCTCGATTCGATCCGGCGCACCGGCGTCGCGCTCAAGGGGCCGATCACGACCCCGGTCGGCGGCGGCTTCCGCTCGGTCAACGTCGGCCTGCGGAAGGCGCTCGACCTCTACGCGCAGGTTCGGCCCTGTAAGACGTACGAGGGGGTGCGCACGCGCTTCGACGACGTCGACCTGATCATCGTCCGCGAGAACACCGAAGACCTCTACGCCGGGATCGAGTACGAGGAAGGGACGGCCCACGCCGACGAGCTGATCGGCTGGATCGAGCAGCGCGGCGGAACGCTTCGCCACCGGGACGCGGGCATCTCGATCAAGCCGCTCTCGATCTCAGGAACGCGGCGGGTCGTCCAGTTCGCATTCGACTACGCGCGCCGCAACGGCCGCCGCAAGGTGACGGCGGTGCACAAGGCGAACATCATGAAATTCACCGACGGCCTCTACCTGCGCGTCGCGCGCGAGGTCGCCGAGGAGAACTCCGACATCGAGTTCGACGACCGGATCGTGGACAACATGTGCATGCAGCTCGTGCAGCGGCCGGAGGAGTACGACGTCCTCGTGCTGCCGAACCTCTACGGCGACATCGTCTCCGACCTCGCCGCCGGGATGATCGGCGGCCTGGGCCTGGCGCCGGGCGCCAACTTCGGCGAGGAGGCGGCGATCTTCGAGCCGACGCACGGCTCCGCGCCGAAGTACGCCGGCCAGAACAAGGTGAACCCGATGGCGATGATGCTCTCGGGGATGCTGATGCTGCGCCATCTCGACGAGACCGACGCGGCAGGAAGGCTGGAAGGCGCCATCGCCGAGGTCATCCGCGCCGGCGACAACGTCACCTACGACATGAAGCCGTCGCGCGACGACCCGACCGCCGTCGGGACGAGCGAGGTCGCCGACGCGATCATCGACCAGATGGGAGCCAGAGTTTGAGCCAGAGACGGAAGGTCACGGTCGTCGGCGCCGGAAACGTCGGCGCCACCTGCGCGCAGGTGCTCGCGCTGCGCGACTACGCGGACGTCGTGCTCGTCGACATCAAGGACGGGCTGCCGCAGGGCAAGGCGCTCGACATCAATCAGATGGGCGCCGTCCTCGGCTACGAGCCGAACGTCGTCGGCTCGAACGGCTACGACGAGACGGCCGG
>JBPYFE010000043.1:0-13005 GCA_051986525.1 Gaiellaceae bacterium
ACGACCGCGCCGCCGACGAGCGGCCCGATCGCGACGGCTAGGCCGCCGATCCCGCCCCAGGCGCCGAGCGCGAGGCCGCGCCGCTCGCGCGGCACCGCCGCCGAGAGGATCGTCAGCGTCAGCGGAGTCACGATCGCGCCGCCGACACCCTGGGCGGCGCGCGCCAGGTCGAGAGCGGTGGCGGATCCCGAGAGCGCGGCCGCCGCCGAGCCGAGCGTAAAGACGGCGATCCCGATCACGAACATCCGCCGGCGGCCGAAGCGGTCGCCGAGAGCGGCGCCCGTCAGGAGGAGCACGGCGAACGTGAGCGTGTACGCGTTCACGGTCCACTCGAGCTGGCTCAGCGACGCGTGCAGGTCGTGCCGGATCACCGGCAGCGCGGTGGTCACCACGAGGTTGTCGAGCGTGACCATGAACAGCGCGACCGAGGTGATCGCAAACGTCCAGAGCGTTCGATGCCGCTGGCTCATCGTTCCTCCTTGTTCGTGAGTATTCACTTACTTATCCTCGAAAAAAAGTCGCTCACATCTCCGCACAGCCAGCGATCAGCCGCTTCGCCCACGGCTCGTCGTGCTCGTCGAGGTCCATGGACGCGAACACGTTGAGCAGCATCCCCTGCGAGAAGAATCGGGTCACCGCGGCCGGCGGCAGGCCCGAGACGCGCTCCGCGTAGCTGACGAGATCGCCGTAGCCGTTCCGCACGACCTCGCGGATCTCGGGATCCTCACAGGCCGCGTACGCCTGCATCTGCCCGCGCAGCCGAGTCCGGTCGGGCAGCAAGTCCTCGATGTACGCCTGGCCCATCGCCTTCAGCGCCTCCTCGCCACGCTTTCCCTCGGCCGCCTTCTGGAACAGCTCGAGCGTCTCGCGAAAGCAGCGCGCGACGACGGCCTTGAACAGCTCCTTCTTCGTGCCGAAAAGGCGGAAGACGTACGGCTGCGAGATCCCGGCCTTCCGGGCGACGAGCTCCGTCGAGGCACCGAGCCCGTGAGCGGCGAACTCCTCGAGCGCCGCGTCGAGGACGGCTTCCCGCCGCTCCTCGGCCGTCTTGCGTTCCGTCACAGCCATCCTGGGTTGTAAGTTACTACTTACTTACAATGGCTGTCAAGGCGTCGGCGAGCCTACGCAATCGCCGGTGTCCGTTCGCGATACCACGCGATCGTCCGGGCCAGGCCCTCGTCGAGGTCGACCTTCGCCTCGAACCCGAGCACCTCTCGCGCCTTCTCCACGTTCGGGATCCGCAGCTCGACGTCGGCGTAGTGGAGAGGCTGGAACACGATCTCGCCCGGTGCCTCCGTGAGCCGCTTCACGCGCTGGGCGAGGTCGAAGATCGTCACGGCCGAGCGCGCGTTGCCGACGTTGAACGTCTGCCCGACCGCCTCGTCCTTCTCGAGGCAGAGCAGCAGTGCGTCGACCATGTCGTCGACGTAGCACCAGGCGCGGATCTGCGAGCCGTCGCCGTGGATCGTCAGGTCGCGCCCGGCGAGCGCCGCCTCGATGAACGCGCGGATGGCGCCGCCGCCGATCTGGCCCGGGCCGTAGACGTTGAACGGCCGGACGGTCACGGCCGGGATCCCGTGCTCCTCGCGGTAGGCGTGGGCCATGTGCTCGCCGGCGAGCTTCGACACGGCGTAGGTCCAGCGCACCTCGCCGACCGAGCCGATCGTCGAGACATGGCCTTCGTGGACGTTGTAGGCGTGTGTGCCGAAGATTTCGCTGGTCGAGAACTCGACGAGCCGCTCGACGGTCGCATGTGTTTCGAGCGCAGCCTCGAGCACGTTGTAGGTGCCGATCAGGTTGACGCGCATCGTCCGCACAGGGCTTTCACGGACGGTGTCGACGCCGGCGATCGCGGCCAGATGGACGATGTGCGTCGCGCCCGCGGCAGCCTCGCGGACGGCATCGGCGTCGAGGACGTCGGCCTCGATGAAGGTCAGGTTCGGGTGCTCGGCGACGCCGCTACCCGAGAGCGCGTCTCGGTGCAGGTTGTCGATGACGACGATCTCGTTGTCGTCGACGAGCCGGCGCGCGAGCGTCGAGCCGATGAAGCCCGCACCGCCGGTCAGGAGGATCCGCTTGCCCGTGAGCACCGCCGGCGAGTCTATCGGCGGCTCGGAAAACCCCCTGCTCGTTAGCATCGCGCCCGGTGGAGGGCACTGTCCTGTTCGTCGGCGCGGGCCGGCACCAGCGGCGCGCGATCCGGCGGGCGCAGGAGCTCGGCCTGCGCGTGGTCGCGGTCGACCGCAATGCGGAGGCGCTCGGGCTCGGCGAGGCCGACGTCGCCGAGGTCGTCGACTTCATGGACGTCGAGGCCGTCACCGAGGTCGGGCGGAAGCATTCCGTCGACGGCGTCCTGACCGTGTCCGCCGACCGGGCCGTGCCGGTGGTGGCCGCTGTCGCCGAGCGGCTCGGGCTGCCCGGGATCGGCGGCGAGACCGCGCACCTGATGACGCACAAGGTGGCGATGCGGACCCGTCTTGCCGAGGCGGGCGTTCCGCAGCCGCGCTACGCCGCCGTGCGTTCGATCCACGACGCGCACGCTGCGCTCGGCGTGGTGGGTCTGCCCGCGGTGCTGAAGCCGGCCGACTCCGGCGGCCAGCGCGGCGTCTTCCGGATCGAGAGCCCTGACGATCTCGACGCGCACCTCCACTCGGCGCTCTCCGAGTCGCCGACCGAGGAGGCGATCATCGAGAGCTACCACGAAGGGCTCGAGCTGAACGGGCTCGCGATCGCCCGGGAGGGTCGCGTCACGCCTCTGACGCTCTCCGATCGGCTCCGTCCGCCGGGGATCGGTTTCGGCGTCGGCTGGATCCACGTCTACCCGTCGCGGCTCTTCTCCGACCCGCTCGCCGAGGCCGAGCAGGCGGTCGCGTCGACCGTGCACGCGCTCGGGCTGAAGAACGGGATCGCGTTCCCGCAGCTGATCGTCGGCGAGGACGACCGCCCGTACATGATCGAGTGCGCGGCCCGGATCCCCGGCGGTCAGATGGCCGACCTCGCGTGGCACGCAGTCGGCGTCGACCTCGTCGAGATCGCACTGCGGCAGGCGCTCGGCGTCGACGTGACGGACGAGCTCGTGACGCCGAGGTTCCAGAAGCCGCTCGCGATCCGCTTCCTCACCGCACAGCCCGGCCCCCTCCCGACCGGACGGGTCCGACGCGTCGGCGCGCTCGACGAGGTGCTGGCGTTTCCCGGCGTGGTTCAGGCGGACGTGTTCCTGCAGGAGGGCGAGGTGATCCGGCCCGTGCGGCTCGACGGCGACCGCCGCGGCTACGTGATCGCCGTCGGCGACACGAACGTCGAAGCCCTGGAGCGGGCCGAAGCGGCAGCGGCGCTGCTCGACGTGGAGGTCGAGTGAGCGACCGGAGCGAGGCCCCGACCGGCCGCGCGAGGGCTTCCTGGTACTCGCGCGCGCGCGCAACATCCCCTCCCTGGGTGGGGAAGAGGTCCACCCGCCACCCGAGGCGAGCGTACGCCCTCCGTGCGCGCAGAAGTGAGACGGCGCTGGAAAAAAGGCGTGACTCTTGAGCTGCGCCTTCGACCTCGGTCACTACCGCGAGCTGCTCGAGGCGGCCGGGGGTCGCTACCGCTTCGCGCGCTTCGACCACGAGCCCAAGCCGGGAGACCTGTTCCTCCGGCACGACGTCGACCTCTCGCTCGATGCGGCGCTCCAGATGGCCGAGCTCGAGGCGGAAGCTGGCGCGACCGCGACGTACTTCCTGATGACGCGGAGCCTCTTCTACAACCTCGCCTCGTCCGAGGGCGAGCACGCGCTCCGCCGCCTGCGCGACCTCGGGCACGCCGTCGGCCTCCACGCGGTTCACCCGCATCTGGACCTCGACGACCGCTTCGACCCGGTCGTCGCCTGGCACAACCCCGACCCGGACTTCATGCGCGCGCCGCTCGACGGGGCCGTCAACGTCATGTCGGAGCCGTTCTTCGATCCGGAGCGCTACCGCTCGGACTCGAATCAGCACTGGCGGAGCGGCTGCCCGCACGACGCACTCGCCGCCGGAGAGCCCGATTGGCTCCAGCTGCTCACGCACCCGGAGATCTGGGTCTTCCCCGGAGAGACGATGCGCGAGACCATGGTGGCGATGCTGGACGAGCAGCGCGAGCGCGACATCGAGCGGCTCCGCAACGACCGCATCGACCTCTCGTGAGGCCGCTCACCGTTCTCCTGACCGCCTCGGGCGTCCCCGGCACGGCCGCACTCGTCCACGCGCTGCGGGAAAACGGCGAGCGCGAGCTGCGCTTGGTCGGTACAGACATGTCCGAGCTCGCGATCGGCCGGCACCTGTGCGACGCGTTCCACGTCACGCCGGCGGGCACGGATCCGAGCTTCGCGACGGAGCTCGCCGCGATCTGCGCGCGCGAGCGGGTCGACGCCGTCCTGCCGCAGTCCTCCTACGAGCTGCTCGCGCTGGCCGAGCACAAAGGCGAGTTCGGCGAGACGGCCGTCCTCGTCGCACGGCCCGACGCGGTCCGCCGCTCCAACGACAAGGCCGAGACGTACGCGCTCCTGGACGCGATCGGCGTGCGCGGGCCGAAGTGGCGCCGCGTCAGCGGCGCCGACGCGGTCGCGGACGCCGCTCGTGAGCTCGGGTACCCCGGCGAGGACGTCGCGTTCAAGCCGCTCGTCTCGTCCGGCTCGCGCGGGTTCAGGATCGTCTCCGCGTCGGCCGACCGCCGGCGCCAGCTGTTCGAGAACCGCCCGGGCGTCGCGGAGGCGCTCCGGCTCGAGGAGCTCGTCGAGCTGCTCGGCGCCGACGAGACCGAGGTGCTCGTGATGGAGCTCGCCACCGGCGGAGAACGGACGATCGACGGCATCGCGGCGAACGGCGAGATCGTGCTCGGGCACCCGAAGACGCGGGAGGAGATGCGCGCCGGCCTCGCGATGTACTTCCAGACGCTCGACGACCCGGAGCTGATGGAGATCGCACGGAGAATCGCCGCCGAGCTGCGGCTCGACCACTTCTTCAACATCCAGCTCGTCGGCGACGCCGTGATCGAGATCAACCCGCGGATCTCCACGATCGTCTACCAGGAGGACCTGAACCTGCCCTACCTCGGGATCAAGCACGCGCTCGGCGAGCTCTCGGCCGACGAGCTCGCGTCGTACCAGGAGCGCGCCCGGCCGACGCGGAAGGCGTTGCGCTACTTCGACCAGGTGGAGTGGGACTCCGAGTAACCCACTGCCCGGTGAACTTCGCCGGGATCGGCTGGACGAACGTCGAGGCGCTCCGGCGGAAAGGAGTCGACGCCCGGCTCGTCGTCTTCAACACCCACGAGGCGCACCCGGAGGCCGACCTGGACCTCCATTTGCCCGACGGGCCGCTCTGGCGCCGGCAGCCGCTCCAGTTCCGCGCGCTGGCGCGGCTCCTGCCCGAGACGGACGTCTTCCACTTCTACTTCGGCCTCACGCTGGTGCCGAAGCGGGTGCAGTTCCCGATCCTGCGCGCGGCGCGGAAGAAGTCCGTCTTCCACTTCGTCGGCTCCGACATCCGGGGCAAGACGCCCGAGCAGCTCGCCTACGGCCGGCTCGCGAACGCGCAGATCGTCGGCTCCTACGACGCGGCCCGCTGGGTTCCGGAGGCGGAGGTGGTCCCGCCGGGCATCGACCTGCGGCGCATCGATCTCGCACCCCCGCGCGAGTCGCCGCCGCTGCGGATCGCCCATGCGGCGCTGTCCCGCCGGCGCAAGGGGACCGACCTGATCGTCGCGGCCGCGGCCGAGCTCGGCGTCGAGCTCGACGTGATCGAGAACGTGCGCCACGACGAGGTCGGCGCGCGGATCGCGCAGGCGGACATCGTCGTCGACCAGCTCAACTCGGGCTGGTACGGCCTGTTCGCGATCGAGGCGATGGCGTACGGCAAGCCCGTCGTCGGCTTCATCCACGAGGAAGCGGCGGCGCGCACCGCGGACGCCTTCGGCTTCGAGCTGCCGATCGTGCGGACGACGAAGGAGACGCTCGCGCGCGACCTGCGGCCGCTGGTCGAATCGGCCGAGCTGCGGCGCGACCTGGGCGCCGCCGGCCGGGCCTACGTCGAACGCGTTCACGACGCGGACACGATGGCCGACCGCCTGATCGCGATCTACGCTGATCTCGATGAAAGTTGAGACCGATCGGCAAGTCCGGCGACGCACGGGCCCAACGACCGGGTTTATCGGCTGGGGCGGCCAAGCCACCCCACCCTCTGAAACGGCATCGCAAGCGACGCCGTAGTGCTCGGGCAGCAGATCAAGCGCCTGGCCTCGCAGTCCCTGATCTACGGGCTCGGCGGCCTGATCTCGCGGGTTCTCTCCGTCCTCCTGCTGCCGCTCTACACGAGCTACCTGACCGGGCGCGACTACGGCCGCGTCGAGACGCTGACTGCGTTGACCGCCGTGCTCGTCGTCGTCCTACGGCTCGGGATCTCGAGCGCCTTCTTCCGCTTCTACTTCGACTCCGACGAGCTCGCCGACCGGATCCGCGTCGTCCGCACCTCGTTCTGGTTCACCATGGCGAGCGCGACGTGCGGGCTCGCCGCCGGCTGGATCGCCGCCGAGCCGATCGCCCATGCGCTCTCACTGGGGCACGGCCAGGCATGGCTCGTCCGGGCGGCGTTCGTCGGCTTGTGGGCACAGCTGAACTACGAGCAGCTGACCTCGCTCTTCCGCGTCGAGGAGCGGCCGGTCCTGTTCACGGCCGCGACGATCGCGAACCTGCTCGTCACGGTCGGCGCGACGGTGCTGCTGGTCGTCCACTACCACGACGGCGCGATGGGCGTCATCGTCGGGAACTGGATCGGCACCCTCGCCGTCTACTTCGTGCTGCTCGGCTACCGCCGCTATCAGCTCGGCCTGCAGTTCGACCGGAAGCTCTTCCGCGCGATGAACAAGTTCGGGATGCCGCTCGTCCCGGCCCAGCTCGCGATCTGGACGCTCAACTTCGTCGACCGCGTCTTCATCGCCAAGTTCCACGGGCAGAGCGAGGTCGGCCATTACTCGATCGGCGTCCGGATCGCCTCGGCGACGCTGCTGCTCCTGACCGCGTTCCGGCTCGCCTGGCCCGCGTTCGCGTACTCGATCGAGGACGAGGGCGAGGCGAAGCGGACGTACGGCTACGTACTGACCTACGTCCTCTTCGTCACCTGCTGGGTCTCCGTCGCGCTCGCGCTGCTCGCGCCCTGGATCGTGCGGCTGCTGACGTCACGGCCGGAGTTCTACTCGGGCTCACGCGTCGTCGGGCTGCTCTCGTTCAGCGCCGCGGCCTGGGGCGCGTACACGGTGGTCGCGATCGGGATCGGCCGCGCGCGCTACACGCAGTTCAACTGGGTCGTGACCGGCGTCGCGGCGGTCGTAAACGTCGCGCTCTGCTTCGTGTTGGTACCGCCGTTCGCGATGATCGGCGCCGCGATCGCGACCGTCGTCTCGATGGCGGCGATGTTCGTGCTGATGGCGATCCACGCGCAGCGCGTCTACCCCGTCCCGTACCAGTGGCGGCGCGTCGTGCTCGTCGCGGGCGCCGCAGTCGCGCTCTCCGTCGTCGGTCGCGGCCTGCACGTGCCGCTCGCCGGGTCGATCGTGCTCGCGCTCGCCTACCCGCTCATCCTGCTTCCGCTCGGTTTCTACCTGCCTGCGGAGCGGCGACGGCTGCTGGCAGCGGGGCGCCGCCTCGTCGCGGTTTCTCGCTGACCCACTCGCGCGCGTACGCCGCGACCGCGAGCGGGGCGAGGCCGAACACGCCCCAGACGATCGGGTCCTCGAAGAACGCGTTGTAGAAGAGGCTGTGTACGCCGATCGCGGCGAGGACGACGCCGAGCGAGAGCGAGACGCGGCCGACGAAGGTCGCCGCGAAGCCGCGGAACGCGATCGCGAACGCCGTCACCAGCAGCCAGGCGAAGAGCCCGAGCCCCACAAAGCCGGTCTCGGCGGCGACGGTGACCGGCGTGTTGTGCGAGGCGGCGGACTTCGGCTCCTTGCCCTTGAGCCCGGTGCGTCTGGCGTACGCGTGCTTGAAGCCGCCGACGCCGACGCCCTGCACCGGGTGGTGGGCCGCGATCGCGATCCCGTTCTTGACCAGCTTGAAGCGTCCGCCCGAAGCGCTGTTCAGCGAGTGATGGCGCGCGCTCGGCAGCGCGAGCGCGGCGACGAGCACGACCACGGCGACGATTCCGAGCAGGGCGAGGGTCCAGCGGCCCCACTTGAACCAGGCCACGATGGCGACCCCGACCGCCAGCGAGAGGAAGCTCGACTGCGAGAACGAGAAGACGAGGCCGAAGAAGGTGATGACGATCGCACCGGTAGCGGCGAGCGCGACCCGTCTCGAGGCGCCGTGGACGACGAGGACGAGGCTGACGAGGATCGCGACGACGAGGAAGCGGCCGTAGATCGACGGGTCCCAGAAGACGGAGTTGACGCGGTAGAAGGTCGCGTACGCGTTCCCGACGATGATCTTCGGGTTCCAGAAGATGTCACGCGTCGCGTACTGGTAGAAGCCGACGACCGAGAAGACGACCGCCATCGCCGTCAGCTCGACCCACAGCCACGCGACCCACTCGCGCCGCCAGCGCAGCCGCGAGAGACCGACCGTCAGGACGCCGAACGGGAAGAAGAAGAACAGGAGCTCGATTGCGCCCTCGTGCAGGTCCTGGGTCCAGAGGAGCGAGAGACCGGTCCAGCCGACGAAGACTGCGAGTGGCAGCGCGAGCCGACCCAGCTCCGGCGGCTGCTGTCGCTCGCCCCGGACGAGCTCCCACAGGAGCACGAGCGCGTAGGCGGCGACGAGACCGTAGAGCGGAACGAGCAGGTTTCCGTTCGAGGCGCCGAGCTTGAGCGGGATCCGGGCCGGGACGCACGCCAGCGCCGCGAAGGGCAGCAGCCACGGCCAGCGCCGCAGGATCCAGGCTCCGGCCGCGAGCGCGATCAGGCCGGCGACGCCGGCGGCGGCGAGGACCGCGCGGTGCCCATGCGGCGCGAGATACGCGACGAGGATCAGGCAGGCGACGCCGAGCGCGACGAGCCCCGCCAGCCGCCAGACGCGCCGCGGGGCGACGAGCAGCGCGCCGAGACCGACGCCGCCGAGCGGGCCTGCCGCATGCGCGAGCGCGGATGTCATCGCACGATCAGCGTCGCACGATCCGAGTGGCCGCGCTCGGAGACGACGAGGACGTAGCGCCCCGCCGGTCCCGCGGCGAGTGACAGCCTCGGCCCCCGCGCCCTTCCGTGTCGCGAGCCGATCCGCCAGTGGTAGACCGAGGAGTCGGTCGAGACGCCGACGGAGAAACGCCCGCCCGCGGTCGCGTGGATGACCTTCTTCGCGAGCACGACATAGCGGACGACGACCGTGAACGCGCGCGCGGGCGGGCCGATGTTCCCGGCGCGGTCCTCGCCGCGCAGGACGATCCGGTAGCGGCCCTCGGGCAGGGTGCCGGCGAAGCTCTTCGGCCACGTCTGGACGCCGGTCGGCGCGTAGCGCTTCAGCTTTCCGACCAGCTTCCCGTTCGCGTAGAGCAACGCGCGCACGTCCTCGCTGGCGCGGTAGCGGACGAGCAGGTAGTCGTGCTTGAAGTCGCGGTCGGGCGAGATCACGTGCAGGTTCACGTGCGTGACGGCGATCGTCGGCGCGGTCGTGTCGACGCGGATCGGATTCGGCAGCAGGATCGTCCGGTGCCCAGCCGAGAGGTGCACCCGCGGCTTGTACTCGCCGTCGGCGAGGACGTGGCCGTCGTCGCCCCGGCCGTCCCAGGCGAAGAGGTGGAATCCCGCCGAGAGGTGCTGCGCCGGCAGCAGCTCGCGGACGACGTGGTCGTCACCGTTGACGATCGCGATGCTGACGTCGTCGGCCTTGCGCAGCTTGAACCCGACCAGCG
The DNA here is from genome assembly GCA_051986525.1 of Gaiellaceae bacterium. Lineage (GTDB taxonomy): Bacteria > Actinomycetota > Thermoleophilia > Gaiellales > Gaiellaceae > 13-2-20CM-68-14. The sequence continues at coordinate 9,855 of JBPYFE010000043.1, forward strand.
CGTGCTTCGTCGGGCAATTGCACGTCGGCGCCACGAGCTTGCCGACCTTCGTCCTGGAGATCGGGCTGCGCTCGAGCTTCAGGCTCTCGGTCACGGCGAACGCCGCCGCTGCGCCGGACAGCAGGCCGACGACGAGCAGGATCGGCAAGAACCGCACGAGAGCGGGAACTTTAAAGAGGCTCGATCGAACGGAGCAGGACGAACGGCTCCGCGTACTCGGCGCCGATCGCGGAACCGTGGAACTCGGCGTGCGCGCGCAACGCGCGCTCGCTGCGCGGGTGCGGATGCTCGCGCGTCTCGGTCTCGAAGTGCGCGAACGCGGCGAGCTTCCGCTCGAGCGTCGCGGTGATGTCGACGAACCAGTTGGGGACGAACCAGTTCAGCGGCTGCGGCGTCCACTCGGTGCTCGAGATCGGCGCGTACGTGAGCACCCGCCGCACGACCTGGCCCGGAACCGGGCGCGTCGCAACGGCGACGGAGTCGAACAACGAGCGGTGGTCGCGGTTCACGTCCGGCTGCGCGGTGTAGACGACGCGAGGCTCGAAGTCGGCTACGTGCTCGGCGATGACGCCGTTCAGCTCCACGTGCGAGACCGTGTCGAGGCGCATGTCCGGAAAGTCGAGGTGGACGTAGCTCTCGACGCCGAGCTCTTCCGCCGCGCGCCTGGCCTCGGCGTTCTTGCGCGCGCGGATCTCGTCGTCGCCCGGGTACTGCGTCGAGCTCCCGTCCGTGACGCAGACGACGCGGACGGCGTCGCCCCGGTCGACGTGGACTGCGATCGTCCCGCCCATGCCGAGCACCTCGTCGTCCGGGTGCGCCGCGAAGACGAGCACGTTCATCCGAGCACCGCCCCGACAGCGAGCTCCGCGCTCGTCTCGACCTCCTCGAGCACGAGCGCGCCCTCGCCGCAGGCGACGACGACCTCGCTCTCGCCGCGCGAGACGACCGTCCCGGGCGCGGCGGCCTCGTCCAGCGCAGCCGCGCGGGCGGACCAGACCACGACGCGGTCGTCGCCCGCGAACGTGAAGGCGCCGGGGTACGGCCGCGTCTGCGCGCGGACCCAGTCGTACAGGTAGGCGGCGCGCGTGTTCCAGTCGATGATCCCGTCAGCAGGCGTCCGCTTCGGCCAGGCGCTCGCACGGGAGACGTCCTGCGGCAGCCTCGGCGCCGTCCCGTCGATCAGCCTCGGCACGTAGTCACGTAGGAGCGCGACGTGCGCCTCGGTCGCCTTCTCGTACAGCGTCGTCGCCGTCTCGTCGGGGTCGACCGGAACCTCGACCTGGCCGATGATCGGGCCCGAGTCCGCGGTCGGGTCGACGATCTCGAACAGCGTCACACCCGTGATCGCGAGTCCGGTCAGGATCGTCCACGGGATCGCCGCCCGCCCGCGATGGCGCGGCAGCAGCGTCGGGTGCATGCCGTAGACGCCTTTCGCCGCCAGCTCGATGAACGCCGGTCGGACGAGCTGCGACCAGCCGACGACGAAGATCAGCTCCGGCTCGAGCTCGCGCACGGTCGCGATCGCGTCCTCGGCGTTGACGTCCGTCGTCTCGACCAGCCGAGCGCCGTGCTTCTCGGCGAGGTCGCCGAACGGGGCCTGGCCGGAGCGGTCGGGGTCGATCGGGCCCGGCAGCGTGACCACGCCGACGATCTCGGCGCCTGCATCCGCAGCCGCCTCGAGGCAGACGCGGCCCATCGCGTCGAAGCTCACCCACACCGTCCGCATCGCGCGGACTCTAGGTAAGCGGCGCTTCCGTCGCGACTCGACCGGTGCGCACGTCGTGCACGAGCCAGCCGACGAAGGCGGCGCCGCCGACGATGAAGCCGCCGAGCACGATCCAGTCCGCGCCGGGGACGTTCGCGAGCTTGATCCCGCTCAGGATCAGGACGCCGGCGAGCCCGAGCCGCAGCGAGCGCTCCGGCAGCTTCAGGGTCAGCTGGCTCGTCAGCAGGACTCCGGGGATCGAGCCAAGCAGCAGCCACGCCATCGCGTGCAGGTCGACGTTGCCGGCGACGAGGTGGCCGAAGCCGGCGACCCAGAGCAACGCCGCCGCGTGGAAGATGTCCGTGCCGACGATCTTCGGCAGGGTCAGGGGATAGACCATCACCATCACCAGCCCGAAGAACGTCCCGCTCCCGACCGAGGTCAGGCCGACGACGAAGCCGAAGACGGCGCCGATCGTGAAGGCGATCCAGCGGTCGCGCGCCGTCAGCACGAACGGCGCGTCGCTCGGCTGGACGCCGCGCTTGATGAAGGTCTTCGCGATCAGGCCGATGCCGCCGACGATCAAGGCGGCGCCGATCGCGTACGCCTCGACGGACTGGACGCTGTCTCCGTAGACGTGCGTCAGGTGCGTCGCCACGGCGACGCCGAGCAGCGACAGCGGCCCCGAGCCGAGGAACATCCAGAACGTCAGCCGCGCGTGGACGTTGCCGAGCCGCCGGTGGCGGACGGCGCCGAAGCTCTTGAAGATCGCACCGTGGAGGATGTCGGTGCCGACCGCGTACGTCGGCTTGAAGCCGAAGACGATCACGAGGATGGGCGTCAGCAACGAGCCGCCGCCCATCCCGGTCAGGCCGACGAGACCACCGATCAGCAGCCCCGTGAGCGTGAACTGCCAGGTCACGCCGAGCGGTACGCCTCGATCAGCACCTCGGCGACCTCTGGCCGCGAGAACTCCGCAGGCGGCAGCTCGCCCTCGGACAGCATCTCCCGCACCTTCGTCCCGCTCAGGAAGACGTGGTCGTCACCGCCGTGCGGGCAGGTCTTCGGGGTCGCCATCTGGCCGCACTTCTTGCACCAGAATGCGTGCTCGAAGAACATCGGCTCGATCCCGAGCTCGTGCGGCTCGAAGTCGTCGAAGATCAGCTGCGCGTCGTAGGTGCCGTAGTAGTCGCCGACACCGGCGTGGTCGCGGCCGACGATGAAGTGCGAGCAGCCGTAGTTCTTGCGGCAGATCGCGTGCCAGATCGCCTCACGCGGGCCCGCGTAGCGCATCGCGGCCGGGAAGGCGGAGACGAGCACGCGGTCGGCCGGGTAGTAGTTCTCGACCAGGATCTCGTAGCACTCGACGCGCGTGGAGGCCGGCACGTCGTCCGACTTCGTGTCGCCGACGAGCGGATGGATCAGCAGCCCGTCGACCGTCTCGAG
>JBPYFE010000044.1:0-10977 GCA_051986525.1 Gaiellaceae bacterium
ACCTCGAGGTACTCGCCCTTGGCGAGGTTGTTGTTGGCCATGACGTCGACGCGGTAGTCGCCGCCGGGCCGCGGATCGATCGTGATCTCGGAGCCCAGCCAGCGCTCCATCTTGTCGGGGTCGACCAGGAACTGCCAGACGGTCTCGGGGCTGGCGTCGATCGTGATCTCGCGCTCGACGGCCGTGGTGGTGGTGCTCGCTTCCATCGGGTCTCCTCTCTACCGGGCGAAGCCGGCGTCGCGCAGGCTTGCAGTGTCGTGGACGTGGCGAATGCGGGTGATGACGCCGTCGGCGACGACGAAGTGCTCGGCGACGCGCATCGGGCCGATCGGCTGGACGGCGAGGTCGTAGAGCAGCAGCGCCTCGTCGCCGTTCTCGAATTCCGCCAGCAGGTCGATCTCGCTCACGAGGGCGCCGAACGCGGTCAGGGCGGCGACGAAATCGTCGCGGCCTTCGTACCGGTTGAGCGGAACCTCGGTCTCGAGCTCCGAGCTCAGCCAGCGGGAGGCGCCCTCGACGTCGCCGCTCGTCCACGCGTCGTGGTAGCGGCGGACGACGGAGAGCGGCCCCACCCGGCCGAACGGCGAGCCCTGGCCGCGCTCGACGAAGCCGACCAGGCTTCCGCCGAGGAAGCTGTCCCAACCGCGCTCGCAGACGTCGTAGCAGTGGAGCTCCGGGACGAGACCCTCGTGCCGGAAGTCGAGCTCGCAGGAATCGGCGCCGGTCGGGCGCAGCTCGAAGACCATCCTCGTGCCGTTCCATTCCGCGTGACTCGAGCTCGAGAGGCAGGTCCACTCGACGCGCGAGGGACGGTCACTGCGGTCGACGCGGAGAACGATCTCCTCCGCGGCGCCTTCGAACTCGAGCCTCAGCGTCCCGCCCTGCTCGGTCGATCCCGTGACGAGGCCCGTCCACCAGCCGCGGATCCCGCCGGCGCTCGCGATCGCGTCGAAGACTTTCTCCTGCGGCACAGCGAACGCCACGTTCGTCGCGTAGCCGCGATCAGTCGCTGCTTTCATCCTTCCTCCTCTCCTCCTGCTCAGCTTCGCGCTTGAGCACGTCGAGGCGCTCGCCCCAGAACGCGTCGAGGAACTGCCGCAGCTCCGCGAGCCCCTCGGGCTTCGCGCTGTAGAGCCGCTTCGTTCCGTTGCGTCGCTCGTTCACGAGTCCCGCCTCCTTCAGAACGGTCAGGTGCTGCGAGACGGCCGGGCGCGTCACGTCGAAGTGGCCGGCGATCTCTCCGGCCGAGAGCTCTCCGTCGCGGACGAGCGTGAGGATCTGACGTCGCCGCGGTTCCGCGATTGCCTTCAGCGCAGCTTCCACGGCAGTTATTTAAGCAGCGACTTACGTAAGTGTCAACTTAAACTGACGGCTCCGTCTTCGGCGATCGTCCAGTGCGGGTTGTGCGCGACCTCCCACGGGTGGCCGTCGAGGTCGAGGAAGACGCCGGAGTAGCCGCCCCAGAACGTCTCGGCGCCGGGCCGTCCGATGCGACCGCCGGCTGCCTCTGCGTCGGCGAGGACGGCGTCGACGTCCTCGCGAGAGCGCGTGTTGTAGGCCAACGTCACGCCACCCCAGCCGCCGCTGTCCTCTACGGCGCTGTCCTCGGCGAGCTTCTCGCGTCCCCAGAGGGCGACGATCATCCCGCGGGCTTCGAAGAAGACGACGTCGTCGTCCGTCCAGCCGACCGTCCAGCCGAGCGCCTCGTAGAACGCCCGCGCGCGGGCGACGTCGCGGACGCCGAGGGTTACGAGGCTGAGCCTCTGTTCCACGGCTAGCCCGGGAGCCAGCCGTCCGAGTACGGCTTCTCGACCGGCGCCGAGTTGTCGGCGTAGGCCTCGTCCGCGTCCGGCGTCCCCTTGGCGACACCGGCCCCGTGGCTCTGGGCGAGCTCGGATTCGGGGTAGAAGAGCTCGTTGTCCGGGCGCTTGCCGACGGCGAGCACGGCGCACGGCCCGTCGCCGGCGCCGACGATCACGTGGTTCGTGTTCGGCGGCGAATGGAAGAGGTCCCACGCCTTCATGCGCCGCTCCTGCTCCTCGACGAGCACGATGCACTCGCCGTAGAGGACGAGGAAGTCCTCCTGCGTGTCCTCGCGGTGGTACATGCACGCGGGCTGGCCGGGCTGGAGGATGCCGATGTTGATCCCGAGCTCGCCGAAGCGCGCGTCGCCGTCGCCTTCGAAGCGGACGTAGGGGCCGAAGTCGCTGTCGAACCAGCGTGCTTCGCGGGCGTTGACGACGAACCAACCCTCGCCCGCCGGGACGAGTCCGCCCGTGGACGTGCGCTCGAGTGGAGCCTCGGGAACCACGGAGCGATTCTCGCAGACCTAGACGGTGCGACCGAGCGGCGAGCGCCGCGCGCGGCTGCGCGCCCAGGCGAAGGCGACGAAGAGGAGCGGTACGACGATCTCGAGCGCGTAGAGCCCGAGCAGGCCGTAGAGGATGAGAATCGGACCGTGCACCAGGCCCGCAGGTTCGCACGTCGCAGGCCGATGTTCCATAGGCCGAACGGCCTATTTTGGAGGGGTTTTACGTTCGGGGAGCGCGGCGCGGCGGCCGCCCAACACCCCCCACCCGGGTGGGGTGAACACCCGCCGCCCTCTGGGCTCGAGCCTACGCACCCGGCACGCACGCGTCTGCGACGCGCGCGTGCCGATTGTGCGAATTCGTGCCTTGCCCTACGCGTCCTCGCGCCGGTGCGACGCGGCCAGCTCCGGGAGCGCCGACTCGTCGATCGCGTCGGGCGGAATGACCACGACCCGAAGCGGGCTCGTCGCCCACAACGTCGCCGTCCGCTTGCCGCCCTCGAGCAGTGCCCGCTCGCCCAGAAGCGCGCCAGGGCCGATCTCGGCGACGATGTCGCCGTTCACCTCGACGTCGACCGTTCCGTCGAGGATCAGGAACAGCTCCCGGCCTTCGTCTCCCTCGCGCACGAGCGCGCTTCCCTGCTCGAGATTCCGGCGCTCGAGCTTCGCGTCGCTCCGCATGATCGAATGCGAGAGCTCGCGTTCGAGCTCGGACTCGACCGCCGTCGCGATCGCAGGCGAGTCCTGCTCGCCCCAGGGCGTGTTCTTCCCGTGCGAGCCGCGGTACCACTCTTCGAAGTCGATCGAGCCGGATTTCTGGACGAGCGCGCCGCCGTCGTCGTAGATCCAGTGGCGCGGGAACGGGCTGGCGCCCACGAGCTCGTGCTCGACCGTCCCGTCGGCGTTGATCGTCAGCGCGAGGGTCGTCCACGCGGAGGCAGAGCGAACCCGGAAGAACGGCCGCCCCGTCACGCGCCTGGGCGCCGGGAGCCCCATGTGGCCGCCGGCCGACTGGACGAACCGCACCGAGTCGTCGCGGACTTCGGGCTCGGCCTGGATCACCGGGTACTTGACGGCCGGAAACGACAGCTCGCGGCGCCCGAGCTTGATTCGCGTGACGCCGATGTGGCCCCCGCCCGAGTAGCCGTAGACGGATGGCTTCCCGTCCTCGAACTCGACCCACGCGCGGAGCTCGTTCGCCTCGCGGAACGCGTCCGCCTGGCGGAGCGCCTCGAGGTCGTCGATCCGGTCCGGCGGCGGCTCGTCGTAGTGGGCGACGCCCATCTCGAACGGAAGTTTCGTCATGCCCGAGATCGCCTCCGACGGGATCCAGGTGACTGACGTGACGGATTTTTCGATGCGCATTTCGGCCCCTCCCCGGTCGCTGTTTCGCCAACGCTAAACCGGGCACCCGCGTCAGGTCTAGCGACAACCGTGAAAGGAGTCCGAATGGCGCAGATTTCCAGCCCACCGGAGCTGTTCACACACAAGCTCGGCGCGGCCTTGACGATGGAGCAGACGGTGCTCCAGATGCTGCAGACGCTCGAACAGAAGGCCAAGGATCCGGAGCTGAAAGAGCTGTTCGCACACCATCGCGCGGAGACGGAGCAGCAGATCTCGAACCTCCAGCAGGTCTTCGCGGCGCTCGGCGAGCAGGCCGAGACGCAGCCGTGCCCGGCGATCGACGGGCTCAAGGAGGAGGGCGAGCAGATGATCTCGCAGACCTCCGACTCGATCATCGACGCGGTGCTGCTGAGCGGCGCCGCCGAGACGGAGCATCACGAGATCGCGGTCTACGAGGGCCTGATCGTCCACGCGGACGAGATGGGGCACGAAGACGTCGTCGCGTTGCTGACCGAGAACCTCGAGCAGGAGGAGCACACGCTCAAGGAGGTCGAGAAGGCGACGAAGAAGCAGGCCGAGCAGCTCGCGGAAGCTGCCGCCTAGCTACCCGCTCAGCTCTCGCTGCGGCGGCTGCGCAGGAAGGCAGTCGCGCCGGCCGCCGCGGCGAGGGCGACGGCGACGAGCGGCTTGTTCGGACGGCCGTTGCTCGCGGACGGCTTCGCCTGACGCGCCTTTCGCTTGCCGACCTGCTTGGCGGCGTTCCACACGACCCAGCCCATGACGGCGTTGCGGCGGTTGACGATGTTCACGCCGTGAGCCTACCCACTCGCCGCGCGGCTAACCCGCCGAGAAAAGGTCCGGGGCCGGCGGGCGGGCGCGGCCCCGGACGGGACGAGGGCACATCCCACCTACCAGACGCCTTCGAGCGGAAAATCTTGCGGCGATTTACTTCTTGTGCGGCGGTGGCTGCGGGGAAGGCGGCGCCGGCGCCGTCGCGGTCTGATCCTTCGGCTTCGGCCCGTGCGCCGGCTGCGAGCTCGTCTGGTCGTGCTTCTTCGGCTTGGGCGGCGTCGTCGTCTGCTTGTGCGCCTGCTTGGCCGGGTGGGACGGGTGCGTCGGGCGCGTCGGGTGAGTCGGCTTGGACGGGTGGACGGGCTTCGTCCCCGTCAGCTTCTTCAGCTGACCGGGCGGCAGCGCGGTCGCCTGGGTCTCGTCGGGAGAACGCTGCTCTTCGCGGAGGCGGCCGTGGAGCTTCGTCGTCGACTGTTCGACCGCGAGCCGGCCGTGGAGCTTGTGCTTCGGCTTCGCCGCGGTGTGTACGGGCCGTGCAGGCGCAGCCGGCGACGCGCTGACCACGCGCGGCCCGACGGCGACGGCGGCGGCCGCACGTGGAGCATGCGCGGCCCGCGCGGCGGCCGGCTCGTGCCGACGGAGCGGATGGAAGCCGGTCTTGTGCACCGCCTCGACCACTCCGCCCGTGGCAACGACGGCGGTCGCGCCGACGAGGGCGGCCTTGACCGCAAGTCCGCCGCCCGCGGCGGCGCCCGTGCCGGCGGCGGCACCGCTCGAGTGGTGGAAGAACGACGTCAGCGAGGCGGGCAACGGGATCAGGGCGAGGCTGCGGATCGCCGCCCGCTGCGCCCGCTGCGAACGCGCGAACCGGGCGCAGTCCTCGCACTCGCGCAGGTGCGCGCGAAGGGCGCCCTTGTCCTTGCGACTCAGCCGGCCGTCGAGCTGGCGCGAAACGGCGAACTCCGCCTCCCGGCACGTCAGGCCGCCTTCGAGCTGCTCGCGGAGCGCACGCCGCGCGCGGAAGATCAGCGTCTCGACCGCGCTCGTCGACACCTGCAGGACGGCGGCGATCTCGGCGTAGGAGCGGCCCTCGAGCTCGCGCATGACGAGCGCGGCACGCTGGTTGAAGGCGAGATGGCTGAGAGCGCGGCGGATGTCCTCCGCCGTCGGGCCGTCGTCGTCCGGCGCGAGCTGTGCGATCTCGTCTTCTTCGAGCGGGAGCTGGTTCGGCTGACGCTGGAGCTGGCGGAAGCGCTGCCGGCAGACGTTGTGCGCGATCGTGATCAGCCAGTTCTGCGGCGTTCGCGGCCGCTCGCCGCGGGCGAACGCGCGGTAGGCGTTCATGAACGTCGTCTGGGTGACGTCCTCGGCGTCGTCGCGGTTGCGCATGACGACGAGCGCGTAGCGATAGACGTCACCGACGTGGCGTTGATACAGCTTTTCGAACGCCCGGTCCGAGCGGGCTCGCTGCGCCATTAGGGGCGCCATGCTCTAAAAGATGCTCGATCCGGGCGGATCTTGCACCCCGCTTTGGGTCATTTACGGATGCGGCGGCGGCGGAAGCTGTACCGGCAGGGTCGGAATCGTCACCGTCACGGACGGGAGCGGCGGTGGTGGCGGGAGCGGCACCGGTACGGGCGCCGGCGGCACGGAGACGGGCACGGAGGCGACGACCTTCGTCACCGTGTCCGCAGGCACGACGGCCGGTGGAGTCGCCGGCGCGCCGCTGCCGACGTCGGCGCCGCCGCTCGATTGGCTCGGAGTGTCGTTCGTCGGCGCCGCCGCGAGCGCCCCGCTGCGATGCGTCGCCTTCGTGGGGTGCCGGAAGCCGGTCAGGCGCTGGCTGGTCGCGACGCGCGAGCCGGCCGCGATGCGCTGGACGGGATTCGCCCACGATGGATCGGCGTGGCGGTGGAAGCGTTGAGCGGGCAGGCGCGGACCGGACTCGGGCTTCGCCACGGCCTGTACGGCCTTGTAGCCGAGGCCGCCGGCGACGATGCCCGAGACGACGATCGCGACAGCCTTCATGGCGAGCTCCGAGCCCAGCGCCGCGCCGCCGACGGCGAGGATCCCGCCCCCGCCGCCGCCGAAGAAGGTCGACAGGGATCCCGGAACCGGCGCGAGCGTGAGCACGCCGAGCGCCTTGCGGCGGGCGCGAAGGTTCGTGCGGGCGCGGAAGAGCAGCGCCTCGACGGCGGGGACCGTCGTCCCGAGCACTTCCGCGATCTCGGCGTAGGAGCGTCCCTCGACCTCGCGCATCACGATCGCCGCCCGCTGGTTGAACGGCAGACGCGAGAGCGCCGTCAGCACCTCGTCGAGCGACGGCTTATCGGCGTCGAGCGCAGCCGGCTCGCCGGCGTTCTCGAGCGGAACCTCCTGAGGACGGCGGCTCGTCTGCCGCCAGCGCATGCGGCAGACGTTGTGCGCGATCTTGATCAGCCAGTTGTGCGGCGTGTGCGGCCGCTCGCCCTTCTGGAAGGCGCGGTAGGCGTTGAGGAAGGTCTGCTGGGTGACGTCCTCGGCGTCGGCCGGATTGCTCAGGACGGCCAGGGCGTACTGGTACACCTCGGCGACGTGCTCACGGTAGAACCGCTCGAAGGCCCGGTCGCCCGCACGTTGATCGCGACGCCCCTTTCCTGGCGCCAGCTGCCGCAGAGACAGGTTGTGACGGCGTCCCCCCTTGCCCGCTCGGGCGGTCTCCATGCCGTACAAACGGCGCGCGGCCGCTTTCGGTTACGGGAGACATAGGCACCGAATCGGCGCGCTCGCGGCACGGCTCGGGCTCGGTTTCGTCGGTAGGCTCGCCGTGGGTGGCGGGTGGCCGGTCGGCCCCACCCAGGGAGGGGCATTGTTCTCGGGCGCGCGCGTGAACCTTCAGGTCGTTGAGGGCCGCGGTCGAAAGCGGCGCGCTAGGCCGTCGCGGGAGCGCGCTTGCGGTTCGGTATGTGGATCGCTCGGCCGAGCGCGACGAGGCCGGCTTCCTTGATCGCCTCGCTCAGCGTCGGGTGCGCGGCCATGCCGTCGGCGACCGTCTCGACCGTCGACTCGGCGTCGATCGCGACCACGCCGGCCTCGACGAGATCCGTGACGTGCGGGCCGACCATGACCAGCCCGAGCAGCTCGCCGTAGCGGGTCTCGTGGATCGACTTCACCCACCCGACCGTCTCGTTCTGCATGACGGCGCGCGCGTTCGCGACCCACGGGAAGCGGCCGACGGCGACGTCGTCGCCGTACTGCTCGCGCGCCTCGGCCTCCGTCAGCCCCACGCCGGCGATCTCCGGATCGGTGTAGATCGGCCGCGGCACCGCGCGGTTGTCGACGGTCGCCTCGTGGCCCGTCGCGTTCTCGGCTGCGACCTCGCCCTCGCGGAACGCCGTGTGGGCGAGCTGCCAGTACCCGGCACAGTCGCCGACGGCGTAGATGTGCTCGACGGTCGTACGCCGGTGCTCGTCGGCGGCGATGCCCTTGCGGCGATCGAACTCGACCCCGACTTCCTCGAGTCCGAGGCCCTCGACCGTGGGGCCGCGTCCGACGGCGACGAGCATCAGGTCGCACTCGACCGTCTCGCCGTCGCCGAAATGGACGGTCAGGCCGCTACCGGAATCCTCGACCCTCGTGCACTGCTTCTCGAGCTGGAGCGCGATCCCGCGGCGCCCGAACTGCTTCTCGAGCTCCTTGGCCGCGTCGTCGTCCTCCTGCGGGATCAGCGTCGGCAGCATCTCGATGATCGTCACCTCGGAGCCGAAGCGGTGAAAGATCGACGCGAACTCGCAGCCGATGATCCCGCCGCCGAGGATGACCAGGCGGCGGGGCACCTCGGTCTGCGCCAGTAGTCCGGTCGAGTCGACGCAGCGCGGCGAGTCGAGCCCGTCGATCGGCGGGTGGAGCGCGTACGAACCGGTGGCGACGATCGCCGACTTGAACGTGACGTCCTCGCCGCCCTCGACCGCGATCGTGTTCGCGTCCTTGAAGCGGCCGACGCCCTTCACCCACTCGACGCCGTTCGCCTTGAACAGGGAGGCGACGCCGGAGGTCATCTGCTTGACGACGCCCGCCTTCCACTCGTTCGCCGTGGCGAAGTCGAGCTCCGGCTCGCCGACCTTGACGCCCAGCTTGGCGAAGGTCTCCTCCGCCTCCTTGATCCCGAACGCCGTCTGAACCCACGCCTTGGTGGGGATGCAGCCGACGCGAAGGCAGGTTCCGCCGAGCTCCGACTCCTTCTCGATGCAGAGGGTCTTGGCGCCGAGCTGGGCGGCTCGAATCGCCGCCGAGTAGCCGCCGGGCCCCCCTCCGAGTACTGCGACGTCAGCTTCCACGGCGGCGAATCCTACTCGCGGGCGCTCACGTGAGCGCGGCACGCATGACGACCGCGCCGTCGTCCTCGCGCGCCTGCGAGAAGCCGTAGCGCTCGTAGAGCGCGATCGCGGGGTTGTCCTTGCCGACGCTCAGGCTGATCGCCTCGAAGCCGTCCTTGCGGGCGCAGTCCAGCAGGCCGCTCAGGAGCTCGTGCCCGAAGCCGCGGCCGCGTCGGCTCGGGACGACCGCGATCGCGAGCTCGGGGGTCTCTTCGTCGATGAAGCCGAACCCGGGCTCGTCGGCCGTGAACAGGCGGTACCAGGCGCCGCCGACCGGGAGGAAGTCGTCGATCGCGATCAGCGAGCGATCGCCGGGACGGCCCCAATCGCGGACGTACCGGGTCAGCGGCGGCTCCTCCTCGCCGACCGGCGTCCGCCAGTAGAAGGCATGCCTCAGCATGTCGCGCAGGAACGGAACGTCGCGCGTCCCGCCGCGCCGGATCACGAGTCTGCGACGTCTTCGGCGAGCTGGATGCGGTTGCCGTCGGGGTCGTAGACGTCGAGCAGCCGCATCTCGCCGTGGAGCTCGAGCACGGTGCCGACCTCGATCCCCTCGCTCCGCAGCCGCTCCGCCTCGGCCTTGATGTCGGCAACGTCGACCGTCGCGACGCCCGTCTCTCCCTCGGTCTCGCCCTCGCCGATCGCGATCTCCATGCCGCCGCGCTCGAGCGTCGCCCAGCGCGCTTCCTCGTCGACGAACGACTCCGCGAAGCCGAGCTTCTCCTTGTAGAAGGCGCGGCCGGCGTCGAGGTCCTTGACGCTGTACCAGACGCGCATCAGAGCATCAGGCCCGGCTCTTCGAGGAACGCCTTCACCGTCCGGAGGAAGTCGGACGCGGTCGCGCCGTCCAGGGTGCGATGGTCGCAGGTCAGCGTCATCGTCATCAGCGGCCGTGCCTCGAAGCCGCCGTCGACCGGGACTGCCTTCGGCTCGATCGCGCCGACGGCGAGGATCGCCGCCTGCGGCGGGTTCAGCACGGCGACGAACTGCTCGACGCCGTACATGCCGAGGTTCGAGATCGTGAACGTGCCGCCGGCGAGGTCGGCCTGCTGCAGCTTGTTCTCGCGGGCGCGCGAGACGATGTCGGCGCGCGCGGCGGCGAGCTCGGCGATCGTCTTCACCTGCGCGTCGTGGATCACCGGGACGACGAGGCCGGCGGGGATCGCGACTGCGATGCCGACGTTCGCGCTCGGATGGAGCTCGATCGCGTCCTCGGCCCAGAGCGCGTTGACACCCCGGTGGCGCATCAGCGCCGAGGCGCAGGCCTTCGTGAGGATGTCGGTGACCGTCGGCTTCGGCTCACCTTCGCGCACGCGCTCGGCCAGGCGCGCGTGCAGCTCCTGCGCCCGGGTCATGTCGGCCGACATCGCGATCTGGAAGGCGGGTGCCTGCCAGGCCTCGGTCAAGCGCCGGGCGATCGTGCGCCGAACGGACGTGAGCTCCTGGCGCTCGACCGTTCCGGCCACGGCCGGCGCCTGACTCCCGACATGGCCCGCTTGGGCAGGTGCGGTCGCGCCGGCGGCGGCGCGCTCGACGTCCTCGGCGACGACGCGGCCTTCGGGCCCGGTGCCGCGGAGCGCGCCGAGCTCGATCCCGCGCTCGCGGGCGATCCGGCGCGCGAGCGGCGACGCCTTGATCCTGGCGCCGGCGCCGTTTCCGGCCGGAGCGCGGATCTCCGTCACCTGCTCGGAAGCCGACGCCTCGCGACCCTCCCGGCGCTCGGGCTCACGCGCCGGCGCCTCGGCCGGTTTCTCGGCGCTCTGCGGAGCGCCGTCGCCGAGCTCCGGCACCGATTCGCCCGGCCGGCCGATGACGGCGATCGTCTGCCCGACGGGAACCTCACCCTCGGCGACCGCGATCTTGAGCAGCACGCCGGCGAAGTCGGCCTCGACCTCCTGCGTCACCTTGTCCGTGTCGAGCTCGTAGAGCGGCTCGCCCTTCCGGATCTCGTCGCCCTCGGACTTGAGCCACTTGACGATCGTCCCCGACTCCATGCCCTGGCCCAGGCGGGGGAGCTTGACCTCCTCAGCCATCGCGCTGAACCGTCCGCTGGATCGCCGCCAGGACGTCGCCGGCGTGAGGGACGACGTACTCCTCCATCACGGGCGCGAACGGCAGCGGGGCGAACTTCGCGCCGACCCGCTCCACCGGCGCGTCGAGCCAGTCGAAGGCCTGGTG
>JBPYFE010000045.1:0-9701 GCA_051986525.1 Gaiellaceae bacterium
GGCAGGTCCGGGATCAGGCCTTCGCCCTCGAAGAGCTCGCGCGCCTCGTCGAGGCTCAGGTCCTCGGGCGGCACGATCGCCTCCGACGGCGACAGGTCGTCTTCCGGGAGCCGCGCGCCGTTCGTCCGCACCGCTTCGGCCATGCGGTGCAGCAACTCGGAGAGCCGCTCCCCGTCGCCCGCGTCCAGCGCCTGCGCGGCCTGCTCGTCGAGCTCGTTCAAGCCCTTCGCGACCTCGGCATCGACCTCGTACTGGCCCTCGCCCATGACGCGCACGATCACGGCTGCAGCTCCTTCTTCTCCCCGCCGCTGCCGAGCTCGGTCTTCATCTGCTCGAGCTCCTTGTCGACCTGTGACTGCGACGCGATTGCGCCCAGCTCCCGGTCGAGCTGCGTCTGGTCGGAGGTGAAGTCCTCCAGCGCGCCCGACGTCGTCAGCTCGTCGATCGCCGACGCACGCGCCTGCATCTGGTCGGTCTTGTCCTTCGCGCGCTGGATCGCGAGCCCGGTGTCCGCCATCTGCTCGCCGATCCCGGTTGCGGCCTCGCCGATTCGCACCTGCGCTTCGGCCGCCGAGTACTGCGCCTTGATCGTCTCCTTCTGCGTCCGGAAGGCCTCGACCTTCGCGGATAGCGCCTTCTCGCTCGCGACGAGCTTCTCCTGCTGCTGCTGCAGCTGCTGGGTCTGCTGGTCGAGCGACTGCAGCTGCTGCTGGAGGCCGGACTTCCGCTCCAGGGCCTGGCGGGCGAGATCCTCGCGGCCGGCGGCGAGCGCCTCGCGGGCCTGCGCGTCGAGCTTGACGACGCTCTGCTGGAGCTGTTGCTCCTGGAGCTCGAGCCGTTTCTTCGCCGTGACGACGTCGGCGATGCCGCGCTTCACGTTCTGCAGCAGCTCGAGCTGCTTCTCGTAGGAGTAGTCGAGGGTCTCCGCGGGATCCTCGGCGCGGTCGAGCAGCTTCGAGAACTTCGACTTCACGACGAGCGAGGCGCGTGACATCAGGCCGGCCATTCGTCCTCCTTGGGAGCAGGGGCGTGAAGCCTACCGAGCGGCCCCGGAACGACGGAGGCCCCGCTCGCGCGGGGCCTCCGTGAGTCGCTCCTTTCCCTCGGCCTAGCGGTCCGGCCGGTTCGTCACACGGATCGCGTTCAGGATCGGTACGCCCGTGCTCCGCCGCGTCGCGAGCTGCACGCTGATCTCGCCGCTCGCGGGGACGGTCACGTAGGTCGTCCTGTCGAGTGCCGTGTTCTTGCCGGCAAGGGCGGCGACGTCGAACGCGACGAGGTACGGGGCCCCGTTCACGATCACGTCGAACTGCCGCTGTCCGGCCTTCTTGTTCTGGATCTCGGCGAACTTGAGCTCCAGCTGGTAGACGCCCGCCGGGAGACCCGTGAAGCGGTACGTCATGGAGTCGACACGGGCCGCCTGGTACAGCGGATCGTCCGTGGTCCCGTCGATTCCCGACTTCGTGCTGGCGGTCTTCGACGGGCTCTGGACGTAGCCCGCGCCGTTGGCCGGCGTGTAGGCCTGGTCTGCCGACCACGTGTCGCTGCTGCCGTCCGTGTAGGCGCTGCCGCCGGCGTTGAAGCCCTTGCGGTAGGCCGACACGATCATCCGCACCGGCACCGAGATGTTCGGCTGCCGGCCGGAGTCCGTGCGGAAGGTCAGCGTGGCGTTGTAGACGCCCGGTGCCTTACCCGTCGCGTCCACCGTCACTGCGACGTCCTGCTGGCCGCCGGCGGGCACCGTGCCGCTCGCCGGGTTCTCCGACAGCCACGGCACGTCGCTGAACGCCGGCACGCCGCTGTCGACCAGGTAGGCCGTGTTCGGCGACTGACCGATCATCCAGAGGTTCCCCGACTCGTCCATCTCGAGGCCCGCGCCGTTGAAGAACGGGTTCGGATGGTTGAGCGTGCTCACGGTTGCGCACGTCGTCGGGTCGACCCTGAAGATGGTGTCGGTCGGGCTGTTCGTCGCCATCCACACCTGACCCACGGCCGGGTTCCACGCGAGGCCGGAGATGTTCGGGTCAGCCGGGAAGCACTGACCGAGCACCGCGCCCGGCGTTGCGTGCGAGAAGCCCGCGACGTGGTACAGGATGCCTTCGTTCCAGCCGCCGACGTAGAACGAGTCGTCGTCCGGCCGGTACGCGAGTCCGCGCTGGGAGATGCCCGTCCACGGGAAGGCGCCGCTGATGTGCCGCGTCTGTGCACCCGTGTTCGTGTCCCAGCAGTGGATCCCGTTGTCGCCGCCGACGTCGAGCTGGCACATCTCGTTCGAGCCGAGAGGTGCCATGTCGGCAGGCCATGCGCCCGCGAACCCATTCGGGAAGCTCGTGAGCGGTGGCGGACCTGCAACGTTGAACTCGCTGTTCGTGCAGGCCGCCGCGCAGGTGCCGCCGTCGACGTCCGACAGCCAGACATGACCGTCGTAGCCGACTCCCCAGCCCAGCGTGAGGCCGGTCGACCACGAGCGCAGGACATCACCCGGAGCGGCCGGGAGAGGCTTCGCCGGCAGCTTGCCGCCGTAGAAGCCCCTGGTCGTCGGGGCGTTGGGGTCGGCCCCGGCAGGCCGTCTCGGCCCGACCGGTGCCGCGGCTCCGCCGCCCGACTCCTTGACGTCCCAGGTCATGCCGATCGACCCGGTGTTCTTCAGCGTCAGGTGCGCTGTCTTCGACTGACCGGGCGTGACGATGAACTCGAGCGACGACGGGCTGACCTCACCCCGCGGAGTCTTGAGGGCGAAGTCCTGCGTCACCGTCGCGTCCGCCGCCACGTTGGCCGCGGCCGATCCGGTCTGGTAGTTCGTCTTGCTCGCTTCGATCGTGTAGCTCCCGACCGGAACCTGCATCCGGTAGAAGCCGGTGGCGTCGGTCGAGGCCTGGCGCACGGTAGTCGTGCCCTGGAGCGCCTTGACCGTCACCCCCGCGAGCGCGTTGTGGTCGTTCGCGTCGGTCACATGACCCTGCACGAAGCCCGACGGCGGCAGGAGGTACCGGATCGCGTAGTCCGGCGAGCCGATCGTGGGTTCGTTGAACGAGTACTGGAACGCGACCGAGCCGTCTGCGTTCTCGAGCCCGAGTGTCGCCGAGCTGCCTTGCTCGCGAGCGTCGGCGGCGATGTTCCGGTACTGCGTCAGGATCTGGCCGTTCTCGTACAGGACGACCTCGAAGTCGACCCGTTTCGTGGCGTCGTCGAAGTACCTCGCGTTTCGCCACTCGATCACGAACCTGTTCGGACTGGACATCGTCTTCGTCCACATCGACGAGGAGCCGTCCATGATCAGGTCGTCCCAGTACGGGTAGATCGCACCGTTCGGATCGCCCGTGCTCGGGATGCCCGAGTTGCCGAAGAAGCACGTCCCGCTCGTGAAGCTGACGTAGCCGTTCGTGCAGACGTAGCCCGTCGAGTAGCTCGTTCCGTAGAGCGTGAACGAGAACGGCAGGCTCACCGAGGCGAACGAGTCGTCGCCGGACAGGCCGAGCGGCGTGTCGCCCTCGATGTAGTCCGGCGCTTCGACCTTGCAGAAGTAGCCGAACGAGTCGGTCCGCTGCGGGAGCGTGAAGTCGTGCGTCGTACTCGCGCCCACGGTGACGGAGTCGGTCTGAGCGGTGTTGCACCTGCCCGCCTCGGCCTTGACGTTGTACGTGCCCTGGGGCACCGAGGCGAAGCTGTAGTGCCCGGCGGCGTCCGTCGTCGCCGGGGCGATCGGCGTGCCCAGGATGGTCACGGTGCCGTTCGCCAACGGGTTGCCGTTGTTGTCGTGAACCGTCCCGCTGAGCGTGCCGCTCGGCGAGCTCTGGAGCGTGAAGTTGACTACGGTGTCGCCGCCGTCGGTGACGCTCCCCGGCTTCGTCTGGTCGACATACCCGAAGGCGCTCGCGGTGACGGAGTAGTCACCGACCGGGAGCGTCAGCGAGTAGTGCCCGTCCGGGCCGGTCGTCGTCGAGGCGCCCAACGGCGCGGCGTTGATCGATACGCCGGCGACCGGGTTGCTCGACGAGTCGGTGACCGTCCCCTCGAGCGTTCCGCTCGGGGCGGAGGTGCACGACGGGAACTTGAAGCTCCCGACCCGCGTCCGCCAGTTGAAGCTGGAATCCGTCTGGTAGTACTCCTGCGTGTACCAGAACGTGCAGTCGTCCACGGGGTCGACCGTGATGTCGCTGTAGTCGCCCCAGCGGCTGACCGTGTCCAGCTGACTGCCGGTGCCGTCGAACAGGTGCGCCTCTCCCTGGCCGAGCGTGCTCGGCGGATCGGTCGCGAGCCGGCCCGCGTAGCGGATCTGCGGGTGGATCGTCGCGTCCGAGGCGCTGAAGCCCAGAGCCAGGTTGCCGTTGCCGTCCATCGCAGCGCTGCCCATCCAGCGGTACGTGCTGTCGGGCTGGTAGGTGCTCTGCTGGACGAACGACGGCGTGCCGGAGGTGAGGTTGTTCAGCTCGAACCACCGGATACCGGCCACCCCGCCCGAGGCGACCGTGATGTTGCCTACTAACGACTCGTGGTCACCGAAGTTCCGGTAGGCGTTCCGGAACATGCCGCGGTCGGCCAGCGTGTCGAGCTGGTCGGCTGTGTCGGCCTGCGGGATCCCGCCGCCGAGGGGCGTGAACGGAGCCGGCGTCAACGTCGCCGTCTGCGTCCAGGTCGAGTTCGCCGGGTTGGCGAAGTCGACGTGGAACTTGTGCACCGGCCACGTCGCGTTCGTCCCGATGCTCACGTACGGGTTCGGCGAGCCTGCCGGGGGCGGGGTCATCCCGTCCAGGTCGGCGGGCATGATCGCGTCGTCCGTCGGGCCACCCATCGGTGCCGCGATGAAGGTCGCCGGGGTGCCCGCCAGCATGGCGGCACGATCGAACGCGAACGCCTGCGGGCCGAGGAACGCGGTCCCCGACGAGTTGAAGATGTTCGCGCTCGCGTAGTACGCGTCCGGCCAGACGCCGAACTTCGGGTAGTCGTAGAAGTTGTCCGTCATGTGGAACGCGTACCGGGCGTAGGTGCCGGTGGCGTCCGACGAGGTGGAGACGGCGATGCACTGATCCGTGATCGGAGTCGCCGGGTAGTTCCCTGCGAACTGCGTGATCACCCAGCGGTTGGCGAGCTGGTCGAAGAGCACGACCGGGTCGCCGAAGCCGTTGGTCTCGCAGAGACCGCCGAAGCCGGCCCACAGCGACGAGATCGCGACGGGGCCGAGCAACGAGGCGCCGGTGTTCTTGTTCCACACCTGGAAGCCCTCGTTGACGATCTGGACGTACTGGTCCAGACCGACCTCCCCGTTCGTGTCCGGAGGCGCGCAGTTGCACACCACCCCCGGGAACGGGATCCCGTCGAAGTTGAGGTTCGTCGCCGGCATGTTCGGCCTCGCCGGCGAGGACTGCACGACCGGGTCGTGGACGGTCCGCTGAACCTTGTGGATCGTCGCGTTCTCGGCCGCCTCGCGTTGCGGCTGCTGCTTCGTCGGCAGCTTCGCCAGCTGCGTCATCGGCCGCGAGATGTCGTTGTTGTACGACCGGCCGACGGTGATGCCTGTCTGCGCCGGCTTGGTCTTGTCCGGCGGTGTCACGTTCACCCCGCCGCCGAGCCCTCCCGCTGCCGCCGACCCATGTGAGGCGGCCGCGGCGAGGAGCACCGAGGCGAGAGCGAGGACAACGAGCGCCCCGCCAAGTAGCAGTCTGCGTTTCCGCATCTGCAGAGTCCCCCTTCCTGTGCCGGGCAGGGGCCTTTCCCTGCCCCGGCGCGATTCTCCGGGGCCGTCGGGGCCGAGAACAATGGATCACAAAGGACGAAAAGGGCCTATGCGGAGGCCGTGGCGATCTAGATCCAGGATCTAGGGGACGATCTGGTCCCGGCGGGTCACGCCGAGCTTGCGCAGGATGTTGTGCACGTGGTTCTTGACCGTCGCGAGCTCGATCGACAGCCGGCGCGCGATCTGCTTGTTCGAGAGGCCGTCGCCGATCAGCTCGGCGATCTCCCGCTCGCGCGGGGTCAGGCTCGTCTTGCCGTTCACGTGTCGCTGCGCCGCCGACAGCGCCGCGACTCGCTGGGCCAGGGCCGCGGAGACGCGCGGCGAGCACTGCAGCTCACCGTCGGCGGCGGACACGACGACGGCGGCGACGTCCGTCAGCGGCTGGTCGGCGGTCGCGTAGCCGGCGATTCCGGCCTCGACCAGGCCCACGACCCCGCCCTCGTCCTCGGGCACGCCCGTGACGACGATCTTGGCCTCGGGCGCGGCCGCGGCCAGCGCGCGCACCGTGGCCGGGCCGCCGACGGAGCCGCCGTCGACCAGCACGACGTCGGCCTCGCTCATCCCGACCGCGAGGCACGCGACGTCGCCGTGCGCGCTCCCCGCCAGCTCGATCCCGTCCTCGTCCGCGAGGGCAGCCGAGAGCAGATCGCGGTGAACGCGAACGTCGCAAACCAGGAAGACGCGCACCAGCGCCTGCCGGTTGACAGCGAGTCGGGCCGCAGCGCCTGGCTCGCCATACGCCTCGATTGCCGGTTGCCGCAACGCCGGGGGTCTCCGTCGCATTGCGTCCCCTCGTTCTCCAGCTTGGACGGCGATCTTATCGTGCCGCTGCGGATGACGAGACGCGATACTGCGCGGGTGATCGTCGAGCGGAGCATGCACCCCGACTGGCTCTCGAACGCGTACCTGATCGCGGACGGGCCTGGAGGCACCGCGGTCTTCGTCGACTCCGGCGCGCCGCTGCGGCCGCTGTTCGACGCCGTCTCGCAGCACGGCCTGCGCGTGACGCATCTGCTCACGACGCACGCCGACGCCGATCACATCGCCGGCGACGACGCGATCCGCGGGCGCTACGACGTGCGCGTCGTCAAGGGCGACCTCGAGACCGGCGGCCTCTCGATCCGCGCGCTTCCGACCCCCGGGCACAAGGACGACCACCTCGCGTTCGTGGTCAACGACCAGCTCTGCTGCAGCGGCGACGTGCTCTTCAAGGACGCGGTCGGCGGCGGCGACTTCGCGCAGATCCGCAGCTCGGTGATGGACGTGCTGATGGAGCTGCCGCCGGAGACGCGTGTGCTGCCGGGCCACACGGACGAGACGACCATCGGCCGCGAGCGGGAGGAGAACCCGTTCGTGCGCGTGTGGAGTGGGGCCGAGCCCGAGGGAACCGAGCCCGTGCGCGTCGGCGGCGAAGAGGCGACGCTCGTCGTCTGGTCGCCCGACTACGACGGCAAGGGCAAAGCCTGGGTGCGCTTCGCGGACGGCCGCGACGCGATCGTCGGCGGCTCACGCGTGGAACGCGGCTAGGCGCTCCGCTTCCTCCTCGAGCTCGTCGCGCGCGCCGCGGGGGAGGCGGGAGAACGGCTCGAGCGTGACGCGGCCGTCCTCGTAGCGCCACGCGCCGGCGACCCTGCCGTCGACGAGGAAGGTCCGCTCGGACTGCGGGTTGCGGACGTGGAAGATCCGCTCGCGGTGCTCCTCGGCCAGGATTCCGGTGCGACGCGCGTGCACCAGCAGCGTCGCGTCCCAGGTCGGGAGGAAGCGCACGGGCGCAGGCGTCCCGCCCGGCGGCAGCGTGGCACGGGGCAGGTCGAGCAGCTCGCCGCCGTGCTCGTCGCGGAACCGCTGCAGCTCGAGCCCGTCGAGGGCCTCCGCGAGCTCGCCGACGCGGACGCCGGCCCACTTGGCGATGTTCTTTCGCGCCGCCGGGCCGAACGCGCCGAGGTAGCGGCGAACGAGGTGCCTGCGCGCGTCGACCACCGGGAGCTCCGGCTCGGGACCGACCCAGTCCTCGGCGAGGCCATAGAGGTCGGCGCGCCGCCGCTCCCACGTACCCGAGGGCGGCACCCGGACGAGGTCGAGCCAGATCGCGACCCCGGGGGCCCAGAGTCCTGCGTCTGCGATCTCTTTCTGGCCCCGCGGCCCGTCGGCGAGGAAGCGCCGCAGGCGCGCGGCCGTGCGTCGCACGGTGCGCTCGTCCGTTCCCTGCACGGTGCGCGACCACGCCATCCGCTCGGAGCGGATCGCGAGCACGAGCGGCCAGTAGTCGCGGCGCGAGACGACGTGGATCGTGTTGCGCATCAGCGTTCCCTGCACGAGCGAGCCCCGCTCGAGCGCCCGCGTCACGGCCTCTCGCCGGAGGTCGGCGACACGTGACCAGAGGCCGACGTACGTCGAGGGCGCGTACTGGGCCTGCACGCAGCCCATCTGCTCGACCGCGCGCGGCAGCGGCAGCGCCTTCCGCTCCAGCAGGAGCTGCCTCGCCAGCAGCGCCCGGTTCAGCTCGACGGTCGTCACGATGCGAGCGGGCATGGCCGGACGCTAGCGGCGGTAAGCTCGCGCCATGGCGATCACGCTCCACCGCTGCAAGAACATCTGGGTCAAGTTCCCCGGCCACCCGTGCTGGAAGGTGCAGAAGGCGCTGGACGAATCCGGGATCGAGTACGACGTCGACAAGCTGCCCTGGCCCGGCAACCGCGACGAGACCGAGCGGCGCACGGGCCAGAAGAAGTACCCGTGGATCGAGTTCGAGGACGGCTCGATCTACCGCGAGGAGTCCAAGGCCATGGCCCAGCGGATCCGCGAGGGCAAGCTCGACGAGGCGCCGCGGCTCCAGCGGTGATCGTCCCCGACGAGATCGACGGGTACGCGGAGGCGCACACCACGCCACCCGAGCCGCTGATGGCCGGGCTGGCGGAGGAGACGCGCTCGACGATGAGCGCGCCCGGGATGCTGACGGGGACGGTCGAGGGCCGCTTCCTCGAGCAGCTCGTCTTCGCGCTGCAGGCGAAGCGCGTGCTCGAGCTCGGCACCTTCACCGGCTACTCGTCGCTCTCGATGGCCGCAGGGCTGCCGGAGGGCGGGCACATCGACACCTGCGAGGTCTCCGAGGAGCACGCGGAGGTCGCACGGCGCTACCACGCGCAGAGCCCCTACGGCGACCGGATCACGATCCACATGGGCCCGGCGCTCGAGACGATCGAGCGGCTCGGCGGCGAGTGGGACTTCGTATTCGTCGACGCCGACAAGGAGAACTACGGCAACTACTACGAGGCGCTCGTGCCGCGCCTCCGGCCGACCGGGCTGATGGCGATCGACAACACGCTCTGGAGCGGCCGGGTGCTCGACGACGAGGACGACTCGGCGGGCACGCGCGCGATCCGCAAGCTGAACGACCGCGTCGCCGCGGACGAGCGCGTGGTCGCCGTCCAGCTGACGGTGCGCGACGGCGTGACCCTCGTTCGCCGCCGCTAGCCGCCTCCGCCGCTAAAGATTCCGGCTTCGGCTGCCGATTCACGGCCGGTGAAGCGCGGTTCGCAACGATCCGCACCTGCGGCGACACGGTGGATCGACCGGTGGCTCGACGCCTGCCGTGATCTCGCCGAGCTGTCGCAGTCGAACCCGATGACGGATGCCGTCGTCGACGAGATCGACGGCCGGATGATCCGCATCGGCGAGAAGTGGCTGGCGGACTTCGCCTCCTGCAACTACCTCGGCTTCGACCTCGACCGCGAGATCATCGACGCCGTCCCGGAGTACCTCGACCGCTGGGGGACGCACCCGAGCTGGTCGCGCCTGCTGGGCAGCCCCGTCCTCTACGAGGAGATCGAGGAGCGCCTGACCGAGCTGCTCGGCGCCGAGGACACCCTCGTGCTGCCGACGATCACGCTGATCCACATGTCGGTGATCCCGGTGCTGGCGGGCGGCGGGACGATCTTCCTGGAGAAGCGCGCGCACAAGACGATCT
>JBPYFE010000046.1:0-16182 GCA_051986525.1 Gaiellaceae bacterium
GCGAGCGCGGCCAGCTTCAGGCCCACACGATCTCCGTCCGCAGCCGGCGTCCGTACCGCTCGAGCAGGCGCCGCAGCTCGGGCCCGGCCGCCAGCGCGATCAGCAGGTTCCCGATCGCGTGGGCCGCGTCGAACCAGATTCCACGGCCGAGCTGGACGGTCAGCGCGGCCCACGTGTGCGGGTAGAAGCTGTACCACTCCCACAGGTCCATCAGCCCGCTGAAGGCGAAGCCGAGGACGAAGCAGAGCAGCGCGAACGGGACGCGTCGCCTGATCAGCGGCGCCGCCAGCGCGCCGACGACGCCGCAGCCTCCCCACGCCAGCATCTGCCACGGCGTCCACGGTCCCTGGCCGAGGAAGAAGTTCGAGGCGAGCGCCGCGAGCGCGCCGACGCCGAAGCCGGCCCGCGCGCCGAGCGCGGCGCCGGCGGCGACGGTCAGAACCGTGACCGGCTGCACGCCCGGGATCGCGGCGAAGAGGACGCGGCCCGCGGCGCCAACCGCGGCCAGCGTCGCGACGAGCGCGAGCGTCTTGCTCCCGCCGAGGGCAGGGTCGAGCCAGGCGGCGCCGGCGACGAGCACGGCCGCGGCGACGAGCAGCAGCGACAGCGCCGCCTGGCCCGGCGACAGCGCCGCCCACGCGGCCGCCCCGAAGGCGGCCGCGGCCGCGAGGAACGTGACCGTCCTAGACATGGACGAGCTCCCGGGCGCCGCCGAGCGTGACGACGCGGTCGGCGACCGCAGCCGCGAAGGCGCGGTCGTGGGTGACGACGAGCGTGGCGCGGCGGGAGGCCTGGGTGCGAAGAAGCCGGGCGAGCTCCGCTTTTCGCTCGGGGTCGACGCCGCGCGTCGGCTCGTCCAGCACGAGCAGGTCCGGGCCCGGCGCGAGAACCGCCGCGAGCGCGAGCCGCTCCCGCTCCCCGCTCGAGAGGTCGCGCGGGTGCCGGTGCTCGTGCCCCGCGAGGCCGACCGCCTCGAGCGCCGCCGGCGCCGACGCGCGTGGCGCGGCGAGGGCGACCTCGTCGTCGACCCGCTCGGCGAACAGGTAGCGCCCGGGATCCTGGAGCAGGTACGTCGCCCGGCCGGCTCGCTCGACACTTCCGCGGGCAGGCTCGAGCAGGCCCGCGGCGAGCTTCGCAAGGGTCGTCTTGCCGCTCCCGTTCGGCCCGGCGAGGGCGACGACCTCGCCGCGCCGCAGCTCGAGCGCGGCGCCGTCGACGACGTAAAGGCTGTCGTCGTAGGCGAACGAGACGTCGCTCAGGCGGCAGACGATGTCCGCTCCGGGAGCCGGCTCCGGCGGCTCCGGCTCGTCCACGTAGGCAGGCCGCCGCTCCGACAGCCACGCCTTCGCCTCCGCCGTCTCGCGGTCGAGGACGAGCCGGCCGCCGTCGAAGAACAGGACCCGATCCGACAGCTCGAGCGGCAGCGCCGGCCGCTGCTCGGAGAGAACGACCGTCGTCCCGCGGTCGCGGGCGAGCTCGACCGCTAGGCGGACGACGGTCTCGGCGCCGTCGGGGTCGAGCTGCGAGGTCGGCTCGTCGAGCAGCAACACCTTCGGCTCGGCCGCGAACGTGGCGGCGAGGCAGACGCGTTGCAGCTCACCGCCCGAGAGCCCGGCGAGCCGACGGCCGGCGAGGTGACCGGCGCCGACCGCCTCGAGCGCAGCGCGGGCGCGCGGCTCGATCTCGGCCGGCGGCGTGCCGAGGTTCTCGAGCCCGAACGCAACCTCGTTCAGGACGTGCGTGAAGACGACCTGATCCTCGGGATCCTGGAACAGCGTCGCGACGTGACCCGCGAGCTCGTGCGGCGAATGGCTGCGGGTCTCGAGCCCCGCGACCTCGATCCGCCCTGACAGGCGTCCGCCGTGGAAGTGCGGCACGAGCCCGGCGAGGGCGCGCAGGAACGTCGACTTCCCGGAGCCCGACGGGCCGAGCACCGAGACGACCTGTCCCGGTGCCAGGGAAACGGAAACCTCCCGAAGCGCATTGGCCTCGGCGTCGCCGTAGGCATAGGACACCCGCTCCAGGGTCGCTACAGCCACAGCGCTCCGATCGCCACGATCGCGACCGCGACGGCGAGGCCCGCGCGGTCGAGGGCCGACCACGCCGGCTGCGGCAGCCGCGTCGCGCCGGCACGGCCGAAGCCGCGCGCGTCCATCGCCTCCGCGAGGTTGAGGCTGCGCTCGAGCGATCCGGCTAGAAGCGGGGAGAGCAGCCGCGCATGGCCGCGCACGCCGTGCAGCTCGATCCCACGCCCGCGGAGCGCCTCCGAGTATCCGGCCGCGTCGCGCTCGAGCGCCGGCATCAGCCGCGTCGCCAGCGCGACCGCGAGCACGGAGCGCCGCGCGAAGCCCGCGGACTGGACGAGGCGATCGTGGTCGAGCAGGAGCGCGTACGCGGAGAAGGCGAGCGCGACGGCTGCGAGCCTCAGGGCGTTGAAGAGCGCGCCCGAGACCTCCGGCACCGTCACGTCGAGCGTCCCGATCACCGGAACTGTCGGCCCGGCCCAGAGCACCCGCCCGGGCAGCTGCTCGACGAACGGTGTCACGACGAACACCGCCGCCGACGAGGTCAGCGCGCCCATCAGGTACACCCACCGCCGCCGAACCGGCGCGCGGAGGCAGACGACGAGCAGCAGCGCCGCGATCGCCGCCACCGAGAGCGTGTGCTCGGCGAGCAGCGCCGCCGCCGCGAGCGAGAACAGCAGCGCCGCTCCGACGGCCGGCCTCACGGCAGCCCCTCGTAGCGGAAGCGCGCGAGCTTCGGGTCGGCGAGCAGCCGCCGCGCCTGCTTCGCGCCGATCGTGAACCGCACGGGCGACCCCGCGTCCGCAGCCTGCGCCGTGAAGGGAACGTCGCGGGCGGTCAGATAGAGGACGTCCGCGTCCGCGAGTTGCTCCTGCTTGAGCGGCTTCGCGTGGATGAGCTTGGCGAGGCCTACCGCCTCGCTGTGCAGCGCCGCCGAGTCGTAGACGATCGTCGCCTTCCGCGTCTTGCCGCCGTAGCCGTGCAGGAACGGCTCCGGGAAGGCGCCGACGACGGCGGGAACGCGGAGCCGGCGCTTCCACGAGCGGAAGTCCCACCACTCGACGTCCCCGTCGTGGAGCTCGTAGTCGGCCGCGCTGCGGTCGGCCTCGTAGCCGTTGACGAAGTAGAACCAGTCGCGCCGCGCGGCCGCGTCGCCGGAGACGCCGTCGATCGCCTGGACGAAGCGGCCGCCGTAGCTCGTCTTCACCTTCGCCACGCGCGAGAGCGCCTGCATCGCCGAGATCCCGGCCGGGACCTTCTTCACGAGCACGACCTGCGTCCCCCGGTCCTTCGTGATCCAGATGCTCGCGTGTCCGTGCCCGTGCGGCAGGAAGCCGCAGCCCGAGAGGGCTGCGGCCGCCGCCAGTGACGCGAGCGCGCCGCGCTTCACCCGCCGACGTAGACCCGCGAGCGCACCGCGCCCGGCTTCGTCACGCGAACCGCGTAGCGTCCCGCGGTCGTGCAGACGACGCCCGTGCCCGAGGCGCGGCGCCGCCCGTTGAGGACGAATGTGACGTTTCGGACACGACTCGCGTGGCCGGCGTCGTTGCGCCCGGTCGCGAAGAAGCAGCGCTTGCCCTTGACGATCGAGGTCTCGACCTCGAGCGTCAGCGGCCCGGTCGGACCGCTGAACGCAGCCCAGTACCAAAGCACGGTGTCGCCGTCCTTCAGCGTCACCGCGTTCGCCCCGACGGGCGGCGAGATGCCGTTGACCTTGAAGACCCAGCCGCTCGAGGCGTCGGCCGGATAGCGGCCGATCTGGTCGACGTAGGGACCGAACGCGGTCGTGGTGACGTGGTAGAAGAACTCGCCGGCCAGGCTGGCCGACTCGAGCGCGTCGAGCGCGTTCGCCTTCACGTTCAGGGTCGGCTCGGTCGCGCCGAAGATGGTCTGGGTCTTGCCCTCGACGCGCACGTGCACGCGCGCGGCGAACGCCGAGGGGACGAGCAGGAATGCCGCCAGCACGGCGACGAAGAGAGAGCGTCGAAACACGAATCCTCCTTCCGCGAGGGGTTCGATTCACGGCGACCGGGAGGTCTTCTGACTCGGGGCTCCCTCTTCCGCCGCCTTCCCGGCTCGCGCCAGTGGCACTTCGGCGGAGAGCGTCTCCCCTCACAGCGGCGGGACCGTCCCGGATTCGCACCGGGTTCCCTCGCGCGCTCGCCTTTGCGCCGAGACTACCATCGTTCGCCGGTGACCACGACCCGCGCCTCGGCCTGGCTGCCCGTGCTCGGATGGGCGGCCGTGATCTTCGCCCTGTCCTCGATCCCGCACCTCGGGACGGGCCTCGGGATCTGGGACACGATCCTCCGCAAGGGCGCCCACGCGGTCGAGTACGCGATCCTCGGCGCGCTGCTACTCCGCGCGATCGGCCGCGCGGCGCCGGCCTTCCTCGCCGGGGTCGGCTACTCGATCACGGACGAGGTCCACCAGCACTTCGTCGC
Source organism: Gaiellaceae bacterium (assembly GCA_051986525.1). Classification (GTDB taxonomy): domain Bacteria; phylum Actinomycetota; class Thermoleophilia; order Gaiellales; family Gaiellaceae; genus 13-2-20CM-68-14. Next base: position 4,469 of record JBPYFE010000046.1, read on the forward strand.
CGGGCGCCACGCCTCGCCGAGGGATGTCGCGATCGACTCCGTCGGCGTCTTCGTCGGCATCCTCGCCTACGAGCGGGCGGCGCGCCGTTCCTAGAATGCGACCGTGGCCGAACGCAAGCAGCTCGACGACCGCCAGCTCGACGTCCTGCTCGAGCGGCTCGACGCGCTCGTCGAAGAGATCCGCGTCCTCAACAAGCGGCTCGACCACTCGGAAGGGTTCGCCGTGCTCGCGCACGAGGTGCGGAACCTGAACGAGTCGCTGCAGACGCTTGCCTACGCGGCGCTCGGCCAGCAGGGGCCGACGGTTCGGCGCCGCCGAGCCGGCTGAGTCCTCAGGGCGCGCGCAGGATGTCGAGCACGCCGCTGGAGGAGTGGCTGTTCGCGTCCCCTTCCGTAATCGCGACGCGACCGTCGGTGACGATCGGGCTGTTCCAGTGGCTCGCGCCGAGCGGGTACGACGCCAACCGCCGGCCCGTCGTCGGAGAGTAGACGTCGAGCGAGCCGTTGTAGACGTAGAGGAGCCCACCGGCGACGACCGGGCTCGTGCCGCCGTCTCGGCTCCGCCAGGCGACGCGAAGCCGTCCCTGGCTGAGCACGTAGGCCGCCAGCCCTGCGTCGGTGGCGACGAAGACGCGGTTCCGCCAGACCGCCGGGGCCGTGAAGACGTCGGTGCCGCCCGGCGCCGCGATCGTCTGGAGCTCGCCGCCGGTCGCCCCGAGCCGGCCGCCGAGCGACGGGATCCGCAGCAGGCGCAGCTTTCCGTCCTTGCCTCCCTGGACCGCGAGCCCGTGGCCGAGCAGCGCCGGCGCCGTGCTACCGAGATCGACGTCCCCGTTGTCGAGGCTCGCGTAGTCGCGCGGCGTCCAGCTGCGCAGCTGGCGCGACGCATTCGGCGTCAGGAGCGCGACGCTGTCGCCCCAGTTCGTCTGCCCGTCGAAGCGGCCGTTCCCGGTCGAGACGAGCAGGTCGTGCGACCCCGGCACGACGACGACGCCGGCGCGGGCCCAGATCGCTGAGTCGCTCTGCGCGCACTTGAACGGGTTCAGGAGCCGGTGGACGTTCGAGCAGAGCGAGTTCCAGACGTGGACGATCCTGCCGGTCCGACCGCTGATCGCGATCACGTGGCCCTGGTACGGCGGCGCGTCGCCGATGTAGCCGCCGGTCCCGAGCAGGACGAGCCCGCGGGCGAAGTTCAGCGAGGTGCCGAGCTTCTCCCGCACCGGCAGCAGCGTCACACGCACCGGCCATCCGCGCGCCTCGGCCCCGCTCGCCACCGACAGCTTGTGCACGCGCCCGTCCGGCGAGGCTGCGTAGACGAACTTCCGGCCCGGGTCGGCGACCGGCGTGGCGTTCGTGATCCGGTACGAGCCGGCCCAGGTCGAGTAGCCGCGCGGGGTGAACCGCCAGAGGATCGCGCCCGTGTTCGCGTCGATCGCCAGCGTCCGGCCGTAGGTCGTGGTCACGAAGAACGTGTCGTGCCGCCGCCCGTGGACGGTGACGCCGCGGAGGTAGATCGGCGAGGAGTCGACGGTTCCGTCGAGGACGACGCGCTGCCGCTTCAGCCGGGCGACGTTCGCGGCGGTGATTCCAGTCCGCGCCGGGCCCGAGTCGTGGCGCGCCGCGTCGTAGCCGAAGCGCGTCCAGTCGCCGCCTAGCTTCGCCTGCCGTTGCGACGGCGCCGCCGCGGCCGCGCAGGCGGCTGCGAGGAACGCGATCGCGATGAAGAAGAAGCCGCGCACCGTTCCAGGGTGCCGACTCTCGCTAGCTCGTGAGCCGGTAGATGCCGCCGTCGAGCGAGACGGCGTAGAGATCGCCGTTCGCGGCCTGCCCGAACGACGAGAGGCTCCCGACCTGCCCTTCCTGGCGGTTGTCGACCGCCTTGCCGCCCGAGATGCGGAGGCTCCAGATCTTGCCGCTGCAGTAGTCGCCGTAGAAGTAGCGCCCGGCGGCGGCCGGAACGGAGCTGCCGCGGTAGACGTAGCCGCCCGTGATCGAGCAGCCGTTGCCACCGTGGCGGTAGACGAGCACCGGCCCGACGAGCGTGCCCATGTGCACGAGCCGCGACGGCTTGTAGCGGGCATCGCCCTCGTACGCCGACCACTCGTAGTTCGTCAGCCGCCCGATCGTCGCGCGCGGCCGGTAGTCGACCTCCTCCCACGTGTCCTGGCCGACGTCGCCGATGTAGAGGTCGCCGGTGGCGCGGTCGAACGAGAACCGCCACGGATTCCGGAGCCCGAAGCCGACGATCCGCCACCTGCCGCCCGAGTAGCGGAGGAGCTTGCCGAGCTTGCGCGAGAGGTTCTGCGAGTTGTCGGGCGGGTCGCCGCCCGAGCCGCCGTCGCCGGTGCCGGCGTAAAGGGCGCCGTCGGGGCCGAACTGAAGCTGGCCACCGTCGTGGTTGTCGTTCGCCCGGTGGTTGATCAGGATCAGCCGCCGCCGCGACGAAAGGACGGCGCGCCCGCCGCGGGAGCGCAGCGTGTCGATCTCGACGTCTCCCGTCCCGCGGACGGTGTAGTAGACGTAGAAGCGGTGGTCCTTCGCGTAGCCGGGCGAGAACGCCACCGAGAGCAGGCCCTGCTCGTCGTAGCCGCTCTCGACGCGGCTGCGGATGTCGAGGAACGTCGAGCGCTTGCCGTTCGCCAAGACGAGAATCCGGCCGGCGCGCTCGACGACGTAGAGGCGGCCGGGCTCGCTCTTCGGCTGCGCCACGTACACAGGCTGGTTGAACCCGCCCGCGACCTGGCGGAAATTGACGGTCGAGTGCTCCGGCTCGCCGTGCGCGAACGACGTGAACACCGCGAGCGCCGCCGAGACGCCGAAGAGCACGAGTGAGATCGTCAGCGGGCGCATCTCTCCCTGGGACGCTACCGAGGCGAGATGGTTGGCGACGCGGTCAGGCCTTGAGGAGGACGCGGCGGAGCTCGTCCTCCTTGCCCGGCTGCAGGATCGCGAGCACCTGGTCGCCGGGCTGGAGCTCGGTCGAGCCGATCGCGATCTCGGACTTGCCGTCGCGCGTGATCGAGATCAGCCGCGAGCCCTCGGGCAGCTTCAGCTTTTCGACCGTCTTTCCGGCCGCGGGCGCGCTCTTGTCGATCTGGACCTCGACGATCTCGAGGTTCTCGCGGCGAAGCTCGAGCAGGTGGATCAGGTCGTGCTCCGGAACCTCGTGCTCGACCAATGCCATGATCGCCGCGGTCGCCGAGACGGTGGCCGAGATCCCGAGCAGGTCGAAGTGCACCTGGTTGCGCGGGTCGTTGACGCGGGCGACGACCTTCCGCGCGCCGTACTTCTCGCGCGCGAGCTGGCAGATGATCAAGTTGTCCTCGTCGTCGCCCGTGACCGCCGCGACGACCTCGGGCGGACGGGCGATCCCGGCGCGCTCGAGCACGTGGATCTCCGTCGCGTCGCCCAGCTGCACCTGGTGCTCGAACTCCTGCTCGAGCTGCTCGTAGCGGTCGCGGCGCTGCTCGATCAGCGTCACCTCGTGGCCGTGGCCGTCGCGCAGCAGGCTCCGCGCGAGGTTCGCCCCGATCTTCCCGCCGCCTGCGATGAGGACGTACACCTAGGTGGTGACCTGCTCCCTCGGTCTGATCTCGCACGCCCGCGCCGCCTCGAGCAGGTCGTGGATCGCCGTCTTCGTCGGACAGATCACCCGCAGGCCGAGGCTCGAGTAGAAGTCGGCGCGCGCCGGGTCGAGGATGCGGACGACGACGCACTGGTTGTCGAACCGCTTCTGCGCGACCTGGGCGATGACGATGTTCGTGTTGTCGCCGTCGGTCGAGACGACGACGGCGTCGGCGTCCTCGATCCCGGCGGCGCGAAGCACGTCGACGTCCATCCCGTGGCCAAGGACGAAGCCGCCGCGCCAGCTCTCGCCGAGCCGGCCGAGCGCCTCCTCCTTCTCGTCCACGACGGTCACGTCCCAGCCTTCCTGCGCGAGCTCGAGCGCAACGTTCGAGCCGACGCGGCCGCCGCCGATCACGAGTGCGTTCACCGACTCAGCTTACCTCCGTCCCGGCGAATACCGGCTCCTCCTCGTCCTCGAGCACGCCTTGCGGGAAGGCGACCACCAGCACCTCGCAGGGCGCCTTCTTGAGCACGTATTCGACCGTCGGCGAGAAGAAGCGCGACTGCCTCCGCCAGCGCGGCGCGGAGCCGAGGACGATCAGGTCGGCGTCCGACTTCCGGGCGTGCTCGACGATCGCCTCGCCGATCGCACGCGCCCGGACCGTCTCGCCGTGAACCTTGACGTCGTGGTCGGCGCCGAGGATCTGCGCCTCGGCGAGCGAGGCCGTCGCCCGCTCCTCCTCGTCGAGCAGCTCGGCGTCGATCGGCTTGTCGAGCGGAACGCGGATCACGTGCACGGCCTCGACCGCGGCTCCGCGCTCCTGGGCGAGCTTGACCGCCGTCGCGACCATCTCCTCGCCGATCAGGCCGAGCTTCATCGGCACGAGGATCCGCGAGTACTGGGCCTCGGCGAGGCCGAGGTGCTCGTCGGCGGAGACCACCTTCTGCCGCAGGCCCTCGCGGCGGCCGCGCCGCACGGCGACGTAGACGACGAGGCCGATGGCGAGCCAGACCGGGCCTCCGTAGCGCGCGCCGGCATGCGTCGCCATCGCGAGCACCCAGACGAGGCCGGTGAGGACGGCGCCGACCACGGACGGGACCGGAATCCGGCCGACGGTGAACGGCACGCGGTACGGCCGCCGCTTCTCGGGATGCGTGATCCGCAGCCGCACGACCGCGATCTGCGCCGCCGTGAAAGCGAGCAGGACGCCGAAGCTGTAGAGGCTGGCGAGGAAGAAGACCGGGTGGTTCATCGGCGCCGTCGCGATCAGCCCGACGATCGCGATCAGGGCGGCGACGACGATCGACTGCGGCGCGATCACCGACCGACGGCTCAGTCGCCCGAAGGCGCGCGGCAGCTGTCCGTGCTCGCCGAGCGAATAGGCCAGCCGGCCGAAGCCGGCGATCGAGGTCGCGGCCGCGGTCAGCAGGATCAAGGCGCCGGACGTCCCGACGAACACCTGCAGCGGCGCCCCGAGGTAGTCGGGCAGGTGCGTCCGCAGCTGGGAGACGATCCCCATCAGCGGCGCGCGCGCCCACTCGCCGCCGAGCGCGGTCCCTCCCTCGCCGGCCGGAAAGGCCGAGAGCCCGACGACCGCGATCGCCGCGTAGAGGACGACCACGAGGCCGATCGCGCCGAAGAGGCTCCGCGGCAGGTCGCGGCCCGGCCGGCGCGCCTCCTCGGTCAGGTTCGCGACGGTCTCGAGCCCGGTGTACGCGAGCATCGCCAGCGGGAGCGCGAAGGCGATCGAGTGCCACGTCGGGTGCGTCCCGAGCGACGTTCCTTTCGTCAGCGCGTGCGGCGAGAAGAGCAGCGCGAAGCCGAGCACGACGAGCAGCAGCTGCGTGACGAGGTCGATGACCGCGACGATCAGCGCGAACCGGAACAGGCGCCGGTTGTAGACGAGCCGGTAGACCGCCACGGCGGCGATCGCGATGCAGCCGAAGACGACGTCCCAGGGCTTGGTCACGCTCGTGAACGCGGCGGCGGCGACGTAGTGCGGGACGTAGAGCGCCGAGAGCGCGATCACGATCAGGTAGTCGAGGAACAGCACCCACCCGGTGACGAACCCCCAGAGATCGTTGAAGGCGATCCGGACGAAGGTCGCGGCGCCGCCCGTCTCGCGGATCGCGGCGGTGCCCTCGGCGTAGGAGAGCGAGACGAGCAGGAAGAGCGCGCCCGCCGCGAGCAGCACCGCCGGCGTGAAGCCGAGCGCGTGGAAGGCGATGATCCCGAGCGCGAAGTAGATCGAGGAGGCGATCTCTCCGTAGGCGATCGAGAACAGCGCCGGTCCCGTGAGGACGCGCTGCAGGCGGGGGAGCTTCCGTGCCATGGGGTCAGCTTATTTTCGCGCGCGGAGCAGCCAGAGCCTGCCGAGACCGAGCGCGCAGAAGAGGACGCCGAGCAGGTAACCGACCGCGCCGCCGCCGTGCGAGGCCGTGACGGCGATCAGGGCGATCCCGAGCCCGATGAACGTCACCGCGAACAGCGCCGTCGTGCCGCGGTAGTACCGCATGAACTCAGGCCGCCCGCCGGCCGGCCGCGAGCATCACGCGCGACGGCGCGTGCTTGAGCACGTAGTCCACCGTCTCGCTGAACAGCCTCCCCGACCGTTGGGCGCGCGGTGCCCCCACGACGATCATCTCGGCCTGGCGCCGCTCGGCCTCACGCACGATCGCGCGGCCGGCGCTCCGCGCGCGCAGGAGCCGCGCGACCACGTCGACGCCGTAGAGCTCGCCGATCGCGACCGCCGTATCGAGCGCCTCGTCCGCCCTCGCCTCCTCGTCCGGCAGCGAGGCGTCGATCGGCAGCTCGAGCGGGACGACCACGACGGTCACCGCCGCGATCGACGAGCCGCGTTCCGCCGCGAGGCGGCAGGCGAAGTCGACCGCCTCCTCGGACTCCGGCGCGCCCGCCTTGACCGGGACGAGGATGCTCCGGTATTCGAGCGCCACGGCCGGCCCGATCAGGACCGGCGCGCGGATGGTCTCCGTCAGCGACGCGCGGACGACGAAGCGGCGGTAGACCGTGTAGGCGATCAGCCCGAAGACGATCCAGCCGAGCCCGACCCAGCGCGCGGCCGGCTTCTGCGCGACGACGACGATCCACGCGGCCGCCGTCCCGAGGCCGCCGAAGATCGCGAACAACGGCCAGCTGACGCCGGCGATCGAGACGTTCGGCCGGGCGCGGAAACGCAGCTCGCGGTTTCGACGCGTGTAGCGCAGCGCGATCACGGCCGCGTGCGCGATCGTGAACGAGAGCATCGCGCCGAACGCGTACATGTCTCCGAGGAACGTCGTCTGCCCCGGCAGCAGCACGGCGATCGCGATCAGCCCGCCGAAGACGAGCAGCGAGAGCCACGGCGTCTTGAAGCGCGGGTGCAGCCGCCGGAAGACCTCCGGCAGCTGCCGGTAGCTCGCCATCGCGTAGGTGATCCGCGAGGCGCCGATGACGCCGGCGTTCGTGGCGATGAAGAGGATCGTCGCCGCGAGGATCCCGACGTAGATCTTTGCCGCGCTGAGGACGGCCCCGTGGAGGCCGAGGTGCTCGACGAGCCCGAGCACCGGGTCGTTCGCGAACCCGCCCTGCTCCGGCGGCAGCCCGAGCTGCGTCTGGTACTTGCCGTTCACCTGGTGCACCGGCAGCGCCGAGAGCGCGATCAGCGGCAGCGTGAAGTAGATCGCGAAGACCGCGCCGGCCACCCACGAGATCGAGCGCGGGATGTCGCGCGGCGGGTCGCGCGCCTCCTCGGCCAAGTTCGAGACGGTCTCGATCCCGGTGTAGGCGATCATCGCGATCGGGATCGCGAGGAAGAAGTTCGCCCACGTCGGCGCGATGCCCCAGTGGATGTTCTCGGAGAAGACGACGTGCGGGTCGAAGATGAGCGCGAAGCCGATGATCACCAGCAGCAGCTGGGTCGCGAAGTCGATCACGGCGAGGAGGATGTTGAGGTTCGCCGCCTCCTTGATCCCGACGATGTTCAGCCCGACGAGGATCACGATCACGATCACGCCGCCGACGATGTCCCACGGGTTGGTCTTCAGCGGCGTCCAGAAGATCGAGAGGTAGTGCGGGACGAAGAACGCCGAGATGGCGATCGTGATCACGTAGTTGAGCATCTGGGCCCAGGCGGCCGCGAACGAGACGAGCTCGTTGAACGCGTGGCGCGCGAAGCTCGACGAGCCGCCGGCCTCGGGGAAGCGGACCGTGCCCTCGGCGTACGTCGCCGCCGTCGCCGCGAAGATCAGGCCGCTGATCACGAAGACGAGCGGCGTCAGCCCGAGCGCGATCCCCGCGACGAGCCCGAGCGCGTAGTAGATCGAGGAGCCGACGTTGCCGTACGCCGTGGCGAAGAGCGCGGGCGTCCCCAGGACGCGCTCGAGACCTTGTTGGCGCCGCCTCCGGGGCACGCCCGGACTCTAAGCCGACGCGCGGCTAGCCGTGAATCGAGACGAGCAGCGGGATGATCAGGATCGCGACGATGTTCGCGATCTTGATCATCGGGTTGATCGCCGGGCCGGCCGTGTCCTTGTAGGGATCGCCGACCGTGTCGCCGGTGACCGCGGCCGCATGGGCCTCGGAGCCCTTGCCGCCGAAGGCGCCGTCCTCGATCAGCTTCTTCGCGTTGTCCCAGGCGCCGCCGCCCGACGTCATCGCGATCGCGAGGAAGAGGCCGGTGATGATCGTCCCGATCAGGAGGCCGCCGAGCATCCGGGCGCTGATCAGGCCGACGATGATCGGGAACGCGATCGGGATCAGCGCCGGCACGAGCATGCTCTTGATCGCCGAGCCCGTGACGATGTCGATCGCGCGGCCGTACTCGGGCCGCGCCGTCCCTTCCATGATCCCCGGTATCTCGCGGAACTGCCGCCGCACCTCGGTCACGACCTGGCCGCCGACGCGGCCCACCGCCTCCATCGCGAGCGACGCGAACAGGAACGGCATCAGGCCGCCGATGAAGAGCCCGGCGATCACCCACGCGTCGGAGAGGCTGAAGGTCGTCGTCAGGCCCTGGTCGCTGAGACCGGTGGTGTAGGAGTCGAAGAGGACGAGCGCGGCGAGCGCGGCCGAGCCGATCGCGTAGCCCTTCGTGACCGCCTTCGTCGTGTTGCCGACGGCGTCGAGCGGATCCGTGATTGCCCGGACGGACTCGGGCAGCTCGGCCATCTCGGCGATGCCGCCGGCGTTGTCGGTGACCGGGCCGTAGGCGTCGAGCGCGACGATCAGGCCCGTCATCGACAGCTGCGCCATCACCGCGACGCCGATCCCGTAGAGGCCGGCGAAGTGGTGCGCGACGAGGATCCCGGCCGCGATCACGATCACCGGCAGCGCGGTCGCCTGCATCCCGACCGCGAGCCCTTCGATGATGTTCGTCGCGTGGCCGGTCTGCGACGCGCGCGAGATCGACTTGACCGGGCGCCAGCGGGTGCCGGTGTAGAACTCGGTGATCGCGACGAGCAGGAAGGTCACGACCAGGCCGACGATCGCGGAGATGTAGAGGTCGCCGAACGAGAAGCCGGAGCCGCGATGGTCGTACGCCATCGTCACCGGGATGAAGCCGATCGCGGAGAGGATCGTGGCGACGAGCACGGCCTGGTAGAGCGCGTTCATGATCGAGCCGTTCTTGCCGACGCGGGCGAAGAAGGTGCCGATCACGGAGGCGATGATCGAGACGCCGCCGATCGCGAGCGGATAGAGCGCCAGGTGCGACGACGGGAACGAGAGCCCGAGCAGCATCACCGCGACCGCGGTCACGGCGTAGGTCTCGAACAGGTCGGCCGCCATTCCCGCGCAGTCGCCGACGTTGTCGCCGACGTTGTCCGCGATCACGGCCGGGTTGCGCGGGTCGTCCTCCGGGATCCCGGCCTCGATCTTCCCGACGAGGTCGGCGCCGACGTCGGCGGCCTTCGTGTAGATGCCGCCGCCGAGCCGGGCGAAGACGGAGATCAGCGAGCCACCGAACGCGAGCCCGACGAGATCGTGGATCGCGGACTCCTGGGAGTGTCCGAACCAGCCGGTCAGCACCCAGTAGTAGCCGGCGACGCCGAGCAGCCCAAGCCCCACGACGAGCAGGCCGGTGACGGAGCCGGCGCGGAAGGCGACGTTGAGCGCGGGCTTGAGCCCCGAGCGCGCGGCCTCCGCGGTGCGGACGTTCGCGCGCACGGCGACGTTCATGCCGATGAAGCCGGCCGAGGCCGAGAGGATCGCCCCGATCAGGAAGCCGACGGCGGCCCCCCAGCCGAGCTTGTGGTAGAAGCCGAGCAGGAGGAACGGCACGATCGAGACGATCGCGATCGTCAGATACTGGCGGCGCAGGTACGCAGCGGCCCCCTCCTGAACCGCCCGGCTGATCTCGCGCATCCGCTCGCTCCCGGCCGGTTGGCGGAGCACCCACACGGTCAGCCCGATTCCGAAGCCGATCGCGATCAGCGCGCAGATCAGCGCGAACAGCACGGTGTGATCGTGGAAGAACCCGCTCAATCCGCCTCCCTCACAAAGTCAGCGCCGGAAGCCCCGGCGCGCGGCAGTTTCTATCAAACGCGCCGGTCTAGCGGTGCTTCTTCTTGACGACCTTGCGGCAGGCGCCGAGCTTCGCGCCGTGCTTGCGCAGGCGGTTCGCGGTCGCCCTCGTCACGTGGAGCGTGTGGTGGTGGTAGCAGATCGTCACCTTCTTCACCGGCGGCTTGCTCGGCGGCGGCGGTGAAGGCGGCGGCGGCGCCGGAGGCGGGCTCGGCGGAGGCGGCGGCGGGCTCGGGGGTGGCGGAGGCGGCGGTGGCGGAGGCGCAGGCGGCGGTGGCGGAGGCGGCGCGGGAGGACGCACGCAAAGCGCCCCGAGAACCATGCCGAAGGTGGGCTGGTACACCTGGCAGCCGATTCGCTGCGAGAAGAAGTCACGCTGCAACTCGACCCCCCACGCCGCGTACGGCGCCGCATCGCGGGCCAGATCGACGTCGAGCTCTCCGTAGGTCGAGTAACGCGAGGCGTCCGTCAACGTCTGAGCGTTCTCGATTCGCGCGTTGTACGTCGGATCGTCGAAGTAGGCCTGGTTCGTGTTTCCGCTCGGCTGGATCGAGTTGCCGTCGAAGAGGAACCCGAAGATGTTCGAGGCGTCGGGCCAGTCGAAGATCCAGCTATCCGTGCAGATGTCGAAATTCCCGGTCTGGCTTCCGCAGGTCGCGTACTTCGTGCCGGATGCGACCGAATGGACATCGACGGTGAAGCCGACCGCTTCGAGGTCGCTCTTGACGATGTCGCCCTGGGCGACGGCCGCCGTCGTGTTCCCGGTGTAGAGCTGGACGGTCTTGTCGCCGGAGACCTGGTCGACGAGCGCCTTGGCCGTCGCCGTGTCCGGACCTGCGAGCGGATAGATGCTCTGGTCGTCGTACCCGCGCAGGAGCGGCGGCAGGTACTGGTCGGTGGGCACGGCCGCGTGCGATCCGACGGTCGCGGCGAGCGCCGGCCGATCGAGCGCGAAGTTGACGGCCTGACGCAGCTTCACGTTGGAGAAAACCCGCCCGCTCGTCGTGTTGAGCGCCAGCATCGAGTCCCACAGCGTCGGGTTCGCGAAGTACTGCTGCCGTCCGCCGGCAGCCGCCGGGCTGTTCGGCCCGTACTGGTTCCAGAGCCGCGCGGCGGCGTCTTCCGGGACGACCGGCTCGTAGTCGGCCGCGCCGGACTCGATCTGAGCGACGCTCGCGTCGCCGTCGGTCCCGAGCGCGTAGTCGATCTCGTCGAAGTTGCTCGGACGAGAGCCGGAGTAGTACGGATTCCGCTTCAGCACGGCGGATCCCGCGTCGGCGCTGGCGACGTAGTACGGGCCGGCCGTGACCGGCGTCGACTGGTCGTCTAGGGGCGTGTCGGCCGGCAGCACGCAGTAGTACGGCATCGCCAGCCGCGCCAGGAAATCTCCATAAGGCGCCGTGAGCGTGAACGAGACCGTGTCCCCGCTAGTCGTGATCCCGGAGATCGACGAAGCCGTGTGGTTCGCGACCTCGCTCCCGCCGACGATGTCATAGATCAAGCCCCCGCCGTTTTGCAAGCCGTCCTTCTTCGCGAGCCGGTCGAACGTCGCCTTGACATCAGCCGGGGTCACCGCGGAGCCGCTCGAGAAGCGGGCGTCCGTACGAAGCGTGAACGTGTACGTCTT
>JBPYFE010000047.1:0-8188 GCA_051986525.1 Gaiellaceae bacterium
GCGGCCCACGCGATCGGGAACCTGCTGATCGCGCTGGCGGCCGGGCCCGAGCTGCGGCGCCTGCTCGAGCGGTACGGACGCCGGCTGCGGACGGAGATCGTGTGGGCCTGAAGCTGGCCGCGCTCGCCGCCGCGGCGGTCGTCGCGGGCTCGCCGGCGGCGAACGGCGTTCGCTATCTCCAGGCGCGGGCGAGCGCCGACGGCGGCTTCGCCGAGCCGGGCGGCGGCGAGTACCCGCAGCTGACGGCCTGGGCCGTCCTCGCGCTGCGCGCCGCCGGCGTCCGGCCGAGCGTCGACACAGGTCGGTATCTCGCCCGGCATGCGGACGAGCTGCAGAGCGCGACCGACCTCGCGCTCGCGGCCATGGCCGAGTCCGCGAGCGGCCAGGATCCGAGCCCGCTGATCGCGCGGCTCCGCCGGCTCGAGCGCCCGAACGGCTCGATCGGCCGGCTCGTGAACGGGACCGCCTGGGCCGTGCTCGCCTACCGGGCGACCGGCGTGCGGGTGTCCCCGAAGACCATCCGCTGGCTGCTCGCGAGGCAGGCGCGAAGCGGCGGCTGGGGCTGGTCGCCTGCGGCCGTCGACTCGAACGACACGGCCGCGGTCGTCGAGGCGCTGCGCGCCGCCGGCGTGCGCGGGCGCCCGATCGACCGGGCGCTGCGCTTCCTGCGCCGGTACCGAAACGCAAACGGCGGCTTCGAGCTCACGCCCGGCCGAGGCTCGGACGCGCAGTCCACGGCCTGGGCCGTCCAGGCCTTTCGCGCCGCCGGGCGGCCCACGCCGGCGGGGGCGATCCGCTACCTCCGCCGCCTACAGCGGCCCGATGGAAGCTTCCGCTACTCGCAGCGGTACACGACGACCCCGGTCTGGGTCACGAGCCAGGTGCTCCCCGCGCTCGGGGGCAAGCCGTTTCCGCTGGGCGACTAGGCTGACGCCATGGCGACCGCGGCCGTGATCACGATCGGGAACGAGCTCCTCTCCGGCGACGTCGTCGACACGAACGTGGTCTGGCTCGAGAAGCGGCTCGAGCGCGCTGGCGTGCACGTCGACCTCGCGGCGACGCTCCCGGATGACGTCGAGCGGATCGCCGCCTTCGTTGGCCGCACCGCGGCCGAGGAGGACCTCGTCGTCGCCACCGGCGGCCTCGGCGGCACGCCCGACGACGTCACGCGCGAGGGCATCGCCGCCGCGTTCGGCGTCGGCCAGGCGGAGGTGCCGGAGCTCGCGGCCGCGCTGCGCAGCCGCTTTCCGCACGATCCCGACTACGCCGTCGCCTGGGCGCGCCTCCCTGTCGGCAGCCGGGCGCTCGAGAACCCGCTGGGCGGGGCCCCGGGGTTCCTGCTCGAGAACGTCTACGTCCTGCCCGGCCTGCCGGCGGAGATGGAGGCGATGTTCGAGACGTTCGAGGACGAGCTCCGCGCCGGGCCGCCGATCGCATCCTGGCGCCGCGTCTACCGCACCCGCGAGAGCGAGATCGCCCGCATCCTCGCCGAGGGCAAGACGCGCTACGCCGAAGTTCGGATCGGCTCGTACCCGACCTTCGCCGCGGGCGGCCCGGAGGTCGAGGTCGTTTTGAAGTGCGCGGATCCGGACACGCTGGAGGACGCGGTTGCATGGCTCCAGCTCGAGCTGGAGCGCGCTACGAGCTGAAGTCCCCCATCAAGGGGTGCTGCCCTCCGGCGCGAACGCCGATGGGCCGTTTTGATGATGGTGGGGCGTCGGACACTTCTCGTCGTGCTGACCGCGGCTAGCGCGGTCGCGATGGTCGTGCTGTTCCGCCAGATCGGACACGGCGCCGTCCACGCCGCGGTGACGCCCAACTGGGCTCTGCTCGCGGCCGGGTTCGTGATCTGCGCGGCGGTTCAGCCGCTCCGCGCGCTCGCCTGGTCGTCGACCGTGCGCTCGCCGATCAGCTTCCGCGCCATCTACGCGTCGAGCTCGATCGGATCCTTCCTCGACACGGTGCTCCCGGGCCGGCTCGGCGAGGCGTCGAAGGTCGCCGTCCTCAAGGTCGCGGCCGGCAAGCACTACCCCGGTTTCTCGCGCGCGGGCGGCTCGCTGCTCTGCGCGCACCTGCTCGAGATGATCGCCTTCGCCGTCCTCGGCGCGGCCGGGACGTTCTTCCTGCCGGTTCCCGCCTGGGTGCGCTGGACGATGGTGCTCGGCATCGTCGCGGCGGCGGGGGCGATCGGGATCGCGACCATCCTGCACCGCCGCTTCGGCCGCAGGCTGCCGAGCGGCGTCACGTCTTTTCTCGCCGGCGCGTCAGCTCCGCGTCACGTGCTGCTGCGTGCGGGTGCGATCCTGTTCGTCACCTGGCTCGCCCGCTGGTTCGGAATCCTCTTCTGCCTGCACGCCGTCGGCGTCCACCTGAGTGTCGGCAACGCGCTCCTCTACATGGTCGTCACGGGTCTCGCGAACACGGCGCCGATCCTGCCCGGCAACGTCGGGATCTACCAGGGCGCCGCGCTGGGAGCGCTCGCGCTCGCCGGCTACTCGGGGTCGCACGCGGTCGCTGCCACCCTGCTGATCCCGCTGACCGTCACGCTCGCGACGGCGGCCGCCGCCGCGGTCGGGCTCGCGCTCTACGGCCGGGGCTTCATGCGGCTCTCACGCGCGGCGTTGGCGCCTAGCCAAGCCTAGTCAGGCTAGGTAAGATCTCGGCCGTGCGAGCCGAGACGCTCAAGGGTCACCTCGATCTGCTGCTCTTGGCGATCGTCGGCGCCGAGCCCGCGCACGGCTACCGGATCATCGAGCAGCTCAAGCAGCGAAGCGGCGGCGCCTTCGACCTGCCCGAGGGAACGGTCTACCCGGCACTCCACCGGCTCGAGGCGAGCGGGCTGCTCGCGAGCTCGTGGTCGAGAGACGAGGGCCGGCGACGCCGTGTCTACCGGCTGACGGCCCGGGGACGGCGCGCCCTCGAGCGCGCGCGCCGCGATTGGAGCGGCTTCGCCCAGGCCGTAGAGGCGGTGGTCGCATGAGCTACCTCGACGAGCTCTCGTGCGAGCTGCGGGCCGTCGGGATCAACGGCTCCAGACGGCGGCGGATCCTGGCCGAGGCCGCCGACCACCTCGAGCAGAGCGGCGACGCCGCCGCCTTCGGCACGCCGCGCCTGGTAGCGCAGCGGTTCGCGGACGAGCTCGCGACCTCGGGCGCCAGGCGCGCCGCCTACGGAAGCTTCCTTGCCCTCGTCCCAGCAGCCCTCGTCTACGCGCCGCTCGTCCTGCTCGGTCGCTCGCCCGACGTGACGAGTGCATCGACCTTCGCCGTCGGCCTGTCCTCGGCCTTCGTCCTGCTCCTCGCGCCACAGGTCGCGCTCGCCGCTGCGACGCTCGCCGTGCTCCGCGCGTGGCGCCTGCGTGACGCGGCCAGGGCGCCTGCCGCCGAGCTTCGGATCCTCGGACGGCGAACGCTGGTCGCGCTCGGCTGCGGCCTGCTGACGCTCACCGCACTCGTCGTCTACGCGTACGAGTACCAAGCCGGCCTCTCGCGGACGTGGATGGTGGCCGCCGTCTGCGCCGCGACCGCGGCCGCCGTCCCGCTCGTCGTCGCCGCGCGGGCGGCCTATCGCCCGACGCGTCTGCGCGCCGCGACGGCCGGGGGCCGCGGCGACCTTCGTGCCGACGTCGAACCGATCGTTCGCTTCATCCCGGCTGCGCTCGGAACGCCGTGGCGGCTCTGCTTCGGCTTCGCGAGCCTGGTCGCAGTCGCCGCGCTCGTCGGCGGACGCAGCGAAGGGCCGCGAAACGCGATCGCCGAGTTCGTCGCGATCGTCAGCTGCTTCGCCGCGCTCGGGCGCCCGCTCGGGCTGCTTCCGGCGCGCGACGCGCGCCGCCCGCCCGCGTAGCGCCGATCGGATTAGCTACCCGCGTGCGCGCCGTCTCCCGTCGCGCCGGCTTCGTGCTGGCGGCCTACGCGTTCTTCGTGACGATGCTCGGCACGACGCTGCCGACGCCGCTCTATCCGCTCTTCCAGGCGCGGTACTCGTTCGCCGAGCTGCAGACGACGGTCATCTTCGCGATCTACGCGTTCGGCGTCATTGCCGGGCTGATCCTCTTCGGCCGGCTCTCGGACGAGCTCGGACGCAAGCCGCCGCTTCTGCTCGGGCTCGCCTTCTCGGCCGCGAGCGCGCTGCTCTTCCTGTTCGCGCAATCGCTCGTGCCGATCTACTTCGCCCGCGTCGTCTCGGGCTTCTCTGCCGGGATCTTCACGGGCACGGCCACCGCCTACCTCGTCGATCTCGCGCCGGACGACCGCCGGCGCTTCGCGAGCCTCGTCGCGCTGGTCGCGAACCTCGGCGGGCTCGGCTGCGGGACGCTGCTGGCCGGGCTTTTGGCCGACTACGCCGCGCATCCGCTGCGGCTGCCGTTCGCCGTCGACCTCGCCCTGCTCGTGCCCGCGACCGTCGGCCTGCTGCTGACGCCGGAGACGGTCGCGCGCCGCGGCTTCCGCTTCCGGCTGCAGCGCCTGAGCGTCCCCGCCGAGGTGCGCGGCGTGTTCACCCGCGCGGCCGCGGCCGGGTTCGGCACCTTTGCCGTCGCCGGTGTCTTCAGCTCGGTCGCGCCGGCATTCCTGGCGCAGGAGCTCGGCAGGCACAGCCATGCGCTCGCCGGCGTGCTCGTCTTCCTGCTCTTCGCGACCTCGCTCATCGGCCAGCTCGCCGTGCCGCGCCTGTCCGAGCGCCGAGCCCTGCTCGTCGGCTGCGCCCTGCTGCTTCTCGGCGTCGCGCTGCTCGGTCTCGCGATCGGCGTCGAGTCGCTGGCGGCCCTCTTCGCGAGCGCCGTCGTCGTCGGCCTCGGCCAGGGCGTCGTGATCGGCGCGGGGCTCGCCGCGATCAATCAGCGCGCACCGGTCGAGCAGCGAGGCGAGACGGCGTCGAGCTTCTTCGTCGTCATCTACGTCGGCCTGTCGGTGCCGGTGATCGGTGTCGGGATCGCCGCGAGCGCGTTCTCGCTCAAGAGCGCCGGCGTCGCGTTCAGCATCGCCGTCGGCCTGCTCGTCCTCGCCGTGCTGGTCAGCCAGCTGCGCGCGTCGGACTAGCCGAGCGTCCCGGGATCCGCTAGCTGCCCGTCCCGGCCGACGTAGCCGTCCTTTGCGCCGACGACGAGCAGGACGAGATCCTCGTCGCCGACGTTCACGATCTGCCGCGGCGTCGTCGATTCGACATGGCAGAGCCCGCCGGCCTCGAGCCGCCTCGTCTCGCCGGGGAGCCGGAACTCGGCGAGGCCGCGATGGACGAAATAGAGCTCGTCCTGCTGCTCGTGCCAGTGCGGCCGCGCCTCGACGCCGGGTGGGATGACGAGGGCGTTCGCGCCGAAGGCCGTGATGCCGAGGCCGGGCCGGATCTTGCGGAAGACGCCGTCGCCGAGCTCGTCGAGCGACGAGAACGCGTAGCCCACGCTAGACGCGCGGCGCGGGCGACCTGACGGTCAGGTGCAGCGTGTACGTCTTCGCCGGGACGGCGTTGCTGTTCCCCTCCTGCAGGTAGCCGAGCTTCAGCGTCGTCGTCCCGATCGCGACCGCTCGGAAGCGGAGGATGAACTTGCCGCCCGCGCCGACCGTCGGCGGCTTCGAGCGCGAGACGTACGTCCGGCTGACGAACTTGACCACCTTCGGGTCGACGTGCATGACGCTCCACGAATAGCCCGTGGTCGCGTTGCCCGCGAGCGTGACGACGAGGCGGTCGCTCGGGTGCAGGATCACCGACTTTCGGTTCCACGTTCGGCCGACATGGACGACGCGGTAGGCGAGCGCCGCCGAGGGCAGAATCAGCGCTGCGGCGAGAAGGACCGAGAGAGTACGAATTCGCATCGCCTTCCTAACTATACGCCGCCGGTCTGCCGGATGGTCACACCGCTAGCATCGAACACATGTCCGTCGCCCAGCCGGAGACCTACCTCGCCGACCTGAATCCGGCCCAGCGCGAGGCGGTTCTCGCGACCGAGGGGCCGCTGCTCGTCATCGCCGGCGCGGGCTCGGGGAAGACGCGCGTGCTCACGCACCGAGTCGGGCACCTGATCACGGCCTGCGGCGTGAAGCCGAACGAGATCCTCGCGATCACGTTCACGAACAAGGCCGCGAACGAGATGAAGGAGCGGCTCGAGGACCTGCTCGGGCCGACGGCCCGGCGGCTCTGGATCCTCACCTTCCACGCCGCCTGCGGCCGGATCCTGCGGCGCGAGGCGCCGCGGCTCGGCTACCGGACGAACTTCACGATCTACGACCAGGCCGACCAGGTCCGGCTTACCAAGGCGTGCCTCGAGGAGCTCGAGCGCGACCCGAAGCGCTTCGTCCCGCGCGGGATCCACGCCCAGATCTCGAACGCGAAGAACCAGCTCGTCGGGCCCGACGAGTACCTGGCCCGCGTCTCGTCGTTCTACGACCAGACCGTCGCCGAGACGTATCAGCTCTACCAGCGACGTCTACACGGCTCGAACGCCGTCGACTTCGATGACCTGCTCATGCTGACCGTCGAGATCCTGGAGCGCTTTCCGGACGCGGCGAAGAAATGGCGCAAGGCGTTCCGCTACGTCCTCGTCGACGAGTACCAGGACACGAACCATGCCCAGTACCGGCTGCTGCAGCTGCTCGCCGCCGACCACCAGAACATCTGCGCGGTCGGTGACCCGGATCAGTCCATCTACGCATTCCGGGGCGCCGACATCCGCAACGTGCTCGAGTTCGAGCGCGACTTCCGCGGCGCGCGTACGATCGCGCTCGAGCAGAACTACCGCTCGACGAACACGATTCTGCGCGCCGCGAACGGGGTCATCCGGCACAACCGCGCGCGAAAGGAGAAGAACCTCTGGTCGGAGCTCGGCGACGGTGAGGCCGTGCGCGCGCTCGAGGTCGAGGACGAACACGCCGAGGCGCGCTTCGTCGCCGCCGAGGTCGCGGAGCTGATCGAGGAGGGCTACTCGGGCCGCGAGATCGCGGTCTTCTACCGCACGAACGCCCAGTCCCGCGTACTCGAGGACGTGCTCGTCAGGCAGGGCGTTCCGTATCAGGTGATCGGCGGCCCGCGCTTCTACGAGCGTGCCGAGATCAAGGACCTCGTGGGCTACCTGCAGGTGATCGACAACCCCGCGGACGCCGTCTCGCTGCTGCGGATCGCGAACCGGCCGCGCCGCGGGGTCGGCGACACGACGCTGACGCGCCTCTAGATCTGGGCCGAGACGAACGCGACCACGCTCTTCGACGCTCTCGGGAACGCCGAGCTCGCCGGTGTCGGCGGAGCGTCGCTGAAGGCGGTCAACGCGGTGCGCACGCTGCTCCAGTCGCTCCAGGCGCAGTCCCAGGAGCTGTTGGTGCCCGAACTCGTCCAGCGTGTGCTCGAGCAGTCCGGCTACCTCGAGGCGCTCGAAGCCGAGCGGACGATCGAGGCCCGCGGCCGGATCGAGAACCTCCAGGAGCTCGTCGGGGTCGCCCAGGAGTATCTCGAGCAGGCCGAGGAGCCGAGTCTGTCGCACTTCCTGCAGGAGATCTCGCTCGTCTCCGACCAGGACACGATCCGCGAGGAGCAGAGCCTCGTGACGCTGATGACGCTCCACAACGCGAAGGGCCTCGAGTTCGGCGCCGTGTTCATGATCGGGATGGAGGAAGGGATCTTCCCGCACTCGCGCTCGATCGAGGAGCAGGGGATCGAGGAGGAACGGCGCCTTGCCTACGTGGGCATGACCCGCGCGAAGGAGCGGCTGACGCTGACGCACGCCCAGACCCGCTCGCTGTGGGGGAGCCGCGCGCACAATCTTCCGTCGCGCTTCATCGACGAACTGCCGCAGGGCGAGGTCGTGCGCGAGCGGTTGCGGCCCTCGTCGTGGTCCGACTACGGCGTCCAGCCCGCCTCGCAGGTGCAGCCGCGCACCGACCTGCCGCAGCTCTCGACGGGCGACTCGGTCCGGCACGGCACGCTCGGCGAGGGCGTCGTCGTCGGCATCGAGCCGGGCGGCGTCGTCACCGTCCGTTTCGCGGAGGACGGCGCCGAGCGGAAGTTGATGCTCGAGTACGCGCCGCTGGAGAAGATCTAGCGTGACCCTGCGCGTGCGCACGGTTCGCTCGCTCGACGAGTTCGCCTCTGCGCTCGCCGTGATCGGGCACTACTTCGGCTGGCAGCCGACCGGCGACGACGTCGAGCGCTTCAACTCCTTCATGCCGTTCGACCGCCTGCACGCGGTCTTCGACGACGGCGA
>JBPYFE010000048.1:0-14139 GCA_051986525.1 Gaiellaceae bacterium
CCGCCGTCGCCGAAGAAGTCGGAGAAGAACTCGTCGAAGAGGCTCCTGCCACCGAACGGCGACCGGCCTGCGCCACGGCTCTGACCCTGAAGCTCCCGTAGGTGCTCTTCGCAGACGGCGATCGTCCGCTCCTCGCCGTTCTGCCTGATCCGCACGGTTGCGACGGCGGGCCGACGCCCGTCGATCTCGCACATCGTGGTCGCCATGAAAACCTCCTCGCAGCGGGCACTCCGGCGCGCGAGGGGTTGGTGCACGGAGGCACCCGCCTAGTCGAAAACGCGTCCCCTGAAGTGTGCTCCGCTTTGTAGGCATCCAAACAATCCGCATGCACACAACGACAGCCCAGGGTGGCGGCTGCCTGCTGAAACGGCCTACGAGTCGCGCCCCGGCACCTGGGTCTCGATCTCCAGGTGATTCGACGCGATCCCCTTCGTGGAGCAGGAGGGCGAGGTGGTTGAGCCCATCGACGGCAAACCGCTGTTCGCCTCGACAGAAGACGGATGCGACAGTACGGATGTGAAAAAGAAACGAAGGCGTCTAGCCGGCGCGACGCCGACGCGGCGCGAGACACTAGAGGTCGATGCGCTCCTCACCGACCTCGACCGCGCGTGGGAAATGTTCGAGGCGGCCGAGCGACGCGCGCGCACGTATCTCGTTCGTCGCGGCGTAATCGATCAGACGTACCGCGATCTCACGTCGCTCCTGCGCGAATGCGTTCCCGCGCGAGATGCCGATCCCGCACCGCGAGGGTCTCGCGGTCGATCGTGAGCTCAAGCCCCTGCGCGTGGCACGCCTAGCTCGGGTCGCACCAGGGTCGCACCGGCATGACAAACACGACGACGTGCGGCGACTCGCGAGCATCGCGAAGCGGCGTGGTTACGCGAATCCCGCATGAGTCGGCCCCCTCCTCACGTTCATGGTAAGGAGGGGGTCTCCGGTTCGAGTCCGGAAGAGGGCTCTAAAAGTCCTGCAAATCGCGATTTCGTGTTGTCTGTGCTGAATCGAGGGTAAGAGGGGGTCAGACGAGGCGGCGAGATAGCCCGATTTGCAGGACTTTCGTCTCTGCAAGCCCGTCTGAGCAGCCGCGTTTTGGGCTCCGAGGTCGCACCAGGGTCGCACCAGCGTTCAGAGGTGCGGCGACCCATGGCTGCCCGCTAGCACGCACGCAACGGACCGGAGACGGCGCCTTGGCTGATGTCTTGGATGGCTCGTTGGAGCCCGGCTCCCGCAGATGACCCGTTTGCGTCAACCGGCGGCGCCGCCTTGCTCGGTAGAAAGGCCGCCGCCGTTAGTTGATTCCGAGGGAAGAGGTCTAGATGAACCTGCTCCGCAGCGGGAAAGGTCCCGCGCCGAAAGCGCTCGCGCGCAAACTCCGCTTGGCCCTCTCCGCATGGGTCTGGGGCGTCGCGCGACCAGGTCGCGCGCGGCTCGTGAGCCCGGCTCTCGCTGCTACAGGCATCCTGATTGCAGCTGGAACCAGCGCCGCAATGGGGGCTGGCAATGGGATGCCCCACAGCGAGCCAACGATCGCCGACAAAGCCGTGATCACCGCTCCCTCAGCCGCACGTCGCACGATGGCGGGCGGCTTTGTCCTCAGCGAGCTACCACTACAGCTCTCGGCTGGCTCCCAACGACGGCTTGGCGCAGGTCACACTCGCCATCGCACGCGACCGGCGCCTGCAACAGACCTGCGGCGGCAGCGACTCCCTCTTGGCGCCGAGTGCACGAGCCCAGTGAACACCGTCGCGCCCGTGGTCACTGCGCCCAATCCGGCCTACGTCGGAAGCGTGCTCACCACCAACAACGGCTCCTGGTCGTGTCTGCCGACTGCGTATCACTACCAGTGGCTTCGAAACGGCGTCGCGATCAGCGGGGCGACTTCGGCCTCCTACACCATCCCGGCCGGGAACGCCAACGTCGGCGCGACGTTTCGCTCCTCCGTCCAGGCCTGCAACGGGGTCGACTGCTCCTCATACGCACAGAGTTCGAACGCGATCGTCTCGGCCAATCGTGCCCCAAGCGCGCCCTCCAACCTCTCTCCCGCCGATCTCACCATCTCGAGTGGCCTGACCCCGACCCTCTCGGGGACGTTCAGCGACCCGGATGGTCAAACGGGCTACATCAGCTTCTCTGTCTTGCGCGCCTCGACCGGCGCGGTCGTCGCAAGCGGCAGCTCACCGACTGTCAACTCTGGTGCGACCGCGAGCTGGACGGTTCCCGCCTCCAAGCTGATCCCGGGAGTCCAGTACAAGTGGTACGCCCAGGCCGGCGATGCCAGCGGCGCGAGCTCGGGCAGCATCGGGCCGCGCAGGTACACGGTCCCACCGGCCGCTCCCACGCTCGGTACGCCGACGGGTGGAGCAGGCATTGCGACGCCGATGCCGGTTTTGAGCGCAAGCCCCGGTACCTCCGGCAGCGACACCCTCTCCTACGACTTCCAGGTGGCAAGCGACGCCGGCTTCGTCAACGTGCTCGCCTCCGCCAACTGGAACACCACGACCAGCACCTGGACGGTTCCGGCCGGGTTGCTGAAGGACGGGGTCACCTACTACTGGCGCGCGCGAGCCTGTGGCCTGGCCTGCCCGGCGGACCCCTCTGCCTGGAGCGGCGGGCAGAGCTTCCAGGTGCGTCTCCCAAAGCTCGGCATCCGCGACTACTGGCCGATCTGGAGCCACGGGCCGTTGGCCGTCAACGAAGCCAATGGCAATCTGGTCGTCTCGCTGCCCGGCCCCAGCTACCCGACCGCCGCCGGCTCGATGGGCACCTCGCTCACCTACAACTCGCAGGCCAGCGCGCCCGACAGCGGCTTCGGCGTTGGTTGGGCGCTAAGTGCCGGCGACGATGGCTCGAGCCCGCCGACGAAGCTGATCGACCACAACGCCAGCGGCGCTAGCCCGAGGTTCGACGCCGTTGAGCGCGTCTCGTCCGACGGCAGCTCCGACTACTACACCCACGTCGGCAGCTCGAACACGTACCTCTCCGCGCCCGGTGATGGCGCGCAGCTGACCAAGAACGCCGACAGCACCTGGACGCTGCTCGACGCAGATGGCGCGATCTACAGCTTCAACCTCGCCACCAGCAACGGCACGGCGACGCTCAAGTCCGCCGAGCGAATAGATGCCTCGCCCGGCAAGGGCGCTCTCTACTACAGCTTCTCCGCGCTCGACCCGACCAAGATCAAGAGCATCGCCGACGGCCAGCCCGGTGATCCGGGCCTGCGAACGCTCAGCTTTGCCTGGCACAGCGTCTCCGACACCGGCAGCTGTGTCGGCGCGATCCTCTGCGTCAGTGGTCCCGACAGCATCACCTGGAAGTACGTCGGCGACGGCGCCAACGGCGAGAGTGGGAGGGTCGTCCGCGTCAACGACGGCGTCCGCGACCTTGTAGAGCTCGGCTACGACGCCGGCGGCCGGGTCAACTCGCTCAAGAACGCAAACGACCTCGACCCGACCCACGCCAGCCCGAACTACGACGGCGCTCACTCACTGATGGTCGGCTACGACACGACTGTCACCCCGGCCCGTGTCACCAGCGTCAGCGACGGCCCCGTCACGAATCAGACAGCGGCGACATCGACCTGGAGCTTCGTCTACCACCCCGGCTCGGTAACCCCGACCGTCCCACGCGCAAGCCACTACCAGCAGCTCGTGCTCGGCGATGCTCCGCTCGGCTACTGGCCCTTGGACGAAACGAGCGGCACGAGTGCGGCCGACGCTAGCGGCAACAGCAACAACGGCACGTATTCAGGTACCTACACGCTCGCTCAGAGCGGCGCCCTTGCCGGCACCGGCGGCGGCAGCGCGGTCAGCTTCAGTGGCGGCACCGTCTCCGGTAGCGTCCCGAACCTCAACCTCGCCGCCGGTGCCTACAACACGGTCGAGCTCTGGCTGAACTGGAACGGCACCGACGGCGTGATGCCGTTCGGTTTCGCCGGCGGCGGCAACTACTACGACCTCATCTTCTCCGGCGGCAACTTCGGCTTCAACACCGGCTGCTCCGACGTCTACGGCGTGACCGCGCCGAGCGCCAATGCCTGGCACCACGTGGTCGCCCAGTTTTACAACGGTGATCCCCGCAACGGCGCGAAGCTCTCGATCGACGGCGTCCAGCAATCGCTTGCGCTCAAGACTGGTACACCCTGTTCGCGCACGGTCACGAGCGCTTTCGACATCTCCGGCTGGCCGTACACCACCGGCTACCGGATGGGCGGCAAGGTCGATGAGGTTGCGGTCTACGGCGACGCGGTTTCGTCCGCGGCGATCAAGGCTCACTACGAGGAGGGCAAGCACAACCGCGCAGCCGACGGCTATACGACATTGACGCCGCCTCGGCAGCAGGGCCAGTCCTGCCCTTCCAAGTGCGTCACCACCTACTACGACAGCCTCGGCCACCCGATCGAAACGGCCGACATCCTCGGCACCGTGAGCGAGAGCTACTACAACGCCAAGGACGAGCTGCTCTGGTCGGAGGATGAAGATGGCAATCCGACCGACTACCTGTACGGAGGCCCGGACGGAAAGCCGAGCGGCAACCCGTTCGTGGCCGACGCGCTCCTGAAGACGACCGCTCCCGACCCGGACGGCGCCGGCGGGTTGCCCCGGCCGGTTGCCGGAAATCGCTACGACGAGAAGCAGATCGGAACGGCACAGACGGCAGGAGCCGCGCTGCAGGGGCTACAGGGCAGTTACTACGCGAACACCAACCTCGCCGGCCGAGCGACCACGATCGAGAACGACGCGAACGTCGACTTCAGCTGGCCGAGCGGTCCATCTGCACTCCCGGGCGTCAGCCACAACTTCTCGGTCCGTTGGACCGGCGACTTGGTGGTCTCGAACGCTGGGAGCTACACCTTCTCGACGCCGGGCTCTTACGCAGGCACTCGCCTCACGATCGACGGCTCGCAGGCGATCGACAACTGGACGAGTCCGTTTGCGGCAACGTCGTCCCAGCCGATCGCGCTCGCCGCTGGACTGCACAAGCTCGTCCTCGAGTACTTCGACGACGGCACGGCGACGACGCCGCAGGTGCACCTCCGCTGGGCGTGCAGCGCCTGCTCGCCCCAGGTCGCGGATCAGGTCATCCCGAGCTCGAGCTTGCGCCCAGGCTGGTTCAACCAGACCTCGACCGTCTCCCCGGCGGGGCGAGTTGCCTTCTCGCACTTCGCGGATCCGGCCGCGGGTCACCCGGACTACAGCCTCGCCCAGGTCGACGGGACGAGCCTGATCACGAGCTACAGCTACGACGTCAACGGGCGCACGAGCCAAAAGCTCATGCCGAAGGGAAACGCCTCACGGACGATCGACGCGCAGGGAAACCTCCAGCAGAGTCCAGGGCCGGATCTGAACTATGCAACTTCGTATAGCTACTACGACGCTGGCGAGGTCGCCGCGCCGCCGATGGCACCGGGCTGCTCCGGCAGCGCGGTCAACCAGGGCCAGCTGCTGAAGTCGGTTAGTCCGCACGGGCTTGCGACCACAACCTACGTCTACGACTCGGCCGGGCGCACAGTGGCGAAGACCAGGGGAGCCGACACGACCTGCTCCTCGTACGACAACGAAGGCCGCTTGACGGGCGCACGTGCCCCGGGCGATGCGCAGAACACGACCTACACGTATGACCCAGCGGGGGCGCAGCTGACGGCAACCGATGCGAGCGGCACTGTCATCAGCGAGTACGACGAGCAGGGCCGGCTCGTTCACTCGATTGACAGCTACGGCGCTGAAGCGACGTTCGGCTACGACGCAGACGGGAACCAGGTCGCACGGACAGCCGCCGCCGGGTCGCTCGCCGGAAACCCGAACTACACGACCGACTACCTCTACGACGACGCCGACCGGCTGCAGAGCATGACCGACCCGGCCAACCGGACGTACAAGTTCTTCTACGACAGTCGCAATAACCTTCGCGCGACGCAGTACCCGAACGGCACCTTCAGCTGGATGGATTACAACCCTGACGGCTGGCTGACCGGCCTCTATAACCGGCACGACAGCAGCGACCTCGTTGCGCCGCTCCCAGCGAGCGTGCCCGCCGACTCACAGGGAAGCCCGCTCGTCGACTACAGCTACGCATACGACCTCGACGGAAAGAAGACCCAGGAGGTCCGCACCGGCGGCGGGCTCGCGAGCCAAACGGCGAGCTACCTCTACGACAACGTCGGGCGGCTGAGCCAGGTGGCCCTTCCGGGCGGCACCTGCCGCAAGTACCTCTTCGACCTCGACTCGAACCGGACGCAGATCCAGGAGTCACCAACCGGCTGCGGCGGCACGTTCAGCACGAACGCGACCTACACCTACGACCAGACGAACCCGAGCAGCCCGGGGCTCGATCAGCTGACGAGTGTCGGCGGCACCTCCTATGCCTACGATGCTCATGGGCGCATGACGAACCGCGGCAGCGACACGATCAGCTGGGATGGCTGGGACCGGACGAGTAGCTTCACCCCCGCCTCCGGGACGAGTGTGAGCTACGGGTTCGATCCGGTCGGTCGGCTGCGCTCGCGCACGACCGCGAATCCCCCGAAGATCACGCGTTACCTTTTCGACGGCCCCGACGAGACGCCGCTCTTCGAGACAGATGACACGGGGACATTGACGCAGAGCTACGTCCAAGGTGCCGCCTACGACCTCGCTCACTACAGCGGCGCTCCCTCGACCGGCTCGACCGTCAGCTTCCTCTACTACAACGGTCACGGTGATGTCAGCGCGGAGGCGACCGTACTGGGTACGCGTTCAGCGGCCTATACGTACAGTCCGTTTGGAGAGCCAAACGAGGCGACGCCGACGAATAGCATGACAGAGCGTTGGACAGGTCGCTGGGACAAGCACCTAGACACATCGTCCGGCCTCATTGGGATGGGCGCCCGCGCATACGACCCGACGCTCGGTCGCTTCCTATCGGTCGATCCGGTCGAAGGCGGCTCCCTGAATGCCTATGACTTCACCCGCCAGGACCCGTTGAACGCGTACGACCTAGACGGGCAGCACTATATGCCTCGACCCGACGACGCGAACTGGCTTCAGTTGTGCGCCAATGCAAGGCACTACCACTGGGAAATCAGAAATCAGCACAGAGTTATCTGTGGGGCTGGGGAAAACCGCTCAAAAATTGATCTCTCGCGACCGTTCGGAGTCGTGTGCGGCCTTCGCGGGGGTGCCGCTCTAGCCCGCAACAAGCTTGCTGCGGCTGGTGTTCTTAGGGCAGGAGCCAAGGTTATCCCGGTGCTTGATAGCGCCTGCGTTGTGTACGGCTCTGCTACGGCTGTCGCCGCGGCCTTTAAATGGCTGAAAGGGTGAGATCGAAACTCACCCAAGAGCGCGTCATGCCCATCTGGGGACTTTCGCTGCTCACAATAAGCGTAATCAGCTTGACGTCCGCCAGCAGCGATTTTTGGCTCATAGTTGAAGTAGTTGCTGGGTGTATATTAGTACTGTCCAGTGTATTCCTGTTTTACGACTGGTGGACTAACCGCTGACTTAGGCCGCGTACTCTCCTCCAGCGCGAATCTTCCAGGGTAAAGAGCGGTCGACCATTCGAGTCTGTAAGAGTGGTCTACAAAAGGCGCCGGAATCGGCTGATTCTCGTTAGGCTAGGTTGCACCTCAACGTCTTCGGGTTCATCGTCGTGTCGTTCTAAGCGACCGTAAACGCGACCGCGACCACGCAGCGAAGGTAACAACGAGCCGGCTGACCACTGGGAGAAGCTCGGCGATCCTGACGAGCACCGACTCCAAGGCGACGATGCCCGCTCCGTACGCCTACGTTTCGCGCCGATCTCGGAGCGCCGAAAAGGCCGCCGTCGAACGAGAAAGCGGCCGACCTCGAGCGCGAGCGTGCCGACCTTGCCCAGCGCGAATCGGGCGAACGCGTTGAATACCAGCGAGTCGCGGCCGCCAAGGCCATCCCCTCCAGGTCGCACCAAGGTCGCACGACGCTGCGAAACGCGGCGAACCGCGGCGACTAGCGAGGGACATGAAGCCGTACCGCTACGCGCAAACCCGCATAAGTCGGCCCCCTCCTCACGTTCATGGTAAGGAGGGGGTCTCCGGTTCGAGTCCGGAAGAGGGCTTCACGAAGCCGCTGCAAATGGCGCGGTTTCGAGTTGTATTTCGTTGACCGGGTTTGCGACAAGGGTCGCACCAGGTCACACGCCACCGCATCTCCGGGTGGCCCCTCTCTACTGAGGAGGGGATTCGGTGAGCGGACGTGCGGACGCTTACGCCCGACGTAGTAGCCATCTGGGAGGAACAGCTAGGCCTGGCTCCGGTGCGAGCCCGGGCCGACGAATTGGTTCGGCTGGCGTGCCGTCTGCTCGAGCTCTTCCAGCGTCGCGGCGGCGGCGGCGGTGCGGGCAGCTGCGAGTTGCTCCGCCGGCAGCTCCGCCTCGAGCCGATCCAGGGCCGGGCGGGCGGCGAAGGCGTAGGACGCGGGAAGCTGCTCGTGACCGATCGCGAACGTGAGGACCACGGCGGCCCGTTCCTGTTCGGCAGGATTTCGGCGAGGCAGGCGCCGACACCGGTGAGGGCGAGAAGCTCGAGCGAGACCGCCCGCGCGTCGCGCGCCCGCTCGAGCGCCTCGCCGAAGCGCTCGCGCGCGTCGGCGCCGTCTCCGAGCGCGAGCTCCGCGAAGCCGATGCGGCAGAGCGCCGTGATCAGTCCCCAGCGATGGTTGGCTTCACCGAACGCTTCATAGCCGGCGTGCCCGAGCCGCAACGCCTCGGAGTAGTCACCTAACCCGAAGGCACTCAGGCTCGCGCGGCTGAGCGCGTAGCCTGTCCCGCCAGGATCACCGACGGACGCGAACAGCTCGTTCGCCTCCATGTGCAGTCGAAGCGCGTCGTCGAAGCGCTCCTCCGCATCGGCGAGGAGGCCGAGCTTGCTCGTGGTGTAGGCGCGCAGGAAGGCGTTGCCGAGCCGGCCCGAGAGGGCATGCGCCGCGTCGAACGCCTCGCGTGCCCGTCCGAGGTCGTCCATGAGGAGACGGGCAAAACCGAGATCCATCAGGCCGCCGATCTCCGTGAGCCTGTCGCCGACCGCGGTCGCGATCGTCGTCCCCTCTTCGAGGAGCGCGACGGCTTCCGGGAGGGCGTCCCGGTATCCCGCCATGATTCCCAGGGCACAGAGACAGCGTCCGAGCTCACGCTCCAGGTTTCGCACGCGCAGGACGGGCAGACAGCGCACGCCGAGCTCCTCCGTCTCAGGGTCGTGCCCGAGCCGCGCGCCGATCGCGATCTGATCCATCGCGGCCGCAAGTGCCACGGCGCTTGCGCTCTCGGGATCGTCGGCGTCGAAGCCGGCGATCCGCGCGAGCCGCTCGAGCGTCTCGGCGCTGTCGAACCAGCTGTGCATGAACAGGAACGTGTAGAAGGCGTCGAGCACCGGCAGCGCCGCGTGCTCGTCGCCGTCGGCCAGGATCCACTCGGCCGCTAGGCGAAGGTTCTCCAGCTCCCCCCGCAGCTCATCCCGCGCGTCCGCGAGCTCCGAGCCGAGGAGCGCCTCCTCGCGTTCCAGGAGCATCGTCGCGTAGTGGCGCGCATGCCGCTCGCGAGCGTCGGCTTCCTCGGCGGGCGACGACCGCAGCTGCTCGGCCGCGTATTGCCGGAGCAGCTCGTGCAGCTCGAAGCGGCCGAAGTCCGGACGGCGCAGGAGCGACTTGGCGACGAGCTCGGAAAGCAGGCGCAGGTCGCCGCCGGCGACCGCAACGGCGGCGCTGCGATCGAAGCTGCCGCGGAACACGGACAACCGTGAGAACGCGCTGCGCTGCTCGTCGGTGAGAAGGCGCCACGACTGGTCGATAGCCGCTCGCAAGCTGCGATGCCGTTCCGGGACATCACGCATCGACGTGGTGAGGAAGTCGATGTTGCCCTCGATCTCGTCCGCGATCTCGGCGCAGGAGAGCACGGACACCCATGAGGCCGCGAGCTCGATGCCGAGTGGCATGCCGTCGACGAGCCGGCAGATGCGCAGCGCCTGCGAGTACTCCGCGTCATCGAGGGTCAAGCCCGGTGCTACCTGTGTGGCCCGCTCGACGAACAAGCGCATCGCCGAGGCGCTCCCATCCCCGTTCTCAGCGAGACCGAGCCCGTCGACGTCGAACACCCACTCGCTCTGAACGTTGAGCCGCTCGCGAGAGGTCGTTAGGAGCGCGACGTGCGGGGCGCGCTCGACCACTTCGGAGAGAAACCCGGAGCCCTCGACGAGATGCTCGAAGTTGTCGAGCACGAGCAACGTCGAGCGCTCGCCGAGGTAGTCCAGCAACTGCTCCTCCGCCGAAAAGCCGCTGTGCACGGCGTCGACGGCGAACTGGATCGACTCACCGAGGGCGGGTGCAAGGAAATCCGGCGAGGCGACGGGGGCGAGCGGGACGAAGTGGACGCCATGCGGGTAGCGGTCGACCCGGCGGGCTGCAGCCTCGAGGGCGAGCCTGGTCTTGCCAGCTCCCCCTGGCCCGACGAGCGTGAGCAGGCGGCAGCCGGGGTCATCGAGCAGCCGGTCGATCGCTTCGAGCTCCGAGGCCCGGCCAACGAACGACGTTCGCGGCAGCGGGAGGTTCTTCATGCCCGCCTCGATCGTCTTCAGCAGCGGGAAGTCGCACTGAAGTCCCGGGACCTCGAGCTGGTAGATGCGCTCGGGCGCACTGAGATCCTTGAGGCGGTGCGCGCCGAGGTCGCGGACGTCCACATCGACGAGCGCACTGGTCGACTGCGACAGGAGCACCTGCCCGCCGTGACCGACGGCCGCAATACGCGCGCCCTTGTGCACGTCGAGGCCCACGTACCCCTCGTCCGTGAGCCGCGGCTCACCGGTGTGCAGTCCCATCCGCACACGAATCGGTCCGCCGGCAAGCGCGCGCTGACAGTCCGCGGCGGCAGCGACCGCGTCCGATGCTCGGGCGAAGGCGACGAAGAAGGCATCACCTTGCGTGTCGACCTCGACGCCCTCATGCTCGGCAAACGCCGCGCGGAGTCGCCGCCGGTGCTCGTGCAGCGCCTCGCCGTAGCCGTCGCCGAGCTCCTGCAGCAGCCGCGTCGAGCCCTCCACATCCGTGAACAGCAACGTCACGACACCGGTCGGGAGACCGCTCACCATCGCACACGATCATGCGCCGACGCCCGTTCGCTGTCCAGCGACCATCGACACCGTGTGTTCTCCCCACTGATGAGTTCATGAATGCTCGGAAGCGTCGGATCGCAGGCGGTTGACGACCGGTTGACGCCGTTGATGGGAGGTGGGCCCCGCTATCCACTGCAGACCTGCTGCGCGTACGCGCTGGCGCGAGACCAGTGTCGGATGACCTCCGGGTGGGAGCGGTTGAACACGGCTCGATCCTCGGGAGTCGCGTCGAGCAGGATGCGGCGGAGGTCGAAGTCGTATTGCTCCGCAATGTCGCTCCAGCGCGTGCGGAACCACTCGGCCACTGCGTGCATGTCTGGCGCGATCTCAGCCGGAGCAGTTGCGTCGAGGTCGTCGAGATCGCGCGCGAATGCATCCGAGGTGACGAATCTCCGTAGCACGTCCGGGTCGAATCGTGAAGAGGCCCACCTGTCGAATCCGCCGAAGAACCTGCTGTTCGCCAAGCAGAACGACTTCGGCGTTGCGGCGGTCTTGAACACGACGTCCGCTGCAGACGGCGACTCAGTTCCGCAAACGTGCCCGCTGTAGGAATCGACGGCGGCCTGGGCCTCGTGCACGGAAGGAGAGGGCTTGCCGAAGCCGGTCTGCTCGGCCTTCGTGCCCTCTCTGCCGAGCCGCTCCAGGTCGAAGCCGTACTTCTTCACGACCGGGGTCTGAACGGCGCGGACAGCATGGACGGTGACCGCCTCTTGCTCCCGGATCACCGGCGGCGCCTGGTCGAGCGCGGTGTCGAGGAAAGCCAGGTAGTCGCTCCAATACGCGCGAAGAGCCGCAGGGCTCGTGGTCGGGTCACCGGCGTCGAGCTCGTGCGCCTGCCAGCGGCGGTACGTGTCGCAGTAGGCGCTTTCCGAGCCCTTCGCCGCTGTGAATGGGACAGCGTCGCCGCCACCGCCGCAGCCTGTGAAGGCCGCCGCAACAAGCACCAACATAAGCGCGACGGCGCTGGCCGACCTCATGAGTGACACGTGAAGAAGAAGCGGTCGACCGCAGCCGCAATCTCGCCGTCGTCGGGTCGGCCGTTTCCGTTCGTGTCGTGAAAGGTCAGATGGGAGTCGGCGTGGATCGCGACTCGGCCGATGGCGTGCCCCTCGGCGTCGTAGATCGTTCGCGTCTCCATGCCGCTGTTGCGAGTCGTGACTGTCCCGCCCGGGCTGAAGTTCGCCCCGAAGCGGAACGTGCCGCCGCCGAGGACGTGGGTGCCATCCGCGAAGTCGACGCGGTACGAGAGCGTGTCAGTGCCGTGCATGCTTCCTCCGCCGGCCGGGGTCTGTACGGACTGGCCGTCGACGATGTCCGTCGCGGTCTGGGTTCCGATAGCGCCCCGGTCCATGCATTCGGGCAGCGGCGTGTCGAACGTCTCGCTGCTCTCGAAGTGGAAGGGAGTGACGGTCGCCTCCTCCGCGGTCGCGGTTGTCGCTGCAACAAGCGCGGCCGACATCACGGCGGCCGAGATCAAGAGGAGTCTCAACGGACGATCGAGATTCACGGTCGTGCTCCTTTCTTTCCTAGTCGGTCCGCGCGGCCCAAGCGGACGCGCCGTCGGTGAACGGCGAGCAGCACGGCGACGACGGACACCATCGCCAGGCCGAAGCCGGCTGCCGCGTCGAGCCAGTCGAACCCGTCGCTTTCGGATACGAGCTCGGTCCGCACCACCACGTGTTGCGGCGGCTTCTGCGGCACGTGGCTGTACCGACCGGCCGCCGCCAGAGGCGTGAGCGCCGCAGTGGCGGCCAGCACCAGGGTTGCGTGCCGGAGCATGGTCACAAGCCCGGCGGCCGGAGTTGGCGTTGCCAGGGGCTTCCCATGCTTGGCCGGTGCGCGCAGTTTCACGACGGCGCGAATCGTCGATCGCGGCGGTTGACGATCGGTTGACGCCGGTTGATCGCCGTTGAGCGCGTCGCTGCAGTTCCGGATTCTCGGGCCGCTCGAGGTGGAGAGTGACGAGGGACCGGTGGCCCTTCCGTCCGGCAAGCCGCGCGCGTTGCTGGCCGTCCTACTTCTGTCCCGCGGCGAGGTCGTCTCGGTCGACCGGCTCGTGGACGAGTTGTGGCGCGAGCAGCCGCCGCCGACGGCGACCAAGAACGTCCAGGGCTACGTGTCTCGGCAACGGCGCGCGCTCGGCAACGGCGCGCTGGTCACCCAGGCTCGGAGTACGCGCTGCGCGTGGAATCGCTTGGCGCTGTCCGCTGCGAGGCGCTTGTCGAGGGGGCGCGCCACGAGGAGCCGCTCTCGCTCGAGCCTCAGCTGCCGGCGAACGCGCCCAGGTCGCACCAGGGTCGCACGGCCGTGCAAATCGCGACGAGACGCGCAGACTCGCGACACCTGCGGACCCACGCCAGTGGCGCCGATCAGGGCGCAGCGTGAGGCGTTGGCCACTCGGCCGAGCTGACCACGCCGGGCAGAGCCTTCTCGAACAGCCGCGCAAGCTGCCGCTGTTCGCGCTCGTCGAGCCGGCCGAGGTAAAGCTCGCGCACCGTCGCGTGATGGATGTGCTGCGCACGACGCAATACAGCCCGTCCCTCGCGAGTCAGCCCCGCGAGGGCTGCCCGGCCGTCCTCCGGATCGGGCTCACGGCTGACCAGCCCGCGCTCTTCGAGCCGCATCACCGCCCGGGTAATGCCGCTCGGCGTCAGCATCCGCTTGACACCGAGCTCGCTCATGCGAAGGCGCATCCCAGGCCGGCCCACAAGCGTGATCAGGAGGCCGTAGTCGTCGAGGGAGATCTCCCCCGCCTGCCGGAGTCGTCGATCGATCTCGCGCATCACCGACTCGCGCAGGCGGATCAAACCGCGCCAGGCATCGAACTCGGCGTCGGTGAACGGATTCGGCTCCGCGTTACTTGACTCGCTCAAGGACTTCTCGCTACATTTATTTGCGTCTCGCAACTATACCGAGGAGGACGCGGTGCCGACCATGCTCCGACCCAAGTTCCTCGCGCCCGACGAGGGGCGCCGACTCCAGTCCGGACCAGGCCGCGATCTTGTCTTCAAGCTCACCGGCGACGACAC
>JBPYFE010000049.1:0-3725 GCA_051986525.1 Gaiellaceae bacterium
GGCAGCAGATCGGAGATCGAGCTCGCGAGGCACCAGACGAGCAGCAACGCGAGCGGCACGAGCACGAGCAGCTCGCCGAGCTCCCGGCGCTTCGTCGAGACGCGGGACTTCGCGAAGGGCGCCGCCGCGATCAGCGCCGCGGCGAGCAGGCGGGACCAGATTCCCGCCCACTGCTCGACGTGGTGGGGCGGTCCGCCGGAAAGGGCGGGCACGATCGAGAATGCGAACGTCGACGCGGCGACGACCGAGAAGCCGGCGCAGAGCAGCAGGTCGAGGCGGCGGCCCTCGGCGGAGAAGCGCGCGCCCGCGAGCACGGCGACGAGACCGGCGGCGAGCGCGACCGTCGTGTCGAGGACGAGCCGCGCCTGCGGGAGCTGGTACGTCGGCCGCAGCGACGGGTACGTCGCGAAGAGCGCGAGCGCGGCCGCGAGCAGGCCGAAGAGCAGGATTTCTCCGACGAGCCAGGACTGGTAGGCGGGATCGTCGCGCCGCATTTCCCTCTATTCGGCAGGACGGTCGCTGCCGATAAGGGTCAAGAGTGCTGTGGCGACGCGTGTCCTGATAGTCGACGACCATCCGCTGACGCGCGACGCGCTCGGCGCGCTGCTGACCCAGAACGGGTTTTCGCTCGCGGGCGAGGCGCCGGACGGCGAAACGGCGATCAGGCTCGCACGCGAGCTCCAGCCAGACCTGATCCTGCTCGATCTCGCCATGCCTGGGATGGACGGCCTCGAGGCGCTGCCGCACTTGCGCGAGGCGGCGCCCGACTGCGAGGTCGTGATGCTCACCGCCTCGGTCGGTGACGAGAACCTGCTCGCCGCCGTCCGTGCGGGCGCGGCCGGCTACCTGCTCAAGACGGAGCCGCCGGAGCGGATCGTCGAGTTTCTCCGAGGCGCTGCCAACGGTGACGCGGCGCTGTCGGGCTCGATCGCGCGGCGCCTGCTCGACAAGGTTCGCGAAGGCCGGGACTCCGGCAGCGTGCCCGACTCGATCGCGCGGTTGCTCAGCGCCCGCGAGGTCGAGGTGCTGCTCCTCCTCGACGATCACCTGGGCACGGACGAGATCGCGACTCGGCTCTTCATCTCCGAGCACACGGTCCGGTCGCACGTGAAGAGCCTCCTGCGCAA
Source organism: Gaiellaceae bacterium (assembly GCA_051986525.1). Taxonomy (GTDB): domain Bacteria; phylum Actinomycetota; class Thermoleophilia; order Gaiellales; family Gaiellaceae; genus 13-2-20CM-68-14. The sequence continues at coordinate 1,128 of JBPYFE010000049.1, forward strand.
GCTCGGCGTCTCGTCGCGCCGGCAGGCGCTCGAAGCGCTGGCCGCGGCGCGCGGCTGATCACCCGCGGCGGGGGATGCAGATCCCCCACGGTTGGCGGTGAGGAAGAAGCGTTCCAGGCCGATAACCGTGCTGACACCCTCCCCCAAGCTCGGTGTGTTCGAGCGCGGTGGCCAACTGTGCTTCCTCGGTGGAACGGCCGGCCTCAGGGCCGGCCGTTTTCTTGCCCGAATCCCTCCAAGGCCGACCGGACGAGAGCGGGGAGAGTCTCCACGTTGTAGCCGCCCTCGAGCACGGCTGCGACCCGCGGCGCGAGTCCGGCCGTGCGCTCGGCCAGCCGCCGAAAGCCGTCGGCGGTGACGCGCATGTCGGCGAGCGGATCGGCCTCGTGCGCGTCGAAGCCGGCCGAGACGAGGAGCAGCTCCGGCGCGAACTCCCGGATCGCGGGCTCGACGACGTCGCCGAACGCGCGCCGATACTCGGCGTCGTCCGAGAAGGCGCGGAGCGGCACGTTGACCGTCGTCTCGTTTCCGACGTCCGGCCCGCCGGTGCCGGGATAGAACGGCCACTGGTGGATCGAGACGTAGAGGACGCTCGGATCGTCCCAGAAGATCGCCTCGGTGCCGTTGCCGTGATGGACGTCCCAGTCGAGGATCGCGACGCGGCCGATCCCGAGCTCGGCCTGAGCGTGCCGGGCCGCGATCGCGACGTTGTTGAAGAGACAGAACCCCATCGCGCGGTCGGCGAGCGCGTGGTGGCCGGGCGGACGGACGAGGGCGAAGGCGCCGCGCTCGGCGGCCGCGATCGCGGCCCCGGCCGCGAGCAGCGCCGCCTCGAAGCTGGTTGCGTCCGCGACCGTGTCGCCGTCGAGCAGCGTCGGCGCCTCGATCGAACGGATCGCCTCGACGTGCTGAGGCGTGTGGCAGCGGAGCACCGCCTCGACCGACGCCGGCTCGACCTGCTCGAACGCGAACGTGTCGAGGAGCACGGCTAGGCGCGCCTGCGAGTCGGGATGTCCGTGCGTCTCGTGCAGCCGCGCGAACGCGGGATGACTCAGGACGTCGATCGGACGGCGGCGGCGAGATCGTCGAGCGAGGCGCCGCGCTGCTGCGCGCGGCCGACCAGGTAGCAGAGCAGCGGCGCGTTCGTCCGCTCGCCGCTCTCGTGCGCGGCGATGCGAGCGAGCTCGAGCAGCGTCGCCACGTCGTCGTCCGAGAGCTCGAGCCCGTCGACGCCGCTCGCGCGCGCGAGCGCATCGCGGGCGGCTGTCAGCCACGCATCCACGGCCGCGATGCTACTGAGCGCGGGCCGCCACCCGGTCGGCCACGGCGTTCATGCCCCATTCGCGAAGGAGGGAGGACGCCCCCGCCCAGTCGGGTGTCTGGTCTTCGAGGGGAGGGAGCGGGGCGGAGGCGTCGAGCGAGGCGATTCGCCGGTAGAGCCGCAGCTCCTCCGCCTGGGCCGAGAACCTGCCGGCCTCGAGCGCGTCCTCGAGCGAGCCGTACTGGCGGAGCAGGTCGGCCGCCTTCTTCGGCCCGACGCCGGGCGCGCCGGGCAGGCGGTCGGACGGATCCCCGCGCAGCGCGATGAAGTCGACGACCTGAGTCGGCTCGACGCCGTAGCGCTCGCGCACCTCGGCCGGGCCGATCCGCGTCAGCTCGCTGACGCCGCGAACCGGCTGGAGGATCGTCGTCCGCTCGCTCGCGAGCTGGAAGCTGTCGCGGTCCGAGGTCGCGACGACGACGGTGCCCCCGCGCTTCTCCTCGAACGCGACCGCGGCGGCGAGGAAGTCGTCGGCCTCGTAGCCGGCCGCCTTCCCGTAGGCGAAGCCGAAGGAGGCGACGAGCTCCGGCAGCAGGTCGAGCTGCTCGAGCAGCTCGTCGTCGAACTCGCGGCCGCTCTGGTAGGCCTCGAAGGCCTCGTGCCGGTACGTCGGCACGGACAGCGTGTCCCAGCCGACGAAGATCGCCCGCGGCTCCTCCGCCTCCCACAGCCGCAGCAGGAAGTTCGTGAAGCCGACGATCGCGTTCGAGGGCCGCTTGTCGGCGCGGCGGATCGACTTCGGCAGCGCGTGGTAGGCGCGATGCGCGAGCGAGTCGCCGTCGATCGCGAGCAGCGGCCTGGTCACAGCGTCGACTCCAATTCTCCGATCGCGGTCATCAGCCGGTCGGTCGCCTCGTTCGCGGCCGACTTCGCGTCGAGGCCGTCGAGGTCGGAGAGGTCGAGCGGCTTCCCGTACGCGACTCGCAGCGGGCCGAGGTGCGAGAGCCGGTCGGTCCCCTTGATCGCGGCAGGGACGAGCGGCACGTCGGCGATCAGCGCGATCCGGGCCGCGCCCGTGTGCGGGCGAGCCTCGAACTTCTTCCTCAACCCTTTCGAGCGCCGCGTGCCTTCCGGGAACATGACCACGATCTCACCCTCGCGCACGAGCTCGACCGCGCGCTGGATCGCCTCGCGGTCGCCCAGGCCGCGACGGACGGGAAAGGCGCCGCCGCCCTTCAGGATCGGCGTCAGCAGCGGGTTGAAGAGCTCGCTCTTCGCCATGAAGCGGAGCTGGCGTCGCGGCCAGAGCGGCAGCCCCAGCGGCCAGGGGTCCATGT
>JBPYFE010000050.1:0-13496 GCA_051986525.1 Gaiellaceae bacterium
GCGCCGTCGAAGTCGGAGCCGAAGCCGACGTGGTCGAGGCCGATTCGGTTCGCGACGTAGTCGACGTGGTCGACGACGCGCTCGAGCGGGAGCGTCTTGTCGATGCCGCCCTCGGCGCCGAGCATGCCGGCGTGGTAGGTGATCCCGACGATCCCGCCGGAGCGGCCGATCTCGTCGAGCTGCGCGTCGAGCAGGTTGCGCGAGTTCGCCGACAGGGCGTGGGCGTTCGAGTGGCTGGCGACGAGCGGCGCCTCGGAGAGCTCGGCCACGTCCCAGAAACCGCGCTCGTTCAGGTGCGCGAGGTCGACGAGGATGCCGAACTCGTTGCAGGCGCGGACGAGTCTTCGGCCGGCGTCCGTCAGGCCCGGGCCGGTCTCGGGCGTCGACGGGAAGCGGAACGGGACGCCCTCGGCGAACGCGTTCGGCCGGCTCCAGACGACGCCGAGCGAGCGGAGCCCGCGCTCGTAGTAGTCCGGCAGCGACTCGAGCTCGGGGTCGATCGGCTCGGCGCCCTCGAAGTGAAGGATCGCGGCGAGCGGGCCGCCCGCGAGCGCCGCCTCGACGTCGGCGAGCCCGCGCGCGACGACGACCCCGTCGACCGCGTCGAGCAGCCCGATCATCGCGTCCGCCTCGCCGATCGAGCGTTCGAACGAGACCGGCGGCGCGAGCGGCTGGGCGTAGGGCGCGGTGTCCCGCGGGACGAGCGTCGCTCGGCGCTCCTCCTTCCGCTCCGGTGTCACGAAGATCGCGAAGAACCCGGCGGCGAAGCCCGACCGGCGCGCCCGTTCGAGGTCGAGATGGCCTTCGCCGCCGCGGTCGCCGAAGCCCTCGGCTCCGGCGCCGCTCAGGCGCAGATCGAGCAGGACGTCGTTGTGGCCGTCGATGAACGGAATCACGGCTCGATAGTCTCGCGCGGCGATGACCTCGGCGAAGCGGTTCCCCGACAGGGCTGACATCGTCCGCGCGCGCGCCGAGGCTGAGCCGCTCGAGCCGGGGCAGGAGGCGGAGACGAAGCTCCGGCTCGCCGGCCGCGTGCTGGCGCGGCGCGAGATGGGCAAGCTCGTCTTCCTCGACCTCGTCGACCGCTCGGGCCGGATCCAGCTGCTGTGCGACACGAGCCGCACGGGCGCGATCGACGTCGACCTCGGCGACATCGTCGGCGTCAGCGGCTCGCCGGCGCGGGCGCGCCGCGGCGAACCGAGCCTCGCGGTGGACGAGCTCGAGCTGCTCGCGAAGATCAAACGGCCGCTGCCGGACACCTTCCACGGACTGACCGACGTCGAGACCCGCTACCGCCAGCGCTACCTCGACCTGCTGATGAACGAGGAGACGCGCGCCGTCTTCGAGCTGCGCACGCGCGTCGTCGCCGCCGTTCGCCGCTACCTCGACGAGGAGGGCTTCCTCGAGGTCGAGACGCCGATCCTCCAGCCGCGCTACGGCGGCGCCTTCGCCGAGCCGTTCGTGACGCACTACAACGCGCTCGACGCGGACTACTACCTGCGGATCGCGACCGAGCTCTACCTGAAGCGGCTGATCGTCGGTGGTCTCGAGAAGGTCTACGAGCTCGGCAAGGACTTCCGCAACGAGGGCTTCTCGTACAAGCACGTGCCCGAGTTCACGATGGTCGAGTGGTACGAGGCCTACACGGACTACCAGGATCAGATGGCGCGGATCGAGCAGCTCGTGGAGCGCGTCGCGCTCGAGACCACGGGGACGACGAAGGTCGGCTTCCGCGGCCACGAAGCCGACCTGAAGGCGCCCTGGAAGCGCGTGAAGCTGCTCGACGCGCTCGAGGAGCACGGCCTCTGGACGCGCGACGAGGCCGAGCTCCGGAAGCGCCTGGACGATCGCGGCGTCGACACGTCACACGACCCGAGCTGGGCCCAGCTGGTCGACCACGCGCTCAGCCACTTCGTCGAGCCGACGCTGATCGAGCCGACGATCCTGCACGACTACCCGGTCGAGCTCTCGCCGTTCGCGCGCGCGACGGAAGACGACCCGCAGATCGTGGAGCGGTTCGAGTACTTCGTCGGCGGGACCGAGCTCGGGAATGCCTTCACGGAGATCAACGACGCCGACGAGCAGGCGGAGCGGTTTGCGGAGCAGGCCGCGACCGCGGGCGGTGAGCAAGGCGATCCCGACTACGTCGAGGCGCTCGCCTACGGGATGCCGCCGACCGGCGGCCTCGGGCTCGGCATCGACCGGCTGACGATGGTCCTGGCGGGCCAGGACAACGTCCGCGACGTCGTGCTCTTCCCGCCGCTGCGCGAGCGAAGCTAGGCGGACGCCGAGAGCTGCGGGGCGAACAGCTCCTGCGCGAGCTCTCGGGCCAGGGCGGCGACGTGGTCGGCCGTCCCGGCGAAGACCGCGCTCGAGCCGCCGATCGGGTCGGCGATCTCCGGCAGCGCGTCGTCGGCGCTGCGCAGGGCCGCCGCGGCGCGAACGAGGCCGCGGGCCCGCTCGACCGGCTCGTCCGCCTCCGGAGGCGCGGCCGAGCGAAGCAGCTCGGTCAGCTCCGGCAGCGTGAACGCCTTGCCGCGGTCGACGCCGGCGTCCACGACGGCGCGGGCGACGTGCATCCGCTCGAAGCCGACGACGAGGTCGGCTCCGCGCAGGTCGACGTCGACGAAGCAGCGGGACCGGTGCGCCGAGAGGTCGACGCCCAGTCCTTCGGAGAGCGAGAGCGCCTCCTCGTGCGCGGGCGCGGAGCGGAGATCGAGCGTCCCCGCGGAGGAGACACGGACCGGGAGCCCTCTCGTCCGCTCGCGGAAGACGGCCTCCGCGATCGCGCTGCGGAAGATGTTTCCGGTGCAGACGAAGACGAGCTCGAACTCGTTCATCGGACGTGGCCCTCGCCGAAGCCGACCTCGGACTCGATCTTCAGCTGCCTTGCTCGGACGAGCGGCCCGACGACGCGCGGCGCCAGCCGGAGCGCGCGCGCCTTCCAGACGAGGCGCGGCTCGCTCGGGCAGAGCGCCGCCGCCTCGCGGTAGTCGACGGCCGCCTCGCGGTACCTGCCGGCCCGCAGCGCCTCGTCGCCGCGCCGACCGAGCCGGCGCGGGCCGGGCCCGGCGAGCCGGCGCTCCAGGTACTCCCGCTCCTCCGGCGTGAGGTCGTCGCGTCGCGCGGCGGCGTGAAGGATCGCGTCGGCGTTCTCGTCCATCGCCTCGCGGTCGGTCGAGAGACCGGTGTCGCCCCAGCGGTAGAGCGCGAGCGGCTTCGGCTGCAGGTGGACGCGCGCGCCTGCGTAGATCGCGCGGAGCCAGAAATCCCAGTCCTCGGCGACGCGGCGCTCCTCGTCGAACGGGCCGACCTCGTCGAAGAGGCTGCGCTGAAAGAGCGACATCGTCGAGACGAAGTTCTGCTCCAGGATCGCGAGCCGCTGGCGCTCGGGGCGCGGGAAGCCGCCCTTGTAGCGGACGCGGCTCGGGTGGATCCCGTCCGGGAACAGCCAGTAGCAGTTCGCGGTCGCGATGCCGCCGTGGCGGTCGAAGACCGCGAGCAGCGCTTCGAGGTGGCGCGGGAAGAGGAAGTCGTCCGCGTCGCAGAACGTGATCAGCTCGCCGCCCGCCTCGGCGATGCCGCGGTTTCGCGCCGCGGCGACGCCGGCGTTCTCCTGCTCGACGACCCGGACCGGGCCGGACAGCGCGGCGGCGATGCGACCGGTGGCGTCCCGCGAGCCGTCGTCGACGAGGACGAGCTCGATGTCGACGCCCGTCTGCGCGAGCACGGACGAGGCCGCGGCGCCGACGGTCGTCTCCGCGTCGTAGGCCGGCATGACGACGGAGATGCGCGGGCTCACCGGGCGAGCAGCTCCTCGTAGACGCGGAAGTAGCCCTCGACCATCGCCTCTTCGGACGCCGCCGCCGCGACGGCCTTGCCTCCGCGGGCGAGCTCGGCCGCGAGCGCCGGGTCGTCGAGCACGCGCCGAAGCGCTACGGCCAGCGCGGGAGGATCGTCTGGCGGGACGAGCAACGCCTCGCGTCCGTCGGCGACGAGCTCGCGGATGCCGCGAACGGCCGTGGCCACGAGCGGTCGGCCGGAGGCGAGAGCCTCGAGCCCGACGAGCGGCAGGCCCTCCCACGCGGACGAGAGCACGACCGCGTCGGCGGCGCCCATCAACGCCCGCGCGTCGGGACGGAGGCCCGTGAAGACGACACGGTCTGAGCTGCCCAGCTCGCCCGCCAGCCGCTCGAGCTCGCCGCGGAGCGGGCCTTCGCCGACGATCGCGAGCGCCGCGTCCGGGACCTCGGCGAAGGCGCGGATCGCGAGCGCGTGGTTCTTCTGCTCGACGAGCCGCCCGACTGCGACGACCAGCCGGCGCCCGGGTGGAACGCCGAGCTCGCGCTCGAACGCCTCCCGGTCGGCGGGCGGGGGCGGCGGCGAGACCGCGTTCGGCACGGTCGCGATGGCGGTCAGCCCGTGCTCGGCCAGCGCCGCGGTCACGCCCGGTCCGCAGGTGACGGCGGGCAGGTGCGACCAGCGGAGCAGCCTCGTCGCCGCGGGCCAGTCCTCCTCGGGCGAGCCCTGGACGCCGGCGAGCCCGGCAGGCGTGCGGCCGCCGACGGTCGCGATCCCGGTTGCGAGCGCCATGGCCGGATTGTGGGCGTGGACGATCGTCGCGTCGACGGCCCGCACCGCCCGCCGCACGGCGAGCGCGGCGGCGGGGATTCGCTGCGGCTTCCGCTCGACCAGCGGGAGCGGGAACCGCCGCACGTCGAGCTCGGCCTCGAGCTCGCCCGGCGCCGCGGCGACGGCGACCTCGTCGCCGCGCTCCTGGGCCGCGCGCGCGAGCGTGACGAGCACCCGCTCGGCGCCGCCCGTCCGCAGCTCTTGGATCACGTGGAGGATGCGCATACGCGTTCGTACAGCGAGAGCATGCGGGCGGCGACGCCGTCCGCGGAGAACTCGGCGCGCGCCCGCTCGGCGCCCCGGCCGCCGAGCCGCCGGCGCTCGTCGGGGTCGGCGGCGAGGCGGTCGAGCGCGGCTGCGAGCCCCGGGGCGTCGTCGGCGTCCACGAGGAATCCGGTCTCGCCGTCGTCGACGAGCTCCGGGATCCCGCCCACGCGTGTGGCGACCACCGGAAGCCCGGCCGCCATCGCCTCGAGGATCGAGACCGGCAGGTTGTCGCCGCGCGACGGGAGCGCGAAGACGTCGAGCGACGGGAGCTTCGACCGCACGTCGGGCTCGAAGCCGTTGAAGCGCGCGTCGACGGAACGATCGGCGGCCAGACGCTCGAGCTCCGGGCGCAGCGACCCGCGGCCGAAGATCTCGAGCCGCACGGGCGCGTCCGCGAGCGCCGCGGCCTCGATCAGCACGTCGACGCCCTTCCAGTACTCGAGGTTCGCCGCCGTCCCGACGACGAGCGGCCCGGACGTCGCAGCACGCCGAGTCACGTCTTCCGGTTCGATCCCGTACGGAATCACCTCGACGCGTCTGTCCGGGAACCCGTGCCGGACGAGGAACCGCGCCATCGCCGCCGAGGGCGCGACGACCGTTCCGAGCCGCGCGAGCTGGCGCTCGGCCCGCAGCACGACCTCGGTCACCCAGGCCAGCCGCGCGCGGGACGTCCCCGGCGGCGGCGAGGCGCCGGGGCGCCCGAACTGCGGCACGAGCTCCTCCGGCAGCCCGTGCAGCGTGTGCACGACGCGGGCGCCGCGCGCGCGCCCGGCCAGGCGGCCGAACAGGCCGGCCCGCCGGTCGTGTGTGTGGACGACGTCCGCGTCCTCGACGAGCGGCCAGAGCGCCGCGGCGCCGCGGAGGTCGAGCTTGTCGTCGATCGGCACCGCCGTCGCCGGAACTCCGAGCTCCGCGAACCAGCCCCGCACCTCCTCGCTCGCGCAGACGACGTGCACGTCGGCGCCGGCCGCCGCGACTGTTGGGGCGAGCTGGAGCAGGTGGGAGAGCGGGCCGCTGCGCGGCAGCGTCGAGACGTAGACCACCCTCATCCAGCGCTCAAGGCGCCGGCCGGCGCCGTCGCGCGCCCGCGCGCCCAGGTCGCGGTCGCGAGCCCGCCGATCAGCCAGAACGGCAGGAAGTACTGCTCGGAGAGGAAGACGGCGCACACGGACGCGATCACGAGCGAGATGCGTAAGGCCTGGGCGAAGTCCGGCTGGCCGCGGCCCTCGCGGACGCAGGTCGTCAGCCGCGTGAAGATGACCACGAGGTAGAGCACGAACAGCGCCATCGCGCCGAGCCCGAGCTCGGCTCCGAACTGCAGGTAGGCGTCGTGGGCGACGGTGAGCAGGAGCGTTCCCGGCGGCCGGCCCGTGAGCGAGTTGTAGTAGAGCGGGAAGTTGCCGGGGCCGACGCCGAGGAACGGATGGTCGGTCGCCAGCCGCGCCGCGGCGCCCCAGGCCTCGAAGCGCGTGGTCACGTTCTCCGAGGCGACCTGCTGCTTCGCCGAGAGCGTGCTCTGGAAGCGCGCGGGGTTCGTCTGGATCACGACGACGATCGCCACGAGCGCGACCGCCCCGCCCGCCAGCATCAGGCGGACGCGGCGCCGGTCGGTGGCGATGAAGAAGAGGAAGCCGGCGGCGAGGCCGAGGAACGTGCCGCGCGAGAGGCTGAGCAGGATCGCGGCGCAGACGAGGCCGATCATCGCGACGACGAACGGCTTCAGCGCGCGGCGCGTGGACAGCAGCCAGAACATCAACGGCAGCGAGGTCGCGAGGATGAAGGCGAAGTCGTTCTGGTTCGAATACGGCAGCTCGGCGTACTGCTGGCTGCCGTTGAAGTAGTAGTAGAGGCCGAGACCCGCCGAGATCGACGCGGTGATCGCCAGCACCCAGGCGATCCGCCGCTGCAGGCGCGGGTCGTCGCCGACCTCGCTGACGATGATGTAGACGCCGACGAAGCTCGCGTAGCGGATCGTGGTCGAGTGCGCGGCCGCCTGGTCGAGCGCGTGCAGCGACGAGAGCGCGGCGAGCCCGAGGATCCCGAGCACGATCGCGTAGCTGCGGTCGAGCAGCAGCGGCCGTGAGGACCGCACCACGTAGACGACGAAGCTGACGAGCAGGAGCCCGCCCGCGACCTTCGTGATGCTGACCCCGCCGGGGCCGTTGGCGAATGCGGCCTCGAGCGGCGCAGTCGCGACGACGAGCAGGATCGCGAAGTCGAGCCGCAGGATCGCCGTCACCACCACCGCGCCGACGACGACGAGCGCGAGCACGGTCGTCGGCTTCTCGACCGCCCCGGCGGCCAGGAGCACCGCGACGAGCGCGAGCGCCGCTCCGGCGGCGAGCTCGGTCCAGTCCGGCCGCCTCGGCGTCCGAGCTACCCGGGCGAGGCCGTGAACCTCCACCGCGTCTGAGGCCTGCTAGCGGGCGGCCGTCCGGCCGGGCTTCGGCCTCGCGAGCGTGCTGCTCGCCTCAGGCTTGTTCTCGCCGGGGTTGATGTAGTAGCTCGAGCCGCCGATTCCGCGCGAGTAGTTGAGCACGGCGGCGATGGGGCGGACGGAGATCAGCGCCAGCTTGTCGATCGCGGTCCTGACCTGGCGGTTGCGGGCCTCGCCGGCGTGCGCGACCAGCAGCGTCGCGTCCGCGAAGCGCGCGACGACGCGGGAGTCGGCGATCGGGACGACGGGCGTCGAGTCGATGACGACGAACTCGTAGTCGCGCTCGAGCTGCGCGAGCAGGTCGGGGAACGAGACCGTCAGGAGCTCGCCCGGGTCCTCGGTCAGCGCTCCGGCCGGGAGGACGTCGAGGCTCTCGGTCTGCCGCGAGTGCACGATCGCGTCCTCGAGGCTCGCCCGGTCGAGCAGGACGTCGACGAGGCCGGGAGACGGGTGCAGGCCCAGCATCGCCGCGATCCGGCCGCGGCGGAGGTCGCCGTCGACGAGCAGCGTCCTCGTTCCCGCACGCGCGAGCGTCGCGGCGAGGCCGAACGAGACCGTCGTCTTGCCGTGGCTTCCCTCCGGGCTCGTGACGACGATCGACTTCATCGTCTCGTCCGTGAAGAGCAGGTTCGTGCGCAGGTCGCGTAAGGCCTCGGCCATGACTCGGAGCCGTGGGTCCTCGACGAGCTCGTTCGGCGCGTGCAGCTTCGAGATCCCGGTCTCGGCCGGAATCTCGGCGAAGACCGGCAGCGTGCTCACCTTCGCCAGGTCGTCGGCCGTCTCGACCTTCGTGCTCAGGCTCTCGCGGAGGAAGGCGGCGCCGACGCCGAGGCCGAGGCCGAGCAGCGCGCCGACGAGCAGGGTCAGCTTCGTGCGCGGGAAGACGGGCGTCGTCGGGCGCGTCGCGGGATCGAGCTCTGTCACCTTGAGCGAGGAGACGCCGACCCCGCCGGTCGTCGTCCGCTCGACGAGGCTCGCGGCGACGGCGTTCGCCGACTGCTTCGCGAGGCCCGGGCTCGTGCTGCGGCCGTGGACCTTCAGCAGGCCCGTGCCCTTGAACGTCTCGACCGAGACGGAGGCGAGGTTCCCGCCGTTGCGCGCCTTCGCGGCGTCGAGCGTCGAACGCGAGGTCGCCGCGTCGGCGTAGACCGGCATGATCGCGTCGAGGGTGCCGAAGAAGAGCAGGTCGTTGCTGACGTTCTTCGGCGCGACCTCGAGCGTCGCGGTCGCCTCGTACTGCGGCGAGACGAGCTTCGTCGCGCCGTAGACGAGTGCGACGACGAGCACTGCCACGGAGACGATGAGCAGGCGTCGCCGCCAAAGCATTCGCAGGAGATCGTTGAGAGCCATGGTTCCTTCTTCGGCAGGGCGTCGCAGATTCGCCAGGCCCTGCTTCGCGAGGACCGAAGAATACCCTTCGATTTCGTGACCAGGCCCGTCCGGATTCTCGTCGCTGCGCAGCCCCTGCTGGCAGGCGTGCCGAACCATGTCGTCAGCCTCGTGCGAGGGCTGCCGAAGGACCGCTTCGTCTTCGACGTGGCCTGTCCGCGGGAGGCGACGACGTGGGACGACCTCGCCGACGAGCCCGGCGTGACGCTGCACCGGATCGGGCCGCAGCGCCATCCCGCGCCCGGCGACGCGGCCTCGTGGGCGACGCTGCTCCGGCTCGTCGGTCGCGTGGACGTCGTCCACGTCCACTCGGCCAAGGCCGGGTTTCTCGGCCGGCTCGCCGCGGCGACGCGGGGGAAGCGGGACCGCTGCGCGTTCACGCCGCACGGCTGGTCGTTCTGGGCCGCGGACGGCGCCGAGGGCCGGCTGTACCTCGAGCTCGAGCGCGCCGCCGCCCACTGGTGCTCCGTGATCGTCGCCCTGTCCGAGCACGAGCGCGACGCCGGCCTCGAGGCGCGTGTGGGCCGGGAGGCGCAGTACCGCGTGATCAGAAACGGCGTCGAGCTCGAGCGGTTCGCCGTCACACCGGAGCCGTCGAGCAGGACGATCCTCTTCATCGGCCGCCTCGATCCGCCCAAGCGGCCGGATCTCGCGCTCCGCGCGTTCGCCCGAACCACGGCCACGTTCCCGGATGCGGAGCTCCTCGTCGTCGGCGACGGCGTGCTCGCGGGCGAGTCCGAACGGCTCGCGCAGGAGCTCGGGCTCGGCGACCGCGTGCGTTTCCTCGGCTCCCGCGACGACGTGCCGGAGCTGCTCGCGCAGGCAGTGTGCGTCCTGCTCGCGAGCGACTACGAGAGCTCGCCGCTCGCGGTCGTCGAGGGGATGGCGGCCGGGCTGCCCGTGGTCGCCTCCGACGCCGCCGGGATCGGCGAGCTCGTCGAGGACGGGCGCACCGGCTACCTCGCGCCGGCCGGCGACGCGGACGGCCTGGCCGCCGCCCTCGAGCGCGTCCTCGGCGATCCGGACGCGTCCGCGCGGCTCGGCGAGGCCGGGCGCGAGGCGGCCGGAGCGCTCTCGGTTACGAAGATGCTCGATGCGACGAGCGAGTTGTACGACGAGCTCGCCGATTCCGCGTAGGAGCCGTTCCCTCCATCGAGTGAGTAGCCCTGCCGCGCGGGCGACGATCCATCCGGCGTGGGGGCCGTTCGCCTACGTCGACTCCTCTGGGTTGCAGCCACCGTCGTCGTCGCGACGACCATCTGCGCGGCCGGGAACGCACCCGCGTCGTCCGCTCTCCCCTCCGGCATCGGCGCGTTGCGGATCTGCAGCAACTGTGCCCAGAACGGCGGCGACCTCTCCCGGTACCGCTACGTGATCCTGAACTCGTGGGAAGCCCCGCTGCTGCCCGCCCTGAAGGCGGCGAACCCCGGCCTGAAGGCGCTCGTCTACAAGAACCTCAGCTTCACCGTCTCCTACAGCTGCTCCGGCGGCGTCGACAGCGCTCACATGACGGTCGGAGAGGGCTACTGCGACGCGAACAACAACCATCCGGACTGGTTCCTGACGGACACGTCCGGCAGCCGGATCAACTCGTCGGGCTATCCCGACGCGTGGCTGATGGACGTCGGCAACCCGGCCTACCAGGACCGCTGGCTCCAGAACGTGACCGCCGACGCCCGCGCGGGTGGCTGGGACGGCGTCTTCGTCGACGACACGGACGCGAGCATCGCCTGGCACCTCGGCAGCAGGACGATCGCCGCCTATCCGAGCGACGCAGCCTGGCGCGCGGCGACGCGGAGCATGCTCGCGAAGGTCGGGCCCGCGCTCCAGAGCTCCGGCTTCCTCGTCGTCCCGAACCTGTACGCGCCGTGGATGGCGAGCTACGACGCGCTCGCGACCTGGAAGGACTGGCTGCAGTTCACCTCGGGCGCGGCGCAGGAGTACTACACGAAGTGGGGCACGACGAGCTCGGGCTGGTTCGCCGGCTCCGACTGGACGTTCCGCCAGAGCTTCCAGGCGGCGACCGTCGACGCCGGCAAGATCTTCCTCGGGATCACCTACGCGCCGAGCGGCGACACGCGCTCGATGCAGTACGCGCGCGCGAACTTCCTCCTCTTCGACGGAACCGGCGGGAAGGGCGCGCTCCTGTTCGAGCCGTCCGATCCCGAGGCGCAAGACCCCTTCGCGCAGTCGTGGGTAACCGACGTCGGCACGCCGACCGGGGCCCGCTACCAGGTCGGCGCGGCCTGGCGGCGCGACTACACGGACGGCACCGTGCTGGTCAACCCGTCGTCCGGGTCGGTGACCGTCGCGCTCGGCGGGACGTTCTACGACGACGCCGGCGCGGCGCACTCCTCGGTGACGCTCGGTCCGACGAGCGGCATCGTCCTCCACGGCGCCTCGACCGCCGCCTCGCCGCCGCCGACGTCGCCTCCGCCGCCGACCTCTCCTCCGCCTCCGAGCACGCCCGCGCCGGCGGTCGTGCTGCACGCGACCCTCGTCAGCGGCGCCGTCCAGTTGAGCTGGAGCGGCCTCTCGTCGTCACGCGTCGACGTCTTCCGGAACGGCACCCGGATCGCGACCGTCGCGAACTCCGGCTCCTACCGCGACGCGCTCCGCAAGGCGCGCGGGACGTTCGGCTACAAGGTCTGCGCTGCGCGAACGAGCACGTGCTCTGCGACCGTCAGCATCACCGTCGGCACGACTGCGAGCGTGAGGACGTCGCGCTTCCTCGCCCGCGCCGCGGTCGAGCTCGGGCGGGTTCAGCTCTTCTCGCTCTCGCGCGCGAAGACGCGGCGCCGCTAGCTCTCGGCGAGCCGCCGGTAGAGCTCGACGAGCGGCGCCGTCGCCGGCTCGGGTGCGTAGCGCTGTTCGAAGGCCGCGCGCGCTGCGGCGCCGGCCTCCCGTCGGCGGTCCTCGTCCTCGAGCAGCGCCGCGGCGGCCCGGGCGAGATCGTCAGGCTCCGTGTGCACGAAGACGCCGCCCGGCGCCTCGATTCCCTCCGCGCCTGCGGGAGTCGTCACCACCGGCACGCCCGCGGCGATCGCCTCGAGCACCTTCACCTTGACCCCGCTGCCGCGCTCGAGCGGGAAGAGCAGCACGCCCAGGCCGGACATGAACTCGCGCGCCGACGGCACGGAGCCGGCGAGCTCGACGTCGGCGAAGTCGGCGAGGCCGAGGTGTTCGACGCCGCGCCCGGCCACGACGAGCTTCGCCTCGGGGACGCGACGGCGGACGAGCGGCCAGATCCGCTCGACGAGCTCGCGCATCGCCGCCGCCGTCGGCGGCCAGGCGGCGGTGCCGATGATCCCCGCCAACGGCCGTTCGAGCGGCGCCGGCTCGTAGTACGAGGCGTCGAGCGAGAGCGGCGCGAGCGTGACGTCGGCCTCCGGCGCCTCGCTGCGGATCGACGCCGCCACGAGCGGCGAGCTCGCGACCAGGTGCCGGTGCCGGCGGATCGCCGCGCGCTCCGCCGCGGCGAACTCGAGCACGTCCCGGAACTGCCGCCGCCAGGGCGGCCCGTACGACCGGTCGACCCGGGCGCGGTAGTGGAGATGAACCAGCGACGGCGTCACGACGCCGAGGTCGCACCAGGCGGTCTCGGTCTCCTCGAGGTGGAGCACGTCGGCGTCGCCGGCGAGCTCCCGCACGCGCGCGAGGAAGGCGCCGCGCGCGAGCTCGCCGCGAGGACGCCGGTACTTGTCCACGCGCGCCTGCCACTTCGGCGGCGGCTCGACGGGCACGACCTCGACGGGTAGATCCTCCGGCACGACGCCCTCGACCGCGAAGTGCTGCCGGGCCGCGAGCGCCTGCACCTCGACGCCGTGCGCGAGCAGTCCGCGCAGCAGGCCGACCGCCGTCTTACCCGGTGCGCCGCCCTCGAGCAGCGGCGGTTGGCCGAGGACGACGAGCGCGCGCATACCGCGCATCGTTAACCATCGCCCGGTCGGGTCTGCATACTCGTTCGCGCTATGGAGCAGGCGTCGACGGCTCAGGAGCTGCCGGAGCTGAGCGTTGTCGTGTGCACGCTCGGCCGGGCGAACGTGGCCGAGACCGTCTCGTCGATCGCCGCCTCGGCCGAGCAGGCGGATCGCCGGGTCGAGATCGTCGTCGTCTGGCAGGGCGCGAGCCCGCCGCCCGAGCTCGGCGCCGACCGCGTCGTCGACGTGTTCCCAGTTGGACTCGCGCACGCGCGAAACCGCGGTCTCGCACTGGCGACTGCGCCGATCGTCGCCTTCGTCGACGACGACGAGGTCGTCGACCCCGGCTGGGTCGCCGGCCTGCTCGCCGGCTTCGCGGACGGAGCGACGGGCGTCTTCGGCCCGGTGCAGCCGCGCGACGACCGCGGGCTCGCGTACAACCGGTACCAGCGGGCTGAGGCCGAGGTCTTTCGCGGTCGCTCGACCCCGCCTTGGCGCATCGGCACCGGCGGGAACATGGCCTTCCGTCGCGACGTGCTGGTCGACCTCGGCGGCTTCGACCCCCTGTTCGGCGTCGGCGCGATCAGCCGCTCGGCCGAGGACACGGAGGCCGTGCTGCGGCTCCTGCGCTCCGACGGGGTCGTCGCGTGGGCGCCGGACGCCGTGGTCTACCACCCGACGAAGACCGAGGCGGAGCGGCTCGCGTCGCGCTTTCCGTACGCGTACGGGATGGGGAAGCTGATGCGCCGCCACCGCGATCCCGTGCTCGCCGCGCGCTACTCCCGCGAGATCGGCCAGGCGCTGCTCGGCGCAGCGCGGGCCCGCGACGCCCGCCGGCTCCGGGAGGCGCG
>JBPYFE010000051.1:0-24993 GCA_051986525.1 Gaiellaceae bacterium
CATGCTCGGCTGGCTGACCACCGACGGCGTCGACGGCGTCAAGCGCAGCTTCTACGTGCGGCAGCTCTGGGACGCGAAGGGCTCGGTGCAGGTGGACGAGATGGAGCCCGAGGCGCTCACCGTCTATACGCGGATCTGTGGTTGGGCGCTCGCGAAGGCGCACGCGAGGTCCGGCGACGCTGTGGCGATCGCCGCTTATCTCGGCCGCGGGCGCGCGTTCGACGCCGCGCTCGTGGAGTTCGCCGAGCGCTATGCGGATCAGAACGAACGCGACTACGCCGCGCTCAAAGAGGCGGCGGCGGCGGGCCGGATCGAGGCGCAGCCCGGGCTCTGAGGGCCGGCAGCTACCTCGACTAGGGGAAACCCCTCAAGCGAGCCGAGCCCGATGCCGTAGGGGAAGGCACGCCTCTGCGGCGCCGCTGCGGGTCAAACCGAACTCAGAGGAGTCTCCCGTGAACTCGAGCGCCGCCACGCTCCGATCCTTCCGTCGACGCGCCTGCGCGGTCGGCGCCGTCGTCGCCTCCCTCGTCCTCGCGCCCGTCGCGGCGGCTCAGTCGCCGGTGCAGATCCACGCCCGCTGTACGGGCGACCTCCTCTCCGGCTCGGTGCGGACGGGGCAGCCGGGCGACGTCGAGCTGAAGCTGCTCGCAAAACGGGACTCGAAGGGCGCCTTCACCGCGACCGGACGCTCGGCGCTCGTGCACATGGCGAACGGACGTGGAGGGTCGTTCAGCTTCGACGTCGGCCGCTATTCGATGGCCGCGTACCGGGTCGACTCCGCGGGCTCGCAGAGCAACGTCGTCCCGATCGCGAGCTGCGCGCCGGGCCACCAGGTTCCTGAGGCGCCGGCGGCGCTGCTGCTGCCGCTGACGGCGCTGCTCGCCGTCGGAGCGACGCTCGCGCGCCGCCGCTTCTCGGGCTTTCCGCGCTAGCAGCCGTTGACCGCGCTCGCGCTACGGGCCGCGCGCGCCGCGCGGGCTCCGGTTCCGGTCACCCTCCGGCTGAGCGTGCTCGCCGGTTGCACGATCGCGGCTTTCTGGCTCTCGCTCTCGGCACTCGCGGGCCAGTGGAGCTACGAGACGCCGCTCGCCGACCTCGTCCTCGTCCCCGTGCTCGCGCTCGGGGTGATGCTCGCGGCCCTGCGCAGGCACCCGTACGTGGATGCGCTTCGTCTCGGTCGGCTCGACCTCCTGCTCGGGACGGTGCTGCTCGGCGCAGCCGTGATGCTGGTCGCGGCCGGCCCGGTCGTCTGGTCGAAGTACTTCTGGGCGATGCGGATCGACCTGCTCGTCCTGCCGCTCTTCGTCCTCGCGGCGGTGATGCTCCTGTTCGGCGCCCGCGCGATCGTGCCGTTCGCGTTCCCCGTGCTCTCGCTCCTGCTCGCCTGGCCGCTGCCGTACCTGGCGGTGCTCGACCGCGCGTTGAGCGGCTTCACCTCGGCGACGACCGGCGCGGTCGCCTACGTCGCGCCGCGCCTCGGGCTCGCGACGCAGGTCGCCGGCTCGGACGGCGTCTTCCGGATCGCCCACGCCGGCAAGCCGTTCTCGCTCGGAGTCGGGAGCGCCTGCTCGGGCGTGAACAGCCTGCTCGGCTTCTTCCTGCTCGCCGTGTTCGCCCTCTACTTCCTCGAAGGCCTGTTCCTGAGGCGCGTCGCCTGGCTCGCGCTCGGCGCGGCGTGCATCTGGGCGGCGAACGTCGGCCGGATCCTCGTCCTCTTCGCCGTCGGGTCGCGCTTCGGCGAGCGGGCCGCGATCACGGTCCTGCACCCGGTCGCCGGGCTCGTCGCGCTCAACCTCGTCGTCGTCCTGCTAGTTCGTGCGATGCCCCGCTTCCACCTCTTCTGGCGTGAGCTCGAGCCGGTGCACGCGGACTCGCCGCTCGCCCAGCCCGCGCCGCCGGAGAAGCGCGCCTCGGCGCTTCGGCTGACGAGCCGGATCGCGATCCTCGCCGCCGCGACGTTCGCGCTCGCGCTCGCCGACGGCCGCCTCGCCGTCGCGGCGCGCGGCTTCTCGAACGACGGCGTGCCCAAGATCGCCGCCTTCGCGCCTCACCCCGTCGCCGCGCCGGGCTGGACGATCCGCCGCGCGGAGACGATCGGCTGGGCCGCGCCCTACTACGGCAATCACTCGTCGTGGGTCCGGTTCGTGCTCCGGTCCGCCCGGCCGTCGCGCGCGGCGTTCACGGTCTGGGTCGACGCCGTCCGCAGCCCAAACCTCGGCGCCCTGGACGCGTACTCGCTCGCGCACTGCTACTCGTTCCACAACTTCGACGTCGAGGCCTCGCACCGCGTCGACCTCGGCAACGGCGTCACCGGCCAGACGTTCGTCTACGCCGTCGGCGGCGCCGAATGGCACGCGGTCAGCTGGCAGTGGCCGGTCAGCCGCGGCGGCAAGGTCGAGCACGAGCGGCTCGTGCTCCTCGCCGCGTCGTCGGCGCACCCGGCCGCGTCGGCGCCACGTGCGCACGGCGTCTCGGGCTTCGTGCTCTGGCTGCTCGACCTGCGTAGGCCGAGCGCCGACCCGAACCCGAAGCTGACGCGCGCGCTCGAGTCCGTCGGCGCCGGCATCGTCGCGCGGAGGATCGAGGGCGCCGCGTGAGCTCGCTCGCCGCCCAGCTGCTCCGCGAGTCGCTGCACGTCGTCTTCGCCTTCTACGCGCTCGTCGTGATGACGCACTTCGCGCTTCAGATCTTCTTCGCGCACCGTGGGTTCCGCAACGCCGCGCGCGGCCGAGACGAACGGCCTGCGCTCGGGCGCCTGCCGGCGGTCGACGTCGTCATCACCTCGTACAACGAGGATCCCGACGACCTGCGCGCCTGCCTCGAGTCGCTCGTCCGCCAGGACTACGAGGGAGAGACGCGCGTCTGGGTCGTCGACGACTGCTCCAAGAACCGCACCGCGCTGATCCCCGTCTACCGCGCCTTCGGCCGGCTGGCCGGCTGGACGATGCTGCTGCCGACCCGCAACCGCGGCAAGCGCCTTGCCCAGGACGCGGCCTTCGGGCACTGCCGGGGCGAGCTCGTCGTCACCGTCGACTCCGACACGATCGTCGATCCCGACGGGATCACCGAGATCGTCCGCGCCTTCGAGGACGAGCGCGTCGGCGCCGTCACCGGCGACGTCGGCGTCACGAACAACCGCAAGAACCTGCTCACCCGGCTGATCGACATGCGGTACTGGGTCGCCTTCAACCAGGAGCGGGCGGCGCAGGGGCACTTCCGCACCGTCCTCTGCTGCTCCGGCCCGCTCGCCGGCTATCGACGAAGCGTCCTCGCGAGGGTCTGGGACCGCTACGTCAACCAGACCTTCCGCGGCATCGACTGCACCTACGGCGACGACCGGCACCTGACCAACCTCGTCCTCGCCGAGGGCTACGACACGCTCTTCCTCCCCTTCGCGCACGCGGTCACGAACGCGCCCGAAGACCTGCCGTCGTACCTGCGCCAGCAGCTGCGCTGGAACAAGAGCTTCTACCGCGAGCTGCTCTGGACGCTGCCGTTCCTCCTGCGCCGCTCGCGCTACATGGTCTTCGAGGTGCTCGTGCAGACGGCCCTGCCGCTGCTGCTGACCTTCGCCGTCGTGACCTCGTTCCTCTACGCGATCGTCGAGGCGCCGATCCGGCTCGTGCACTACGCGCTCGTCATCGCGGGGATGGCCGTGCTCCGCTGCGGCTACGCGATCTACCGGACCCGCCGGCTCTCGTTCCTGCTCTTCGTCTTCTACGGCTTCCTGCACATCGCCCTGCTCGTGCCGCTGCGGATCAAGGCGCTGCTGACGCTGACGGACAACAGCTGGGGCACGCGAGGCCTGAGCCGGTCACCGGCCGGTTAGCCGCTTCACTCGCTGGCGGTCTGCGAAACTCGCGATCCGGGCCCAGATTGCCGCGGCCGAGCGAGTCGGCGCCACGGAAGGATCCCGTCGATCTCGACGTCGAGCGAGAAGCTGAGCACGGTTCGGATCAGCACGATGATCGCGAGGACGCCGACATTCTCAAGAGTCGGCTCCACGGCAACCGTCCGAATCAGGTCGGCGGCGACCAAAACTTCGAGGCCGACGAGGATCCCACGGCCGAGCACGGCGCGTCCGCGTCGGTATGTGATTTCTCCAGCGGTGCCCTCGAGAAGATCGCGAACGACCGTGACGAGGGCGAGTGCGAACGCGAGGACCAGCACGGCAACGGCGATCCACTCGAACGCCCTCGAGACCTTCTCCATCGCGTGCATGCCGAAGAGTGTGGCGATCGGCTCGGAGAGCGTTCGCCCTGCTCGCCCGGCCCTGGCCGCCAGACGATGGCGGGCAGACGCCAACTACCGCAGGTCCTTGTTCGACTCCATGTCGAACCACATCGCGAAGAGCGTGAACTGCGAGCCGAAGATCAGGAGCAGGGCGACGAGCACGACCGTGGCGGCGGTGATCTGGTTGCCCATGATCCGCAGCACGACCTCGGTGATGCCGAGCGCGAGGCCGAGCGACGACATCAGGAAGCCGAGGATGTAGAAGAAGACGAGCGGGTGGAAGTCGCGGATCACGTACTTCTCGCGCAGCCGCCAGAAGAAGCCCTTGACGAGCAGCCACGAGATCGTCGGCACCACCTTCCGCAGCCGGATCCCCGACCGTTCGCCGACGCCGTAGATCGGCCGCGAGGGGAAGTCGCGCACGCGCGCGTTCCAGACGTTCAGGTGGACGAGCATGTCGTTCGGGAAGCCGTAGCGCTTGTAGATCCTGTCGAGGTCGAGCAGCTCGATGTAC
The DNA here is from genome assembly GCA_051986525.1 of Gaiellaceae bacterium. Lineage (GTDB taxonomy): Bacteria > Actinomycetota > Thermoleophilia > Gaiellales > Gaiellaceae > 13-2-20CM-68-14. Next base: position 4,748 of record JBPYFE010000051.1, read on the forward strand.
TCGCGCGACACCGCCGTGTAGCCGGACTGCGAGTCGGCGATGTGCCAGTAGCCGGACGCGATCTTCGTCAGCAGCGAGAGGACGGCGTTGCCCAGGTAGCGGTAGCGCGGGATCAGCTGCCAGGCCTGGCCGGTGAAGAGCCGGTTCGCCTTCGCGTAGTCGACCTCCCCGCGCGCGACGGGCGTGACGAGGTGCTCGAGGTCCTCGGGATCCATCTGGTTGTCCGCGGCCATGACGGCGGTGACGTCGATCCCATCCGCGGCCGCCTGCTTGTAGCCGGTGACGATCGCGGCGCCGACGCCCTCGTTTCGCTCGTGCTCGAGCAGCTGGAGGCGCGGGTCCTGGATCGCGCGGACGCGCTCGCCGGTCGCGTCCTTCGAGCGGTCGTCGACGACGTAGATCCGGTCGACGAAGCTCGGGATCGCGGCGACGGTCTCGCCGACGAGCGTCTCCTCGTTGTACGCAGGGATGACGACGCCGACGCTCTTGCCCTCGATCACGTCAGCTCCCGCCACGCCTGGGCGAGCTGACGCGCCAGCCGTTGCATGTCCGCAGGCTCATACCGTTGATCGATCGGCAGACCGAGGATCTCTCGTGAGAGTCGGTGCTCGTCCGGGAAGCGCTCCGGGTCGATCTCCGGAGGCAGCGGCGCCCAGTGGACCGGGCAGTAGACACGCCGCCGGATCAGCGCGGCGCGCAGCGCGTCCCGCCGGCCTTCCGGAACCGTGACCGACAGGAGCAGCGGCGAGACGCCGGCCGGAAGCTCGCCGAAGAGCGGCTCCAGCGGAGCCGGCAGAGCGTCGAGCAGCGCCGCGTAGTTCGCGCGCCGCTGCTCCGCCGACGCGGCGAGGTCGATCGTCGCGAGCAGGCGCTCCGACACGGTCGACGTTCCGGTGAGCTCCGGGTCGGCGAGCGCGTCCTCGCCGGTCCTCAGCAGGTCGAGGAAGATCGGCTCCGTCTCGTCGTAGCCGAGCTCGCCCGCGATCGCGGAGCCTCGCAGAAGCTGCCCGAGCAGCCGCGCGCGGACGCCGGGCCCGGCCGCCGGCGGCAGCTCGCGCGGCTCGACGCCCAGGAGGACGCCGCCGTCCGGAAGCGGCAGGTACTTGCGGAAAGCGGTGAAGGCGACGTCGCCGATCCGCCCGCCGGCGTGGTCAGGCAGCTCGAGCAGGGCGCCGTGGACGCAGTCCTCGACCACGAGCGTCCGGCCGCGCAGAGCTCCCAGACGCTCCGCCTCCGGCGGCGGGAAGCCGAAGTAGTCGACGACGAGGACCGCCGCGGGTGACTGCTCCTCGACGGCGCGCTCGAGCTCGTCCAGACGAGGCCGGAGGTCGGCGCCGACGGCGTAGAACTCGATCTCGATCCCGGCGCGCTGCAGCGGCTGCAGCGCGGTGTCGCAGATGTAGGCCGGCAGCAGCCAAATCCCGGGCGCGCGCTCGGCGACGAGCGCCAGTGCGACGCGGCCGCTCGTGACCGACTGCGCGTCGGGAAATCGTCTCGGCGCGTCCTCGAGGGAGAGGACGGTCTGCGTGTCGAGCTCGAAGGCGCCGCCGATCGGAGCGGTCTCGGCGCGGACGGCGCCGGGAGCCGCGCTCGTCACGACGCCGTGCGCCACCGCCCCGCGACGGGCTCCCAGAGCAAGGCCGCGAGGATTCCGAGCAGCAATCCGATTGCCGCGCCCACGAGAGCAGAGTTTCGACGGCTGCGCGCCGTCGCCTTCACCGCCCGCGCCGGCGTGAGCACCGAGCTCTGCTCCACCGTCTGCGCGAGCGTCAGCAGCTGCTTCGCCTGCACCTGCTGGTCGACGATCTGGCTGCGCTGCTGCGCCGCGCCGTTCAGCTGGCTGACGATGATCAGCTTGTCCGTCGCGGAGAGGCCCGACGAGGACGCGGACGTCTGGTACTGGTGGATCAGCTTGTCGATCGCTGCGAGCGACTGGTTGACGCTGACGAGCTGCGCTTTCAGCGTCGCGATCTTCGCGGCGACGTAGCCGCCGGAGATCCGCTGCGCTGCGATCTGCGCCAGCTTGTTGGCCGCGACCGCGATCTTCCGCCGCTGCGAGCCGTCGACCGTGACCGTCACCAGCGGCGCCTGGCCGGTCAGCCGCGACGTGACCGTCGCCCCGGTGACCCCGGCGCTCGTGACGTGCCCGCGGAGCGCGCCGGAGCGAAGGCCAGCCACGTGCTCGGCCTGCTCCTGCGCGAACGGCGAGGTGACGATCTGCCGGACCGCGGAGGGATTCGTGCTGATGCTCTGGATCGGCGTCGAGCCGAGGATCGACAGCGGCTGGCCGAGGTAGATCGTCGCTTTCGCCTGGTAGACCTGCTTGCCGCCGAGCGAGAGCAGGTAGCCGACGATCAGGCCGAGGATCAGCCCGGCGACCGGCAGCCACCAGCGATGCGCGATCGCGCGCCAGTAGCGGCCGAGCTCGAGCTCGTCCTCCGCGTCGATCTCGGGCAAAGGCCGCTCCCGCTCGCGCGGGCGCACTTGAGTTTCCGGGCCCATGCTCAACGCGAGACCCTAGCCATTCCCGCCACTCCGCTTCCGGTTCAACCGTTCGCCGCCGCGCTCGATCAGCGCGTACAGCCGCGAATAGCCGACGAGGTAGAGCCGCGTCTTCGACGCAACCACGTTCGCGTACTGGCCGACCGGGAAGCGGACGCGCACCTTCCCCGTCCGCACGTCGAGGCCGTACGTCTTGCCGTTCAACGTCGAGAAATAGACGATGCCGCCGATCACGGTCGGCGAGCCGGAGATCTTTCCGTCGGCGCTGAACTTCCACTGGACGTCGCCCGTCGCGGCGTCGAACGAGTAGAAGTCGCCGTCGTAGGAGCCGACGAGGACGTGGCCGCGCCAGATCGCGGCGGACGAGTAGATGAAGTCGCCGGTTCCGTTCGACCAGCGAAGCTTCCCGGTGCTCGCGCCGTACGAGTACATCTTCCCGTCGGTCGCGCCGATGTAGATGCGCCCGTAGGCGACCGCCGGGTTGGCGTAGAACGTGCCGGTCCGGCCGAGCCGCGGCTGCGACGAGGCGCGCCAGATCTGCTTGCCGGTGCGGACGTTGAGCGCGTAGACGTGCGTGTCGTAGGAGCCGAAGTAGACCCGTCCGCCCGAGAGCGAGACGGCGCCCTTGACCTCGCCGCCGGAGTGGAAGCGCCAGCGAAGCGTCCCCGTCGTGCTCGTGAAAGCGGAGACGTCGTGCGACCAGTCGCCGACGACGACGACGTCCCCGGCGAAGAGCGGCGAGCTCTCGCTGGGGCCGATCTTCTGGCGCCAGACGACCTTGCCGGTCTTCTCGTTCAGCGCCAGGATCAGGCCGTCCGCGCCGTGCGAGGCATTGCACGGCAGCTTGTTCAGCATCGTGATGAAGACGAGGTGCCTGCCGATCGCCGGCGAGGCGGCGGTGCAGCGGTGCTCGCGATGGAGCCAGAGCATCTTCCCGCTGGACTCGTCGAGGCCGAACACGGTTCCGGCGCCGTTGGCGATGAAGATCTTCCCGTAGCCGATCGAGGGCGGGAACTCGAGCAGGCCGCGGCCGTGGAAGGTCCAGACAGGCGCCCGCCGGAACGGCGGGTGTACGTCGAAGCCGCTCGGCGCGCGGGTCCGGCCCGGGTCGTAGCCGTACTGTGGCCAGGTGATGCCCTTCGGCTCCACGACCGCCTTCGGCTCCTTGTGCGTGAACTCGACCGTCGAGGAGCCGCGGATGTTGCGGCCCTCGTGCTTGCGGTAGAGCGCGTAGCCGACCGCCGCCGCGAGCAGCAGGAGCAGGACTGCGCCCGCCACGAGCGCGATGCGCTTCTTCACCGCTTGGGCGTTACCGCGTAGATCCTGGAGTAACCGTGCAGGAGCAAGAGCCGTCCGTTCCCGGAGACGGGGACGAAGTCGCCGTCGGGGAAGCCGAACACTTTACGGCCGGAGCGCGCGGAGAGGCCGTAGATGCGGTGGTAGAAGTTGCTGAAGTAGACGATCCCGTCGACGACGACCGGCGATCCCGAGATCGCGCGGCCGCTCGAGTAGCGCCAGAGGATCCGGCCCGAGCGCGCCGAGACGCAGTAGAGGAAGCCGTTGTAGGAGCCGAAGTAGACCCGTCCCGCCCAGACCGCCGGCGACGAGTAGACGTACGAGCCGGTGTGGATCGACCACAGCCGCGCGCCGCTGCGTGAGAACGCGGTCAGCGAGTCGCCGCTCGACGAGGGGACGAAGATCCGTCCGGCCTCGACGGCCGGCGTCCCGTAGATCCGGCCGTTGACGGAGTTCGCGTGCCGGAGCCTTCCCGTCCGTGCGTTGAGCGCGAGGAGCCGGCCGGCGTAGTCGCCGATGTAGACCGTGTTCCCGACCCGCGCGGCGCTCGAGGTGATCTTCGCGCCGGAGTGGTAGACCCAGCGGAACCGGTGCGTCCTCAGGTCGAGCGCGTAGACGTTCCCGTTCCAGGCGCCGAAGTAGTCGACTCCGTCCACGGTCACCGGCGAGGACTCGATCGGCGAGCCGATGCGGCGCCGCCAGGTGACGCCGCCGCTGTGGCGGTCGAGCACGGTGACCGCGCCTTCCATGCCGTGCACGATCACCTCGTCGCCCCAGATCGCCGGCGAGGAGGCCAGCTTCCCGTGGCGGATGTCGTGCCGCCAGACGAGCGAGCCGTCGCCCATCGAGACCGCGCGCACGCTTCCCCACGCGTTGCCGACGAACGCGACTCCGTCGGAGACGACGGCCGGAAACTCGAGCAGCCCGGCCATGCCGCGGCTCCAGGCGATCCGAAACGGCGGCCGCAGGCGGATGCTCGGCTGGAAGTGCGTCCGCGTCGGCGTGACTCCGTACATCGGCCACTGCAGCTTCGGCTGGTAGACGCGGACGGTGTGCAGCGGGTGGTTGCGGAACTGGTAGCGAACGGCGGTCGAGTCGTACCCACGGGCGCGGACGAAGACGACGAGGCGGCCGCGGCTCTGAAGATGGATCTTCGCGACGCCGTGCCAGTCGCTCACGCGGGCGTGCCTGCCGATCCGGACGAAGGCGCCGCGGACCGGCCGGCCGCGGTCTCCGTCGACGACGGCGACGTGGACCCAGGAGCCCTCGTGGGCGACCGCGCGCACGTAGGCGAAGTCGTCCGGCGAGCCCTTGTGGGGCGGCCCGGAGGACGTGAGCTGCTTCGCGCCGCAGCCGGCGGCGGTCGCGAGCAGGGCAAGCGAGAGCACAGCGAGGACGACCCGGCCCATCCGTCTAGAGGCTAGCTACGGCTCCGGCGAGAGCTACCGGGTCCCGGCTGCTTTCTCCCAGGTCAGCGATGGACCGCGGCGGAGGTACTGGAAAAGGGACGCGACCGTCGCGGTCATCATCAGGAAGTAGTAGTAGGCGATTGCCGCGCCCGGCACCCGGAGCCGGAAGCGGCCGAGCAGCGCGAGCAGGAGCCAGAGCGCCTGCAGCGCGAGCGCAACCTGGTAGACGAGGCCCTGGCCGACGAGCGCGACGTTCGTCGCCAGCAGCACCACGTGCAGGAGCCCGCTGCCGTAGCGCAGGTGCCGGTGCGAGAAGATCTCGAGCGCGTAGATCGCCGGCACACCCCGAAGCGGCTTGCCGGTGGCGAGGAAGGCCCAGTTCCAGGGCAGCATCCGCAGCTTGCGCTTGTACTCCTCGGCGCTCTCGGCGGACGGCTTCTCGTACGCAGCCGCCTCGGGCTCGTACACGGCACGCCGCCCGTTCTTGACCGCGAGCGGCGGGAAGCTGAGGTCGTGTCCGAACGGCGGCTCGAAGTAGTCGCTGCGGCGGATCGCGTAGATGGCGCCGTTGCCGCCGGTGATCGAGCCGAGCTTCGACTCGCTCTCGCGCAGCCAGAGCTCGTAGCGCCAGTAGACGCCCTCGCGGTTGATCCCGTCGGCGGACTGCAGCGTCAGCTTCCCCGTCACATACGCGACGTCGTCGTCGGCGAAGTTCGCCGCCAGCTTGCGCAGCGCGTCGGGCGCCCAGACCGTGTTCGCGTCAGTGAAGGCGACGATCTCGCTCTGCAGGGCGGCGACCGTCCGGTTGAGCATCGGCAGCTTGCCGCTGCGTGGGAAGCGGCTGAGCCGAATCCGCGGGTCGCGGGCGGCGAACTCCTCGACGATCGCGTCTGTGCGGTCGCTCGAGGCATCCGAGGCGACGACGACGGAGAGCTGCTCGGCGGGGTAGTCGAGCTCGAGCAGGTTCTCGAGCCGGCGTGCGATCACGGCCTCCTCGTTGTACGCGGGGACGATCACGGTGACGCTCGGCGTCTCGTCTGCCTTGCGGACGCGCTTCGGCCGGACCCGCGCCAGCGCCGCCGCGAAGAGCGGGTAGCCGGCCAGCGTCCAGACGAGCGCGCCGAGGCTGACCCAGAACAGGACCTCGACGACGATCATGCGCCGGCGATCCTAGCGGCGGTACGCAGGGAAAAAGCCGCTCAGGTCGTCCGGGTCGCCGCCGAGCTCCCGGTAGCGCTCGGGGTCGTGGACGAACTTGCCGATCGCGCCCTCGACGTCGCCGCGCGGGTCGAAGCGGGACTTGAACTCGTACAACGAGCCGTGGCTCCAGCCGACGCCCGCGCCGAGATGGAAGCGGTCGAACCCGCGCTCCTTGGCCCACTCGCCCGCCTCGAAGACGACGAGGTTGGCGGCCGCGGTCTCGCGCGCGCGGTCGTCGGTGGCGCTCAGGTGGTAGTGCAGCCACGGCTTCGCCGCCAGGCAGAGCGCGCTCGCCGTCAGCTCGCCGTCGAGCGTCGCGTCGAAGCGGACGAGGTGCTCGCCGAGCGCCTGCAGGCTGCGCCAGTACGCGTCCGAGAAGAAGTAGAAGTCGGAGGCTTCCTGTCGCCGCATCGTCTCCTCGTGCAGCTCGACGAAGTCGCTCAGGTCGGCAGGTGCCGGGTGTGCCGTCACCTCGACCCCGGCCTTGCGGGCCTTCCGGACCTTGTTGCGGTGCTTGGGATGCAGGCCCTCGAGCAGCTCGTCGTGCAGGTCGAGCCGCCAGGCGACGGTCGTGCCGAGGACCTCGACGTGCGAGCCGGCCGGCGCCTGCCGGTGGTTCCCGAACAGCGGGTGGAAGCGGACGAAGCTGGTCACGATCCCGCGCTCGTTGCACCAGCCGTCGTAGAGCTCGTAGAAGCGCTCGATCGGCGGCGCGTTGCCGGATCCGACCGCGCCTCCGTAGCCGTACGGCGTGATCAGGTCGCGGACGCCGTCGAACTCACGGACGAGGCCGGTGAAGACGACGTCGCCGGCGCTCTCCGCCAGCCTGAGGTAGACGGGCTCTCCGCCCTCGAGGATGCGTCCGCTCTCGACGTATTCGCGCAGGAAGTACGCGTCGGCACGGCCGAGCTCGACGAGCAGCTCGTCCCAGTCCGCCGGCTCGACCTCGGCCAGCTGGCCCGTCGCCGCGGTCAGTTCTCCTTCGCCGCCTTGGCGCGCTCGACGTTGAGCGTGTCCGGGATCGGCGTCGGCTCGGGCCGACCGAACTGGAAGAACGTGCGCCAGAGGATCCTGGCGTCGAGCGCCAGCGACCAGTCCCGGATGTACCGCTTGTCGAGCTCGAAGCGCTGCTCCCAGGGGATCTCGTCGCGGCCCTCGACCTGCGCGAGGCCGGTGATCCCGGGCAGGACGGCGAGCCGCTCGCGGTCGGCCTGCTGGTAGTTCGCGACCTGCTCGACCACGTCGGGCCTTGGACCGACGAGGCTCATCTGGCCGACGAGCACGTTCCAGAGCTGCGGCAGCTCGTCGAGGTTGAAGCGGCGCAGGAAGCGGCCGCTGCGCGTGATTCGCGGGTCGTTCGGGAGCACGCCGAACGGATCGTCCGTCAGCCCGGACTCGAGCCCGATCTGCGACGCGTTGTTCACCATCGTCCGGAACTTGAGCATTCCGAACGGCTTCCCATCCTTGCCTGCGCGCCGCTGCCGGAAGACGACCGGACGACCGTCGTCGACGAGGATCCAGACCGCGAGCCCGAGCAGGAGCGGCGAGAGCAGGACGAGCAGGAAGAGCGCGGCGGCGCGGTCGAGCAGCCACTTGAGCGCGCGCTGGATCATCGGGTCACGCTCTCGTAGACGCGCTCGTGCGCCTCGGCCGCCCGCTCCCAGGTGAGCTCCGCCCGCGCCCGCGCGGTTCCGGCGAACGCTTCGGCGAGCGCCGCCTCGTCGTCGAGCAGCGCGGTCAGCGCCTCCGCGAGCGCGGCCGGGTCCTCGGGGCGCACGACCAGCCCGGCGCCGAACTCGCGCACCGTGTCGCCGAGAGAGCCGACGTCGGAGACGACGACAGGGCGCCCGTGTCCGAGCGCCGTGGCGAGGACTCCCGACGAGTCGATCCTCCGGTACGGCAAGGCGACTAGCGTAGCGTCCCGCAGCAGCGCCTCCAGCTCGTCGTCCGCGAGGAACCCGAGCCGCCACTCGACGCGCGCCGCGATCCCGAGCGAGTCCGCCAGCTCCTGCAGCGGCGCCACCGGATCGAGCGGGTCGCCCGCGATCACGAGCCGGGCGTCGGGCACGTGGGCGAAAGCGCGCAGCAGGAGGTCGATCCCCTTGTACTCCCGCAGGAGGCCGAAGAAGAGGATCGTCCGGCCGGACGGCGGGGCCGGCTCTGGCGCCGCCGCGAAGAGCGGGTGCGGTATTCGGACGAGCTTGTCGCGCTCGACGCCCTGCTCGACGAGCTGCGCCTCGCCGTGGCCCGAGTGGACGATGACCCTGTCGGCGCGCGCGAGCACCTCGCGCCAGGCCGCGCGATTCCGCTCGAGCCGCGGCCTCGGCTCGTGCGCCGTGACGACAAGCGGGCGCGAGATCCGGCGCAGCCAGCGGACGTCGAGCCGCGGCTCGGCGAGCCACTGCACGTGCACGACGTCGGGCTCGAGGCTCGCGAGTCGGCGCCGAAGGCGGAGGACGCTGGGACCGTACTCGGCGCCCTTGGCGAGGTAGCGGAGCCTTGAGCGCGGCGAGCGCCGCAGCAGCCGGCTGCTGACGGGCAGGAAGATCTCTTCGCGCTCGTAGCCGTCCGGCCGCGGCGGCTCCCCGAAGACGAACGGCGACGTCAGCAGGTGGACCTCGTGACCGCGCGCCGCCAGCGCCGTGGCGAGACGGTCGTCGTAGGGCACGGTGAAGCTCGGCGGGTCGAGCAGGGCGATCCGCATCAGACGCGCGAGCGCAGGTAGGCGAGGCTCGCGAGCGCGGGCATCGGGTCGTCCGCGGCGAAGATCGCGCGCACCTTCTTCCGGCGTAGGTAGTGCGAGGCGAACTCGCGGGCGCGCAGCTCGCGGCGGCGCGCCATCTGCGCCGAGACCCAGACGTCCTTGGCGAGGTAGACCCAGGTGACGCCGTCGGGAAGCCGCGGCGCCGGCGAGACGGCGCGGCCCGTGAGGTCGTCGTACGCGAGCCGCGCGACGTCCACCCGGCGTCCGATCGCGATTCCCGCCCAGACCGGCAGCCGCGTGTTGACCTCGAGCAGCTTCAGCTCGCCGTCGCGCGGGTCGCGGGCGAACTCGACGTGCGCGTAGCCGCGGTAGCCGACGTGGCGCAGCAGACGCAGCCCCTGCTCCTCGACGTCCGGCAGCGTCCTCGTCTCGAAAACGGCGCTCGTCCCGAACCGGAGCGGCCCCTGCCGGACCTTGCGGCCCGTGACGACGGCGAGCGGCTCGCGCTCGCGGCCGATGTAGGTGAGCAGCGAGAAGACGTGCTCGTGCGAGTCGGGGATCAGCTCCTGGACGATCGTCTCGAAGCCATGCTCGTGCGCGCGCTGCCAGGCGGCGACGGCCGCGTCGACGTCGGCGGCGACGATCGCCTTCTCGCCGAACGCGAAGGCGAACTCCTGGCCCTCGACCGGCTTGACGAGAAAGGGCGCGCGCAGCCCGGCGCCGCGGATCGCGGCCGCGTCGGTCGCCGCGAAGGTCGCCGGCGCCGCGACTCCGGCGGCCGCTGCCTCCTCGGGCAGGCGCTCCTTGCGGCGCAGGCGCCGGATCGCGTCCGGGTCGTCCGGAAGCGGCATGTCCCCGAGCTCTCGCACCGCGTCCCAGTTGCGGAGTGCGAAGGCGACGTTGTCGTCGCGCTCCGGGAAGAGCACCGGCCGATCCTGCAGGCTCGCGAGCAGCTCGAGCACCTGGGCGTCGTCGCCCACGATCGTCCGCTCGGCCAGGTAGCGGGAGCGCAGGCCGAAGTCGTGCTTCGAGTACGCGAGGCCGTGGACGGCGACGCCCGTGCGACCGAGCGAGCGGGAAAGGGCGAGGCCCGCGTGCAGGAGCCCGAAGACGACGGCAGGCCTCGTCATCCGGCCACGCTCTCGTACGCCGCGATCGTCAGGTCGGTGACGCGGGGCCACGCGAAGCGCTCGCGGATCCGCTCGCGCGCGGCGGCGCCGAAGCGGCGGCGCAGCTCCGCGTCGCCGAGCAGGCGCTCGAGCGCGGCGCGCAACGCGCCGACGTCGCGCGGCGGCACGAGCAGGCCCGTCTCCTCGTCCGCGACGAGGTCGAGCAACCCGCCGACCGCGCTCGCGACGACCGGCCGGCCGTGGGCCATCGCCTCGGCGCAGACGACGCCGAAGCCCTCGCGATGCGACGGAACCGCGACGATCGCGGCGCGCTCGTAGAGCGGCCCGAGCTCGTGGTGCGGGACGAAGCCGCGCGCCTGCGGAACCCGGTGTCGCAGCGGCCCGTCGCCGACCACCGTCAGCGGCAGCCCCTCGGCCGCCTCGACGAGCTCCAGGATCCCCTTCTCCGCGGAGAGCCGCCCCGCGTAGAGGATCTCCGGCGGCTCGTCGGGCTCGGCCGTCTCCGCTGGAATGTCGACGCCGCTCGGGATCACCTCCACCCGCTCGGCCCCGAGCTCGCGCGCCGCCGACGCGAGCGCGTTCGAGGCGCAGATCGTCAGCCGGGCCCGACGCAGCACCCGCCGCGCGAGCCACGGCACCCGCCGGGCCAGCTCCGCGTCGGTGCCCCAGAGCTGGACGACGAAGGGCTTCCCCAGCCTCGCGGCCACGGCGCCGGACGGTAGCCAGTGCGCGTGCACAAGGTCGGCGTCGGCAGCCGCGCGCGCGGCGGCCCGGCGGAAGTTCCGCAGCATCGACGGAACCAGCAGCGCCCGCTGCGGCCGGCGCTTCAGGTTGCCGACGATCCCGGCGCCGTAGGCGATCCCGTGATGGGCGAACGTCGCCGGCGAGACGACCTCGACGTCGATGCCGCGCTCGATCACCCGCTCGACCGCGTCCGCGACGAACGCGCCGGCGGGATCGCCCGGAAACCGCGGATACGAGGTGGAGAGAACGGCGACCTTCAAGCAACCAGCCGTCGCGCGAACACGACCGGCACCGCCAGCATCAGCAGCACGAGCGCGTAGAAGTAGAACGAGATCATCGTCAGGTAGAACGTGTTCGCGGCCAGCGTCCCGACCAGCGCGGCCGTCAAGCCCCACGCGAGCGGCCGGATCCTAGCCGCGAGCGGGTCGCGCACCGCCGCGAGCGCGCGCCCGATGTTCCGCGCGAGGCTGAGGCGGCGGAAGAGGTAGACGATGAAGGCGGTGAAGGCGAGCGCGCCGACGATGCCGGTCTCGACGATCACGGCCACGTAGAAGGAGTGCGGGCCCCAGTTCGTCTTGCCGGTGACGAACTGGTAGTAGACCGAGAAGTTGTTGAACCCGAGCCCGAACAGCGGGTGCGTGTGCAGCACGTGCGGGATGAAGCCGTACACCTGGAAGTGCCCGCCGGTCGAGCGGCCGCCGCGCTGCAGGCGCGAGACGATCACGGCGTGGAAGAAGTGCGGCCGGCGGTGCACCTCGTAGACGACCACCGCCGCGACGAGCAGGAGCGGCCCCAGCATCGCCCGCGAGAAGAACAGGTGCCGGTACGGGATCAGCAGCACGAGCAGGCCGGCGAAGAGCCCGAGCGCCGCGCTGCGGGAGAGGGTCGCGAGCTCGACGACGAGCAACCCCGAGAGGAGCAGCCCGAGCGGCAGCTTCAACCGGTTGCCCCGCTCGAGCCGGAGATAGATCGGCCCCAGGATCAGCAGCGGCGCGATCAGCTGGATGCCGAGGTGGTTCGGGTCGCCGGTGAGGCCGTTGACGCGGTACACGTTCGAGCCGTTGACGGCGCCGTAGATGTTGACCTGGGCCGAGTGACCGGTCAGCGGCTGGACGAAGGCCGAGTTCAGGTTGTGACCGGCGCGCGCCGCTGCGAGCGCGAGCATCCCGTAGACGCCGTTCGCCGCCGCTCCCGCGCAGAACCAGCCGAGCGTCCGCCAGTACATCCGCTCGCTCGAGTGCGCGAGGTAGTCGATCCCGGCGGCGAGGAAGGCGAAGTGGAGGACGAACTTGCCGAGGCCCTTGGCGAATTGCGCCAGGCCCTGGGTCGTCTCGAGGTTGAAGAACCCGATCAGGTAGACGATCAGGAAGAGGCCGAAGAAGGCGACGACGACGAGCGAGGTTCGGGCGACCCGGCCGTGGTAGAGCGGAATCCGGCGGAGCAGGTACGCGATCATGAACAGGATCGACAGCACCTCGGCGAGCGTGATCTTTCCGGCCACGTTCCAGAAGAGCTCCTCGAAGCTCATCGCGAAGATCGCGGCGAAGAAGAGGAAGTCGGTGAGGCGGCGCGAGGGCATCAGGCGACCTTCTGGAGCAGCTCGGCCAGGTCCTCGACCCGGCGCCGGCGCGAGATCCGGTCGCGCAGGCTCGGATCGAGCTTCGCGTCGTCCAGGCGGCCGGCGCGCCAGCGCGCGTGCAGCCCCTCGAGCGCCTCGCGGATCGCCTTCTCGTCGTCGGGGGCGACGACGACTCCGGCGCCGGCCTCGCGAATCAGGTTCGCCGTCGCCCCGCTCGGGGGGATCGCGGCGAGGATCGGCCGCTCCGCCGCGAGGTACTCGAAGATCTTGCCCGGGATGACCGGAGCGCCGCGCTCGCCGGCCTCGGGCAGCAGCAGGAGCAGCGCCTCCGAGTCGCGCTGGTAGGCGAGCGAACGCCGGCGCGAGCCGAAGGGCAGCAGCTCGACGCGATCCTCGAGACCCTGTTCCTCGACCCACTCGCGGTCGCGCTCGAGGAGCTCGCCGACGAACCGCGCGGTCACGTCCTGTAGGCCCGACGCCTTCAGCGCCGCCAGGAACGGCCGCGGGTTGCGCTTGCCGAAGAAGCTGCCCGTGTGGGTGATCCGGAACCGGTCGGCCGGCGTGTAGCCCAGGCCCTCGAAGTCGTCGTAGTCGGCCCCGTTCGGGATCACGGTGATGTCGCCTTTCGGCTCATAGCCGCGGATCTCGTCCGCGATCCCGTCCCACGCGGTGACGATCGCGTCCGCCTGGGAGGCGACGAGCCGCGCGACGAGCTTCTGCACGTTCTCCTTCATCCGCGCCGGCAGCCGTTCGACCGGGTTGTCGGCGTCGGCGACGAGCGGGTCCCGCAGGTCGGCCACCCACTTGACGTCGGTCGCTTTCTTGACGGCGGCGCCGATCAGGTTGATCGAGTTCGGCGGCGAGGTCGTGATCACGACGTCGATCTGCTCGTCGCGGACGATCCGGATCGCGGCCGGGATCGCGTTCGGCGCCCAGACCACGGTCTTGTCCGGGACGAGGGCCCGCTGGTAGAGGAGCCCGGCCTGGTACTTGAGCCGGTCGAAGCCCTCGAGCTTGTAGAGGTCCTCCGAGGGAATCCGGCCCTCCGGCCCGTGGTACGGGATCCGGTGGACCCAAGCCTGCGTCGGCGCGCGGAGCTCGTCGTCGCGATGGACCCACTTCGGATCATCGGGGGCGAGCACGTGCGTCTCGATGCCGAAGCTCGGCAGGTGCGCCGCGGTCTTCAGCGGTCGTTGCACGCCGCCGCCCCCGGCCGGGGGCCAGTACATCGTCACGAGCAGGACCTTCATCGGAGGCGGTAGAGAACGTACCGCCGGTCCGCGTACGCGCGCGGCAGGTGCAGTCGCAACCGATGCCGCTTCAGGTCGACGACGATCCAGCGTGCGCCGTAGTAGCGCGGGATGTCGAGGTCGCCGCCGTGCGCGAAGAAGCGGGCCGAGTCGCGGAGCCGCTGCCGCGGCCGGTTCTGCTTCGTCGCGGCGACGTGCGCGAAGGGCGCGTCGGCGAGGTAGATCGGCGCGTACGCGCCGAGCAGGTAGCCGGTATTCGGGTCGGCGAAGAGGACGTCCTTCGGCTTCGCGTCGCGACGGACGGCGTCGATCAGCCCGTGCGTGAGTGCGCTCGAGCCCGCGCCGCTGCGCGACCAGTGCGCGAAGCCGTGCACGGCGACCGGGAGCGCGAGCAGCGCCACCGCGCCGGCACCGAGGACGGCGTGCCGCAGCTCGCGCCGCGGCGGGCGGATCGCGCCGAGCACGAGCGCGGCGGCGCCGCCGATCAGCGCCACCCAGGCCGGCCAGCCCGGCGTCGTCCCGCCGAAGCGGTAGCCGAAGTCGCCGGGATACGCGTGCTGGAGGACGATTCCGGCCGCGAGCGCGACCGGCAGCACGAAGACGCCGAGGAAGCTCGCGAGCACGAGCCCGCCGCCGGCGAGCGCGTACGGGAACGGGACGAAGCCGGCGAAACGCCTCGCCTGCGAGATCGAGACGGCGTCGGCGAACTTCGGGAACACGAACGGGATCAGCGTCAGCGCGAAGACCGCGAGCGAGGCGCCCAGCACCCAGGCCGCCCAGCGCCGCCGCGCGCCGAAGTACGCGAGCGGGACGCAGATCAGCGCCGCGACGGCGATCGCGCCGGTGCGCGAGAACAGCTGCTCGGTCACGTGGTAGCGGTGGATGTTCCCGGCGAGCTGCCCGGGATATTTCGCGAACGCGCGCTGGACCTCGACGGAGGACGGATCGTGGCTCGTGGTCGCCTCGACGACAGGCCGGAGCCACGCGAGCGCGATCGCCGTCGGCACCGCGAGCGCGAGCACGCCTGTCGCCGCCGGCCCGGTCTCGCGGCGGACGAGCAGCCAGCGCGCCAGCACGTAGCCGACGAGCGGAATGCCGATGAAGAGCGCGTAGGTCGGGTGGATCAACGCGACCGCCGCGCCTGCAGCGGCCGTCGACACGAGCAGGCGCCACGAGGGCGCGCGCACGTAGGCGAAGTAGAGCGCGAGCAGCGCGGGGACGACGAGCTGCCGCGACGCCGTCGCCGGCAGGGCGAGCGACGTGTACGAGCCGCCGTGACCGGGCGCGAGCGCCGAGAGCGCGACCTGCGCGATCACGACGGCGATCGCCCCCGAGGCCGAGCGGAAGATCGCGACGCCGGCTTCGTAGAAGAGCGCACAGGCGAGCGGTGCGAGCACGGTGGGCGCGTTCCGGCCGACGCCGATCGGATCGACGCCGCCGAGCTTTGCGACCAGGGCGAGGATCCCGTGCCAGAGCGGAAACGCGTAGCCGGGATGGAGGCTGCCGTCGCGGAACTCGCCGATGTTCTTCAGCGACAGCGAGCCGAAGACCTCGAGCTTGCGCACGCGGGCGAGGTGGAAGAACGCGTCCCCGTCGAGGACGGCCACGAACCAGAGCGCAATCCCGAGCCCGATCCCCGCGGCGATCACGGCGAGCTCGACCCGCCCGAGCCGCGGCGCGGGCCGGAACGAGAACGGCAGCGCGACGAGCGAGATCCCGCCCAGGAGCGCGAGCGTCAGCCAGAGCGAGCCGTGGACGGCGAAGGTGATCGCGAGCGAGGCCGTCAGCGACGCGAGCGTCCACGCGAGCGCCGCGGCCAGGCCGGGCACGCCCAGCGCCCGCGAGATCAGGACGCCGGGGATGAGCACGCACAGCGTCGCCGCCGCGAGCCGGAGCCCGAGCCCGGCGCCGTCGGCCGGCAGCAGGCGCGCGAGGCCGAGCGCCGGCACGGCGAGCAGGACGAGGGGGACGCGCCTCACCGCGAGCCGAGAAGCGAAGCCGCGTCGCCGGAGCCGAGGAAGTCGGCGGCCTCGCGGTAGCGGCGCCCGCGCTCGCCGCGGAAGACCAGCAGCCGCAGCCGTACGCCGAGCAGCAGCAGGCGCCGCAGGCGCTCGGCCTCGCGGATGCCGCGATGCTTCGCGAAGTACCGCAATTGCGAGCGCACGTTCTCGACCCAGAGCGCCCCCGCGTGCGAGCCGCCGCCGACGTGGACGACCTCGGCGCCGGGGAAGAAGTAGACCTTCCAGCCGGCCTGCCGGAAGCGGTACGCCCAGTCGGTCTCCTCGCTGAACATGAAGAAATCCTCGTCGAAGAGCCCGATCTCGTCGGCCGCGTCCCGGCGGACGAGCAGGCAGGCGCCGAAGAGCCAATCGACCGCGCGCGTCTCGTCGTGCTCGAAGCCGCCGCCGTAGAAGGCGTTCAGCGCCCGCGACCGCGGAGCGAGCTTGCGCAGGAACAGGTACTCCGTCGCGACCCGCCACAGCGTCGGGAACCCACGGACGGAACGCTGCAGCGACCCGTCGGGGTTGACGAGCCGCGGCCCGACGACGGCCGCGTCGGGATGCTCCTCCGCGAAGCGCGCGAGCTGCTCGACGGCGTCGTCGACGACCCAGGCGTCGGAGTTCAGGAGCAGGAAGTACCTGCCGGACGCGAGCCGCATGCCGGCGTTGTTGCCGGCGCCCATCCCGACGTTCTCCTGCTCGACGAGCCTTGCGTCGGGAAACCGCTCGCGCACGAGCTCGGGCGTGCCGTCGCTCGAGCCGTTGTCGACGACGATCGTCTCGTGGTCACGGACGCTGTCGAGGCAGCGCTCGATCCAGCCGCGCGAGTTGAAGGTGACGACGACGACCGAGACGTCAGACATCCGGAACCGCGGGGCGAACGCTGCGGCGCAGGTTCTCCCACGCGAAGATCCCGAGCCCCGGCAGCGACACGCAGATCACGACCACGAAGTAGAGGAAGCCGGTCGCGAAGGCAGCGTCGGCGCCGACGCCGAGCTTGCCCAGGAAGCTGACGAAGAACGACTCGCGGACGGCGATCCCGTTCAGCGTGATCGGCAGGAGCATGATCAGGAAGAACAGCGGCCCCATCACGTAGTACGGGCGCGGCGAGAGGTCGACCCCGACGGCCTTGCCGCACATCCAGATCGCCAGCACGCGGACGATCTGGACGGCGAGCGTCAGCGTGAAGACGCCGGCCATCAGGCCCACGTCGCCGCGATACGAGTGCAAGCCTTCGTAGACGGCGCGGACCGGCGCCTCGATCCGCAGCCAGCGCAGGAGCGGCGCCGTCCGTGCCAGCAGCGGCCGCAGCCGGCGCGAGAAGAGGACGATCGCGAGCAGGAGCGTGCCGAGCACGAAGATGCCCTCGATCCAGAGGTAGGCGCCGATGTCGTATTGCCCCACGGCGAGCGCGAAGCCCACCGCAGCGAGCACGAGCGTCGCGACGCCGCCGAGGACGCGCTCGAGGATGATCGAGGCCGCGACGGGCCCGCCGCGGCCCGGGTGCCGGCGCGTCGTCTCGAAGATCCGGACGGCGTCGCCGCCCATCGACGTCGGGAGCAGCTGGCCGCCGGTGTAGGCGACGAAGTAGGCGCGGACGAGCCACGTCAGCCGGTCGTGGATCCCCTTGGCCGCGAGCAGCTTCTGCCACCGCCACGCCATCGGCCAGACCGACCCGATCGTGATCGCGACGGCGCCGAGGAAGTACCAGACGTTCGCGTGCACGAGGATGTGCACCGTCTGCTTGATGTCGATCTTCCAGACGATGTACGCCGTCGCCAGGCCGGTGACGACCAGCGAGGCGACGAGCCGGAGCAGCCGGCGTCGGTTCATCGAACGTGTCTAAGCGGCCGCTTCGACCGCGCTTCGGGTTGGAGCATGAGCCGTTCCGAAGCGTAGATCGTCCGCGGCGACGGTTTTCCCAAGCGCCGCGCGGACGACGAGCGCGTTGAGGTCGAGCTCGGCGCCGCGCCAGAGCTCGGGCTCGTGGCTCGCGACGAGCTCGGCGACGCGCGGCCCGTCCGGTGCGAGCCTGATCTCGGTCTGCGTCGGCCCGTTCTCGATCCCGAGCGACGCGGCCGCCGCCGCGGCAAGCCCGCCGAGCCCGCCGGAGTCGGCGGCGATCAGCTCGTAGAAGACGCCGTCGACGGAGAACCCGTGGACGATCACCTCGGGCCCTTCGACGAGCTCCTCGACCAGCGCGCTGCCGCTGCGAGAGGCCTCGATCGCCGTCCGCAACGCAGGCGCGAGCTCGGCGCGGTCACGGACGACCGCGAGCCCGTGGCCGCCCCGATCGGACGGCTTCACGACGCACGGGACCCTGACGTCGGGATGGTCGTCGGTCGCCAGCCGCCACGGCACGTGGGCGATGCCCTGCTCGACGAAGCGCTGCCGCTGCTTCAGCCGCGAGCAGGCGAGCGAGGCGGCCGGCGGCTCGAGCGGATGGGGCAGACCTAGCCGCTTCGCGACCCGAGCGGCGATCCCGACAGTCGCGTCGGCGCCGCCGCCGACGACGCCGTCGATCCCCTCGGCCTCGGCGAGCCGGTGGATCGCCGGCTCGTCCTCGCTCGAGAGCAGCGCCCTGCGGTCCGCAAGCGGGAAACCGGGCGCAGCGGGGTCAGGGTCGACCGCGATCGAGAGGACGCCGGCGCGACGAGTCGCCTCCAGCAGCCCGACGCGGTCGCTGCCGGCGCCGAGCACGAGCAGACGGGCCTGGTCCGGCGACCTCACCCCGTCATTGTCGCGGGAGCTCGTGACGGAACCCCAAACACGGGTAAAGTGGCTTTGCCGGTGTCGCCAAAGAGCCCCCCACGCTACGACGTCCCGAAAGCCGCTCCGGGACAGCTCCGCGTGGTCCAGGAGCTTGTCAACTCCGTCGACCTCGAGCACGCCGTCGAGTGGCTCGCCACGCCCGGCGATCTCCAGCGCTGGCTGCAGGAGCGGGAGCTCGACGGCGCCACGCGGCCGACGGCCGACCAGCTGCGGCGGGTGCTCGAGCTCCGGGACACGCTGCGCGAGCTCCTGATCGCGAACAACGAGCACCGCACCGCTCCCGAAGCCGCCGGCGCACTGCGCCGCGCCGCCGACCGGGCCAGGCTGACGCTCGAGCTGAACGAGCACGGCCATCTCACGCTCGCGCCGCGTGCAGAGGGTGCCGACGGAGCCGTCGGCCGGATCCTCGCGATCGTCTACGACGCGATGGCCGACGGGACCTGGCATCGCCTCAAGGCCTGCCGGCAATGCGCCTGGGCCTACTACGACTATTCGAAGAACCGCTCGGCGACCTGGTGCTCGATGGCGATCTGCGGGAACCGGACGAAGACGCGCGCCTACCGGCGCCGGCGAACCGGCACCGGTAGGACGAGAACCACCTAGGCCGCGTCGAGGACCGGCTGCGGCGCCTCCGCAGACCGCTGCCGGCGCGGGATCATGAACGCGGCGAGCGCCCCGACGCCGACGAGCGCCGCACCGACGGCGACCGCCGGCCGCATTCCGTCGACGAAGTGCTGTGGGAGCCCGTAGCCGCCGTAGTGCGTGAAGATCGAGGCGAGGACGGCGACGCCGAAGACGCCGCCGAGCTCCCGGATCGCGTTCTGTGCGCCGGAGGCCTGGCCCTCCTCGCTCGGCCGCACCGCGCTGAGGACGACGTTCGCGACGGGCGCGAAGAAGAGCGCCATTCCGATGCCCGCGAGGAAGAACGGCCCCACGAGGTCGGAGTACGGCACCGTCGGGGTCGCGATCGAGGCGATCCAGCCGAGGCCCGCGGCCTGCAGCGCGAGGCCGACGCCCATGATCCGCCCGCCCCCGATGCGGTCCGAGAGCGCGCCGGCGATCGGCGCGATGAAGATCGGCATCGCCGTCCACGGGAGGATCCGCAGCCCCGCCTGCAGCGGCGAGTAGCCCTGCACCGTCTGGAAGAACTGCGCCAGCAGGAAGATCGAGCCGAACATCCCGAAGAACATGAACAGGCTCGAGACGTTCGTGAGCGTGAACGTCCGGTTTTCGAAGAAACGCATGGGCAGCATCGGCGCGCGGGCCCGCAGCTCCCAGAGCACGAACAACGTCAGCACGACCGCGCCGCCGACGAGAGAGCCGACGATCTCCGGCGAGCCCCAGCCGAGCGTGTTCGCGCGCACGAGCCCCCAGACGATCCCGAACAGGCCGGCGCTCGCGAGGCCGAGGCCGGGGAAGTCGAGGTGGCTCGACGGGCCGCGCGACTCCTGCAGCCGGAAGAACGCGAGCGGCGCCAGCACGAGCCCGATCGGAACGTTCAGCCAGAAGATCCACTGCCACGAGATTCCCTGCACGACCGCGCCGCCGACGAGCGGCCCGATCGCGACGGCTAGGCCGCCGATCCCGCCCCAGGCGCCGAGCGCGAGGCCGCGCCGCTCGCGCGGCACCGCCGCCGAGAGGATCGTCAGCGTCAGCGGAG
>JBPYFE010000052.1:0-8648 GCA_051986525.1 Gaiellaceae bacterium
GCGACTACTTCGAGCTGAACGACCTCGGCACGGCGCTCGTCGGCCGCCGCGGCGGCGGCACCTTCCGCCTCGGCGACCCGATCGACGTCCGCGTCGAGTCGATCGACAAGCCGGCCGGCAAGGTCGAACTGGCTCCGTCCTAGACTGACCTCGTGGCCGAGAAGCTGATCGCGGAGAACCGTCGCGCCCGCCATGACTACAACCTGCTCGAACGCTTCGAGGCGGGGCTGCAGCTGACCGGGACAGAGGTCAAGTCGCTCCGCGACGGCCGCGTCACGCTCGCGCAGGCCTACGCGGACGTCCGCGACGGCGAGGTCTGGCTCGTCGGCGCCCACATCGACGAGTACGCGCAGGGAAACGTCGCCAACCACGAGCCCGAGCGGCCGCGAAAGCTGCTGCTGCACCGGCGCGAGATCGACTCCTTGATCGGCGCCGTCCAGCAGAAGGGCCTGACGCTCGTTCCGACCCGCCTCTACTTCAAGAACGGCCGCGCCAAGCTCGAAGTCGCGCTCGCGCGCGGCAAGGAGCAGCGCGACAAGCGCCGCGACATCGCGAAGCGCGACGCCCAACGTGACATGGAGCGGGCGCTCAGGCGCCGCCGCTGAGCGGGCCGAGCAGGAAGATCCGGCCGGGCGCGGGCCGGTAGCCGAGCCGCTCGTTCAGTCGGCGGATGGGCGTGTTGCGCATCTCGTTGCCGGTCTGAAGCTGCTCGTAGCCGGCCTGCTTCGCCCAACCGATCTGCGCGCGCTTGAGTGCGCCGGCGATCCCGCGGCCGCGCCATGCACGCTTGACGCCGGTGATGTCGTGATAGGCGGCCTTTGGCCGTGCGGTCGTCAGCGAGAACTTGGCCAGGCCGACGACCTCGCCGTCTGCGAGCGCGACGAAGGTCGCCTCCGGCCTGTCGCCCGGACCGCTCATGTCGTGCTGGAGCCAGTCGTCGAACCGCTCGACCAGGTCGTCTTCCTGCCCCGGGATGTCCGGGTAGGCCTCGCAGGCGACCTCGTACATGCCGCGGGCGAGCTCGGGCCGCTCGGCCCAGGTGACGATCTCGACGCCGGACGGGGGTGCGACCTCGGGGGCCTCGATCTCGGTCAGGTCGAGGACCACGCGCGTGTTGCGCTCGATCTCGGAGAAGCCCCGTCGCTCGGCGAAGCCGAGGCTGTCGGCGTCGTCCTCGTCGACTGCGACCTCGAGCCCGGTGCGCCCGTGCGCGGCCGCCCAGGTGGAGACGGCCGCGTAGAGCGCAGTCCCCACGCCGCGGCGGCGGTGTCCTGCGAGGACGGTGATCGGCGCGAAGACGACGTCGGGACGATGAGGCCGGATCCCGGTGAAGGCCGAGCCGACGTCGATGCCGTGGAGCGACGCGACGTGATCGTCGGCGGCGATCAGCGACGCTTTGAACGCCGTCAGATCCTCGAGCGCGAAGGCGTCGTGAGGCCAGACCTCGTTGTAGATCTCGAGCGAGCGCCGGTCGTCCGCCTCGCCGCGGCTGACGCGAACCTCGATCACGGGACGCGCAGCTCGAACTCGAGCTCCTCGCCGTCCTCGTCGTCCCAGTGCCGGCCGACCTCGGTGAACCCGAGCCGCCGCGCGATCGCCAGCGACGGCTCGTTTTCGGGCGAGATCGAGAACAGGAACCGGTGGATCCCCCGCTCGTCCCGCGCCCAGCCGATCAGCGCGCGGGCCGCCTCGGTCGCGTAGCCCCGGCGCCGAAAGTCCGGGTAGATCGTGTAGCCGATCTCGACGGCGTCCGGGTCGTTCTGCGCATTTCGTCCCGGCGGGCCGTGGAAGCCGGCGTGCCCGACCATCTCGTCGTCGACGACGACTTCCCAAACGAACCACCCGAGGAGTTTCGGCTCCGCCGCCAGCTCACGCCGGCGCATCTGGAAGAACCGCCGGTCGTGCTCGTCGGCCTTTTCCGCCAACGCGTCGAGAGCCTCGACGTCGAGAGCGCGCAGCTCGAGCCGCTCGGAGACGATCGGATCCACAGACGCGAAGCTACAATTTGAGCGACATACGGGGGCGACCTGGTTTCGACGTGGTCGATTCTCCGGCAGAGCTGCAAGCCGAGGTCCCCGGTCGGCCTCGTAAAACAACCGGGAAACAACGTAAGTGCGGATAACGATCACGCACTCGCTCTCGCTGCCTAACCCGTAGCGAAGCGTGTCGCCCCGAATTCGGCCCGTGATTCGGGATGCGGCATCAACGAACGGGCTCGGCGCCGAAGGAGAGCCAATCGCCGGAGGCGCGACACCCAAGGATGGCTAGCCCGACGGTTGGTCGGCCACCAACCGGCCGGCGGGCGAATCTCAATGGCGGCCTAAGCTTGTAGACGCTCTGGCGGTGCGTCCGCGGACGCGGGTTCGATTCCCGCCGCCTCCATCACCGATACACGTCGGCCCGCAGCGGTGCCGACGCCGGTTACGATTCGTCCGTGAGAACGACCACGCGTGGAGGTGAGTCTGTGGAACCCGGCAGTACGGGTCGAAGACTCGTGCGTTTGCGCGTGACGTTGTTCGAGCGCCTCTAGCGACTCGCTCCGTCTGCGCAGGCAGGCGGAGGCTGGTGAGGCAACGCCATGGAAGCGAGAAGCGGGATCTTTCGCCGCGGCCGGCCGCGGCGGCGCGGGGGCGCTTCGACCGGGCGCCGGATCGGGCTCCGGCTTCCGACGCTGGCGTTTCTAGCCGCGCTCGGCCCCGGGCTCGTCAGCGGATTCGCCGACAACGACGCGGGTGGGATCACGACCTATTCCGTCGTGGGCGCGCAGTTCGGCTACGCCCTCCTGTGGGTCGTCCTCGCGAGCATGATCGCCCTGTTCGTGACGCAGGAAGCCGGCGCTCGGCTCGGGCTGGCGACCGGCCGCGGCTTGCTCGACCTCGTCCGCGAGGGGTTCGGGATCCGCTGGGCGGCACTGGCGATCGGGACGATGTTGATCGCAAACCTCGGGACGACGCTCGCGGAGTTCGCGGGAATCGGTGCAGCGCTCTCGCTCTTCGGCGTACCCGTCGCAGTCTCTGTGGTCGTCTCGGTTGTTGTCATTGGCTTGCTGCTCGCACGCGCAGGCTTCTTGCGCGTCCAGTACGTCTTTCTCGCGGTCGGCGGCGGAGTCTCGGTGGCGTACGCCGCCTCCGCCGTCCTTGCGCGGCCGAACTGGGCGAAGAGCGCGCAGTCCCTGGTGGCGCCGCACGGCCATGTGACGTCGGCCTACCTGCTCGCCGTCGTGGCGACGGTCGGGACGACGATCACGCCCTGGGGGCAGGCCTTCATTCAGTCGTATGCAGCGGACAAGCGTCTTGGTCGGGAGCACCTGCGCACGACCCGTTTCGATGTCGGGCTCGGCGCCTTCCTGACGAACTCGATCGCCGCCTTCATCGTGATCGCGGCGGCGGCGACCCTCTGGGCTCATCATGAGCGCAGCATTCCGGACGCCGCTGCGGCGGCGAAGGCGCTCGGACCATTGGCCGGCCATGGTGCGGAGACCATCTTCGCGCTCGGTCTCTTGGGAGCAGCATTCCTCGGTCTCGGCGTCGTCCCTCTGACGAGCTCGTACGCGACGACCGAAGCCCTCGGTCTCGAACGCGGCCTCGACCTCAAGCCGCGCCAGGCTCCCGCCTTCTACGGATTGCTCGCGTTCTTCCTCGGGGTCGCGGCCGTCCTCGTCCTGATCCCAGGACTCCCGCTGATCCGCGTCATGTTCCTGGCGCAGGTCGTCAACGGCCTCTTACTTCCCGTGATCCTCGTTTTCGTGATGCTGCTCAGCCGGCGCCGCCGGCTCCTTGGCGACCTCACGAGCAACAGGTTCCTGCTCCTCGCGGGCTGGATGGTCACGCTCATCGTGAGTGCAATGTCGGTTGCGCTCGTCCTGACCTACGTGCTGCCATGAGCGCGGTCCCGCCGATCCTTCACCTGTCGCTCGTCGTGAGCGGCGAGCTGACCGACGCAAGCGGTCGCAAGCTGGGCCGCATCGACGATCTCTTGATCCGGCTCGGGGAAGGCGAGTATCCGCCCATCAGCGGTGCGGTCGCCAAGGTCGCAGGACGGGACGTCTACGTTCCGAGCGGGAGAATCGGAGAAATCGAGCACGGCCGAATCACGCTGACGAAGGCGCGGCTGGACCTTCAGCCGTTCCAGCGGCGCGCGGGCGAGCTCCTCCTTCGCGACGACCTGCTCGACCGCCAGCTGATCAACGTCGACGGCGCCAGGCTGGTTCGCGCCAATGAGATCGAGATCGGGCGCGTCGAGGGTTGGTGGCGAGTTCTCGGTATCGACACGAGTCCGAAGAGCCTCCTACGCCGACTGCTCCCGCGGCCCGTCGCGCCTCGCATTCCAGTCACCGAGTTTCTCGACTGGGCGAGCCTCGAGCCCTTTACGGGCGATATACCGACGATCCAACTGCGAGTGCCGCACCCGAAGCTCGCCCGCATGCATCCCGCCGAGCTGGCGGACCTGGTCGAAGCCGCACCGCACGGCCAAGGGGAAGAGATCATCGCAGCCCTCCACGACGATCCCGAGCGCGAGGCCGATGTGTTCGAAGAGCTCGGCGAGGAGCACCAGCTCGAGTTCGCCGAAGCGAGAGAAGACGGCGACTTGGCCGACCTGGTCGCCCGGATGGAGACCGACGACGCGGCCGATTTCGTCAGCCAGTTCGACGAGGAACGGCAGGCGCGTATCTTGGAACTTCTACCGCCGGTCCAGCACCGACGACTCCGGACTCTCCTTGGATACGAGCCGACCACTGCAGGCGGCCTGATGAGCCCCGAGTTCGTGCTTGCCTACACACAGGCGACTCAACAGGAGGCACTCGACCGCGTTCGTCGCGCCCTCGGCCCGAGCGATGCGCTCACCTGGATTTTCGCGATCAATACTTCGGGCCGTTATCGAGGCGCGGTCCCGCTCGCCGATCTGGTTCGAGCCGCGCCGGATATGCGGCTCGCCGACCTCGTCAAGCACGAGCGGTCGGTCAAAGCCGACGCCGACCTCGACGAGATCGTTCGTGCGATGACCGACTACGACCTGACGATCCTCCCCGTCGTAGACGCCAATGACCGTCCGATCGGAGTCATCACCGTCGACGACGTCCTCGAGCTGATCGCCCCACCGCCGGGCCGGGGTTTCGGCGTCTTCGGCGGCTCGTGATACGTGACCATCGTCTCTCCGTCGGGCGACTGCTGAAATCTTGCGCGGGTTCGATTCCCGCCGCCTCCATTCTCCTCCCGTGAGCCGTCGGCCGCCGACGGAGTAGCGTTGCGTCGGCGGCGAGAAGGGCCGCCCGGACCGAACGGAGAGGAGTGACTCATGGCAGTCACAGAAACGCCGGTCACGTACACGCAAGCTCCGACTTCACGCGTCACCGCCGGCAACGGGATCGCGTACGCGTTCCGCGACGTCGGCGACGGCGACGTGCCGCTCGTCCTCCTGCAGCACTTCCGAGGGAACCTCGACAACTGGGACCCGGCCCTGGTCGACGCCCTCGCCGCGGGACGACGCGTGGTCACCTTCGACAACGCCGGAGTCGGCGCCACTACGGGTACGACGCCGAGCACCGTCGAGGCGATGGCCAACGACGCGATCGCCTTCATCGAGGCGATGGGCCTCGAGCGAGTGGATCTGCTGGGCTTCTCGATCGGCAGCTTCGTCGCACAGGAGATCGCGCTCATCCGTCCCGACCTTCTCCGGCGTGTCGTGCTCGCTTCGGCCGCGCCCCAGGGTGCGGCCGGGATGCACGGCTGGGCGCCGGAGGTGATCGGGGCGGTCGGGTCGCCGGAGACGAGCCCCGAGGGGTACATCTCCGTCTTCTTCGCACCGACGGACACGAGCCGCGAGGCGGGCAAGGAAGCTGCGGGCCGCATCTTCGGCGGACGAACGACCGACCGCGACGCGCCGACGACATGGCAGACCCGGCAGGCTCAGTACGACGCGGTGTGCGCGTGGGGGATCCCGAACCACGCGCTGCTCGAGCGCGTCGCCGCTATCGATCTGCCTGTGTTCGTCGCCAACGGAGACAGCGACCCGATGATCCTTCCGCGCTACTCCTACCTGCTCGCCGGGCTCCTGCCGGACGCGCGGCTGAGGATCTACCCGGACTCGGCGCACGGGTTCCTCTTCCAGCATCACGAAGAGTTCGCCCGCGACGTGCATTCCTTCCTCGAGGAGGCGGACTGACGGCCGACCGACGGCGAAGTGGAATCGGGAGCTCGATCGGCGTATCCTCGGCGCCGTGCCGGGAGGGGCGACAGCTCGGGCGGGCCTGCTTGCGTTGGCGGCCGCGATGCTCGTGCTCCTGCCCGCGTCGGCGTCGAGCACGCCGAACCCGTCCTCGGTCACGATCGCGGGCGACCTGCAGACGGCCGCGGGCTGCGCGAACAACTGGGATCCGGGCTGCGCGGCCTCGCACCTGACCTATGACGCGAGCGACGACGTCTGGCAGGGGACGTTCGCGATCCCGGCCGGGAACTACCAGTACAAGGCGGCGCTGAACGACTCCTGGGACGAGAACTACGGGCTCCACGGCGAGCCCGGCGGCGGGAACATCCCGCTCGCCGCTCCCGGTGGGCCGGTCAAGTTCTATTACGACCACAAGACCCACTGGATCACGGACAACGTGAACACGCCGATCCCGGTCGCGGTCGGCTCCTTCCAGGCCGCACTCGGCTGCCCCGGCGACTGGCAGCCGGATTGCCTACGCTCCTGGCTCGAGGATCCGGACGGCGACGGGACGGCGACGTTCACGACCACGGCGCTGCCGGCCGGCTCGTACGAGGCCAAGGTCGCGATCGACGAGTCCTGGGACGTGAACTACGGCGCCGGCGGTGTGCCGGGCGGCGCGAACATCCCGTTCACGGTGCCGTTCGACAACGCGCCGGTGACGTTCAGCTACGACACGACGACGCACGTCCTGACGATCCACGCGCCGATCTCGCACGGCGACCTCTCGCACTTCGACCTCGCGCGCAAGGACTGCCTCGGCACCGCGCGGAACACGAGCTCGAAGGTCTGGTACACGATCGCGAACGGCGTCCTCAGCGACACGTACTACCCGACAGTCGACAACACCAACGTCGAGACGCTCCAGTACCAGGTCAGCGACGGTTCGACCTTCACCGACCTGCAGACGCGGGACATGACCTACACGGCCACGGCCCTGCCGGACTCGGGCGGAATGGCGTGCCAGGTGACCGCGACGGCGAGGAGCGGCAAGTACCGGATCGCGACCGACTACATCACCGACCCGGGCCGGAACACCGTCCTCATGCGAGTGAAGTTCATGCCGCAGGATCCGAGCTACCGGCTCTACGTCCGCTTCGACCCGACGATCAACGGCAACGGCGGCGGCGGGCCCGGCAACGGCGGCGGCGACTCCGCGACGGTCGACACCTCGAGCGGGCATCCCGTGCTCGTCTCCTATGACACCGTGACGGCGACGAACGCGGCGAACCGCGACTACGCGCAGCCCGTCTACGCGGCGCTCGACGGGCCGCTCGCCGACGGCTCGAGCGGTCTCGCCGGATCGGCGGACGACTCGATCGACAGCACGAACTCGGACGTCACGAACGGCAACGTCGTCCAGCACGCGCGCGTCGTCGTCGGCTCGGGCGGAACGGCGACGCTCGCGCTCGGGTTCGGGTCGTCGCAGGCCGCGGCCGAGAGCGCGGCCGCCGGCTCGCGCGGCTCCGGCTTCGACGGCGCGCTCAAGGAGTACGACAAGGGCTGGGACAAGTACGACAAGTCGCTGAACAAGCCGCCGAAGAAGCTCGCCGGCCTGGACAAGGCCACCGCCGAGCGACTCGGGGACGAGTACTACCTGAGCGCGAACGTGCTCAAGGCGTCCGAGGACAAGACGTTCCCGGGCGCGATCGTCGCGAGCCTCGCCTCGCCGTGGGGCCAGGCGATCTCGGCCGGAGATCCGGCCAACACGTATTTCGGCTCCTACCGCGAGGTGTTCGCGCGCGACCTCTACGAAGCGTGGACCGGTCTCGTCGCGGACGGCGACCTGGCGACCGCGCGGGACGCGACGCTGTTCCTGCTCGAGCGGCAGCAGCTTCCCGACGGGTCGATGCCGCGCAACAGCCTCGTCAACGGCAAGACGGCGCCGGACTCGTTCAACACCCAGCTCGACGAGTGCGCGTACCCGATCCTGATGGCATACCAGCTCGGGCTCACCGGCAGCTCGCTGTACGAGAACCACATCAAGCCCGCCGCGAACTTCGTCGCCGCGCACGGGCCGTCGTTCGGGCCCGAGCGCTGGGAGGAGCAGGGCGGCTACTCGCCGTCGACGATCGCCGCGGAGATCGCCGGCCTCGTCGCTGCGGCGCACATCGCGGAGGTCAACGGCGACTCGGCGTCCGCGGCCGTCTGGCTCGGTGTCGCGGACGACTACCAGCGCTCGATCAAGGGCTGGACGGTGACGACGAGCGGGCCGCTCGCGCCGCGCTACTTCATCCGCCTCTCGAAGACGGGCGACCCGAACGCGGCGATCTCGTACAACGTCGGCAACGGCGGCCCGACGCTCGACCAGCGGCACGTCATCGACGCCGGCTTCCTCGAGCTCGTCCGCCTCGGCGAGCTGCCCGCGAGCGACCCCGACGTCCTCGCGTCGCTGCCGGTCGTCGACTCGACGATCGAGAGCACGACGCCGAGCGGGCCGGGCT
>JBPYFE010000053.1:0-6649 GCA_051986525.1 Gaiellaceae bacterium
CGACCGGCCGCGTAGGCGAGGACGCGGCCCGGCCCGGGGCGCCACGACGGGGCGACCGCCGACGCCGGGGCGACGGCGCGGTCGCCGGTGCCGTCGCCGGCGACGACACGCAGGCGCGCGCCCGAGACGTAGGCGATGCGCGTGTCGGTCCGGGTCCCGGTCCAGGCGGGGAAACGTGGAGCGGGCCGCGCGAGCGTCCAGCGGACCTCGCCCTTCGGGTCGAGCGCGACGAGCTGGTTCGCCCGCGTGGCCGCCACGAAGAGCCCGTGCGGCGAGAACGCTGCGTCGCGGTAGCGACCGAGCATCCGCTTGGAGCCGTCGGGGCGGACGAGCCAGAGACCGCTGCGGCTGGACACGAGCAGGTGCCCGCGCGTGGGCAGCGAGAACAGCGCCGGCTCGGCGCGCTGGACGCCCACCGCCCTGCGGAAGGAGTGCACGACCGAGCGGCCCGGCGGGCTCAGGGCCGCGGCCACGATGGCCGCGACCACCGCGATCGCCACGATGGGCTGCCAGTGGCGCCGCCGCCACCCGACCGGCTCGCGCTCCGCGTAGGCACGGGACACGACCGCCCACGCACGCGCCTGCGCCTCGCGTTCGTCCGGGGCGCGGAACCTCATTCCAGCCGCTCCTTCAACGCGTCGAGCCCGCGGCGCAGGCGTGAGTTGACCGTGCCGCGCGGGAGCTCGAGCAGCTCGGCGATCTCGCCCGGCGTGTAGTCGAGCAAGTAGCGCAGGACGATCACCGCCCGGTGCTCCGGCGAGAGGCGGCCGAGCTCGCGCAGCAGCCCGTCGTCGGGCTCCGGCCGTTCGGGGGCCGCGGCGTCCACGGCCTCGCCTTCGGGCCGCAGCGCGCGGGCCCGGGCCCAGTCGATCGCGCGGTTGACGACGATCCGGTGCAGCCACGGCCCGAACGGGCGGCGGCGGTCGAAGCGGTCGAGCGCGCGGACGGCGGCGAGAAAGGCCTCCTGCGCGATGTCCTCGGCAGCGGCCGCGTCCCGGACGACGAGATATGCGGCGCGGTAGGCAGGGCCCCAGTGCGCGCGGAAGAGCGCCTCGAAATCAGAGGCCGACCCGGCCTGGGCCCGCCGCACCCAGGCCCGCTCGTCGCGGCCGGTGCCAGCCATCCCGTGCCGACTATACGAGCGTGCTTCTGCAGGAGGTCCATCGCCGCCAATACGCGCCGGACGGGGCGGGAGGTCCGCCGATACGCTCGCGCCCGTGGAGGTCAGGAGCGAGGAGGAGCGGGACCACGACGCCGTCCGCGCGTTGCAGTTCGCCGCTTTCGGCGGAGGTGACCACGGCCGCGTCGTCGGGAACCTCGCCGACGACCTGAGGACGATCCCGGGCTGCCTTTCGCTCGTCGCCGTCGAGGGCGGCGAGGTCGTCGGCCATGTCATGTTCACGACGAGCCTGCTCGACGCGCCGCCGCGCCTCGTCGAGGTGCAGGTGCTGAGCCCGGTTGGGGTCCTCCCCGCCGCGCAGGGGCGGGGTGTCGGCTCCGCTCTCATCCAGCGCGGCCTGGAGCTCCTGCGGGAACGGGCGGTGCCGCTGGTCTTCCTCGAAGGCGCGCCGGGCTACTACGCGCGCTTCGGCTTCGAGCCCGGCGGCGAGCTGGGCTTCAGGAAGCCGTCGCTGCGCATCCCCGACGCCGCGTTCCAGGTGTTCCGCCTCCCGGCGTACGAGCCGTGGATGACCGGGACGCTCGTCTACTCGGAGGTGTTCTGGCGGCACGATGCCGTCGGCCTGCGCGACGCCGATTTCGCCTAACACATGTCGCGACCGCCACCCGTTGAGCAGCACGCTCACTCCGGCCGGCGTGCGGGAATGTCGCCAGGGCGGGGTTACGATGGCCGCGGGGATGCCACGTGGCGCCTGATCCGATCGCCGAGATCATCGGCGACTATCGAGCCTTCGCGGCGATGCAGCGCG
Source organism: Gaiellaceae bacterium (assembly GCA_051986525.1). Classification (GTDB taxonomy): domain Bacteria; phylum Actinomycetota; class Thermoleophilia; order Gaiellales; family Gaiellaceae; genus 13-2-20CM-68-14. The sequence continues at coordinate 1,929 of JBPYFE010000053.1, forward strand.
ACCGTCTCGTTGCCCGCGGCATCGACATCGCGCCGTACGCACTCAGCCACCTCGCCGTCCGCGTCCCCGACTGGGACCTGTACGTCCATCAGCGCACGCTTCTCGAGCGCCATGCGAGGGCGAACCGCGAGGGCGTCTGGAACGGGCGCCCGATCTCCCTGATCGTGCTCGCCGAGCCGCTCGAGGTCCTCGACGGGACTCCGGTCTCGAACATCGAGCTCATCCCGCCCGTTCACCAGCGGGTCTACCGAATGGGCCTCGAGCACCTCGGCGTCGTCGTCGGTGAAGAGTTCGACGAGTTCTCGCGAGTGCATCGGGCCGCGCTGACCGGGCAGCAGTTCCAGAGCGCCGCCGTCGACCCCGTCTACGTGCTCTTCGAGGACTTCACCCACGTGAAGTTCTACCGGCGCTCGTTCTTCGACGTCGTCGAGGACGCGGAAGGGCGCTTCCAGGGCTTCGTCCATGTCGACGACTGGGTGCCCCAGCGCCTCGTGACCGCGACCGGGCCGAGCCCCCTCCCGCGCTGACCTGGCCGTCGCCGCCTCGGACTAGAATGTCGATGGAATCGGGCGGAGAGCAGGTTCCGGAATTCGTCGCAGATCCCGTGGCCTATGCCGAGGAGACGCGCCGGCTGGCCGAGGAGCTGGACCACCACGTCTTTCCGCCGTGGAGGTGGCCCGGCTGGTACAGGCGGCGTCGCGTGGTCGAGGAGCGGCTGAGGAACCTTCGGGTGCTCCGTCGCATGATCGACGAATCGCAAGCTGAGGATGGTTGAGAGTGGCCGCCCACATCGGCTAGGTCTAGCGATCCGCGCCGAACAAGGGCAGGCACGGCTCGAGGCCGACGATCGCGACCGGGGGGTGCTCGCCCTGCTCCCACCGCTCGCGACGAATCAGGAAGCGCCGCTCGCGCACACGCTCGCCGTTTCGTAGGTGCTGCCGCTCGCCGGCTGCGCTGTATCCCAGTTTCTCGGAGACGCGGGCCGAGGCGGCGTTCCCGGCAATCGCTCCCGAGCCGGCGGCGCTCGCCCCGAGCCCGGAGAAGGCGAGCTCGAGAATGGCGGCCCGCATCTCGGTGCCGTACCCGCGGCGCTGGTAGGGCAGCGCGAGCCAGGAAGCGCTCGTCGTGGTGCGCTCGTGCCTGAAGTTCTTGGCCTCGATCCCCTGGGATCCGATCAGCGATCCCTGCCGCCAGACGCCGAGTTCCAGGCGCCAGTCATCCGGTGTCCAGCCGGATCTGGCTTCGAGGTGATACCGCACGAAGCCCTCACCGAACGACGGCGAATCCAGCTCGTCGGTCCAGGGGATCAGGAACGGCATCTCGTCGCGCGGATGAACCCCGAGCTGTGCCACCCGCGCGAGCTGCGCCAGTTCGTCCTCGGCCGGAAGCCGCAGTTCGAGCCTGGGCGTTCGCAGCCGCAGCCCGGGAAGCGGCGAGAGGTCGTAGCCGGCAATCGTGAAACGAGGCTACTCCGGCCTGGGCCCGCCTGAGGGAATGTCACCCGAGTCGCCGCCAGCAGGCGGGCCCTGTCAATGGACGAGCTTCGGGCTGCAGTGAGGGGCTCGTTAACGGCGGATTAAGTAGTCACAACTGACAATCCTCGAGGCCCATCGTCGCCGTACCTGTAAACACGAATGCGACGTATCGAGAGGAGTTCGGAATGAAGGCCATCAGCTTGATCATCACCGTGGCGGCCGCCCTCTCGCTCGCTGGCTGGAGTGCGGCATTTGCCGCCGGAAACTCCGGAGCCCGCCCTGCGACTGTCTCGACAGCCCGCACTGGGTTGGGCCGGATCATCGTCAACGGGCAGGGACGCACGCTGTACCTCTTCGAAAAGGATCGCCGGGGCCACAGCGCCTGCTCGAGAGCCTGCGCGTCGTTCTGGCCGCCCCTGCTCACGCACGGGAAGCCGATCGCGGCCAACGGTGCGCGGCAGGCGCTGCTCGGCACGATTCGCCGCTCGGACGGCACCCGACAGGTGACCTACGCCGGACACCCGGTCTACCGCTTCGAGTTGGACTCGAAGCGCGGGCAGACCAACGGCCAGGGCCTGAATGACTTCGGCGGCGGCTGGGACGCACTGACGCCCGCCGGCAAGAAGATCGAGAGCGACTAGGACACGACGATCCGCTTCGCCCCCCACGGGCAGCCAACGCGGCCGCCCGTGGGGGCACTCGTTTATCAGCGCCCAGGCCGCTCGATCGAGACCGCAGGGTCGCCGAGGCGAGGCGAAGCTCAGAACGCGTAGAAGATGAGCACCCCGGCCGTCGCGCCGATCGCGAGAACCATCGTTGCGATCTCGAAAGCCTTGTCCTCAGTGGGCCATGCCAGCGAGACGGCGAGGACCCACAGCGGTGCGAGAAACGCCACGATGTTGACTGTCACGTCCAGGACGTTCTTCGCGACGATCGCCTCGACGATGAGGCAAGCCGCTACGACAGCGGCGATTCGGATCTGCGGCGGCCATGCTCCGGGCGTGTGACGATGCCGATCGCTGGTTGCGGTGGACTGATTCATCGAGTCCTCCTTCCTGCGGCCATCCTCGCGCCTTGCCTGGACTGGCGCATCGGGGGCGAACCGGATCCAATCTGCACAGTCCCCGCGGGATCAAGCCGTTCAGCAGGTCGAGCGCCATACCAGCCGTCTGTGCCAGCGTCCGGGAATGTCCCTTGACCATTCGGGGCTGCCGGCTGGCCGGCCGAGAGGCTAATCCGAGCGCTGGCCCTGAGGCTCCGCGTCAACACGGGGCACCCACGGCCCGTCCACGATCACGGCCTCGTCGTCGCCAGGCCACGGCGGCAGGGCCGTGCAGGTGAAGACAAGGGGCACGTTTCCGGTGCAGCGGTACTGAAAGACCGTGCCGAGCGGGATGTCGACACACACGCCGGGCATGAGCCGAGTGGTGCTCTCACGGCCATCCGGTGCGCGCCGCCAGATCTCTCCCTCGCCCGAGAGGACATACCAGTACTCGTCGATGGTGCGGAAGTGGCAGGCACGGCCAACCATCCCCGGCGGCACGGTCGAATGGATCATGTTGCCGTGCGGTCCGTCCATCAGGAAGCGGATACGAGCTCCCAGCGGCGAGCGACCGCGCTCGGCTGTTTCGACGGTGGTGGTCTTCAGGTGGTCACTCCCGCCAAGGGGACAGTAGGCTAGCCCGTCCTCGACTGCTGCATGTCACGGCAGGCTGAGCAGATCTTGTTCCTGTGGGGAGATAACAACCTTTTGTGGGCCAGCGTGCAGGAATGTCACCCGACGTTCTGGCTCAGGTGAGCGGCGTCCGAACACACTGCCTGGGCGCCTTTACTTCCAGGGTGGAGGATCCGCCCAGTCGGGCATGCGATCTCGCTGCGCCCATCTGCGCCGCTCCAAGGAGGAGACGACCCAGCAGGCGACCGAGCCGACGAGGGCTGCGGCGGCAAGAACCGCTGCGAATACCCGCGTGCTGAGCGCGCCGAAGATCGACGCGACCATTAACACCGGCCAGCCGTAGAGCAACGCGATGAAGGTGCCCGCAACCGCGCACTTGACCGGCAACTCGAGGGACGCGAGAGCCTCGCGAACGCTCGGACCGCCTGCCGCGCCGCCGTAAGACAGGGGCCTGCGCGCGAAGCGGGCGTCGAAGTCGCCGTAGTTCCAGTCAAAGACGCGCCAGCCGTCCTGAGCCACGTACTCATCGTAGACAGACTGGCACGAAACCATGTCGCCTGAGCCAGTGTTCCGGAATGACCCCTGAGCGCTGGGCGTCTTGCCGCTTCTCGAAATAATCCGGGATCAGAAGTGATGAGAAGGTTGTGGAAGATGCCATCGGAGAGAGCCCGCGAGGCGAAGCGAGCCCGCGAGGCGGAGAGAGCCCGCGACGCGGACGCACGGCGAGCGTGGGACAAGATGGAGCGGTGCCACATCTGCGACCGCAAGATGAGCGAAGACGAGGACTACGGCGGCGACTGTGTGTTCTGCATGGCCGAGATAGCCGGCGAGCCCGCGGCCATCGAGCACGTCGAGCGGCTCGTGGAAAAGTGGAAGGCCGACAACGTTCAGGGAGCTTTTGGGCCGGAACCACCATTCTAGGTCCAAGCGGCTAAGGCGGTGCCGTAGGTATTAGCCTCGCGCTCGGCTGGGCCAGTGTTCCGGAATGACCCCTGAGAGCTGCGCTAGATCGGCGGGCCGCTGCCGTGCTGGAGCTGGTGGTCGTATGGATCGTGCCGTTCAAAGCCTCTCGACGATGCGGAACCGCACGGCGACGATCTGTGTAGTCGGTTCGATCGGCTGATCGAAGAAGCGCTCATGAGCGCGGCGCCACTCCTCTACGGAGTCGAAGTTCTCGCCCTCGTCTCGGGCGAAGCTCTCGTCGATCTCGGCGGCAGACACGATTCTCGACTCTGTGATTTCGATCACAGCAACGGGCTCGTCGTCATGACCGGCGAGGATGCGTCGAGCCCCAACCTTGCCTGGCTGCCTGCCTTCAGCCTCGAAGTCCGCGAGCAGCCCGGCGGTCGCGGTCTTCTCTCCGCGCAGCACGGCGTCCACAAGTTGTCTGCGCAAATCGGTGCGCGCAGCTCCCAGTTCGAGATATGGAAGCTCCGGTTCCATTGCCTGACCATGGCAGGCCGAGGGAGTCTTCAGCAACCCAGTGCGCGTGGGCCCGGGTCGCATTCTGACCCAGTTTCAACCAACGCCGGTTGAGAGTACGGCCGCGAGCGAACCGCGCTCGCCTGGGC
>JBPYFE010000054.1:0-17040 GCA_051986525.1 Gaiellaceae bacterium
CCGCCCGCCAGTCGTCCTCACCGTCGCGGAATGCGTACATGACCGAGCGCGACGCGTTGACGAGCGCGCTCGCGGGACCGCTCATGAACGCCCGGGCGATGTCGGCCGGGGTCGCGCCCTGCGCGCCCACCCCCGGGAGCAGCAGGACGGACTGGGGCAGGAGCTTCCGCGCCTCGCCGACCGCCCGCGGGTACGTCGCCCCGACGACCGCGCCGACGCTCGACAGCCCGCGCTCGCCGACGACCTCTGCCCCGAGCTCGGCGACCATCATCGCCACGTGGTGCCAGAGCGGGCGCTGGTCGGAGAGGACGAGGTCCTGCACGTCCGAGCCGCCCGGGTTCGAGGTCTTGACGAGGCAGAAGACGCCGCCGCCGGTCCGCCGGCAGGCGGCGACGAAGGGCTCGAGGGAGTCGCGGCCCAGGTACGAATTGACCGTCACGGCGTCCGCGATCGGCGTGTCGCTGCCGCGCGGCTCGAGGTACGTCGAGGCGTAGGCGCGCGCGGTCGAGCCGATGTCGCCGCGCTTCGCGTCCGCGATCACGAGCAGGCCGGCGGCGCGCGCGTAGGCGCAGGCGTGCTCGAACGCGCGTAGCCCGTCGGCGCCGAGCGCCTCGAAGAACGCGAGCTGCGGCTTGACGCCGACGACGTGCGGCGCGACCGCGTCGACGATGCCGCAGCAGAAGCGCGCGACGGAGTCGGCCGCGGCCGAGCGGGAGACGTGCGCGTCCCCGCGGAGCTCGACCGGCAGGAGGTCGAGCCGCGGGTCGAGCCCGACGATCAACTGGGAGCGCTTGCGCTCGACCGCCGCGGCGACACGGTCGCCGAAGCTCGTCACCGTCGGAGGCGTCTCGAGCTGCATCGACCCCAAGCGTAGACACAGGCCCGGAAAGCACCGGGGCCGCCTTGCGGCGGCCCCGGAAACTTCGGAGGGAGGCCCTCGTCCTCGTTACCCGCCGCTATTACCTCCGCCGCGCACCGCCTGCTTGAGCGAGCTGCCTGCCGAGAACTTCGGCACCCGGGCCGCCGGGATCGTCACCTTCTGGCTCGGGTTGCGCGGGTTGACTCCCTGCCGCTCCGCACGGTGCTGCGTCGTGAACTTGCCAAAGCCTGTGAACGCGACTTCCTCACCGTTCTTCAACGCGTCGGTGATCGCCTCGATGACCGCGTCGACGGCCTCCTGGGCCTCACGCCGGCCGAGTCCGCTCTTGGTGGAAACGCGCTCGACGAATTCCTGCTTGGTCACGTGCTCTCCTCTCCTCCGAGAATGACGGGGCTGGACCGACTCGGGACCCTAGCAGGGTCACGGTTTTGGCTCAACCATCCCGTTTTTCCGGGGGTTTTTCACCGCCAATCAGCTCGGAAGCTCGATACAACGGTCGTAACCTCACGGCAACCCTAGCGAGGGCGTCGGACCCACCTTCCTCCCGATCGACCACGCAGATCGCCGTCCGGCACACCAAACCGGCCTCGCGCAGGGCCTCGATCGCCGAGACCGCCGCCCCGCCGGAGGTGACGACGTCCTCGACGAGGCAGACGCATTCGCCCTCGTCGAAGACGCCCTCGAGCCGGTTCGAGGTGCCGTACTCCTTGGCCTCCTTGCGGACGATCAGGAACGGGAGCCCGGACGAGAGCGAGGCCGCCGCGGCCAGCGGGACGGCGCCGAGCTCGGGCCCCGCGAGCCGCGTCGCGTCGGGCGCGTGCTCGGCGACCGCGCGGGCGATCGACTCGCCGAGCGGGCCGAGCAGGTCGGGACGCGTCTCGAAGCGGTACTTGTCGAGGTAGTAGCGCGAGCGGCGCCCGGAGCGCAGGACGAAGTCGCCCTCCAGGTAGGCGTGCTCGCGCAGCGCCGCGCCGAGCTCGTCAGCCTGCAAGCTCGAGGATCTCGCGGGCGCGGCGCACGAACGGAGACGCCTCGTCCGCGCGCGTCAACGACACCATCGTCCCGTCGCCGAAGTAGACGTCGACGCGCTCGCGGCGCCGGGCGAGCCGGCGGCGGAACAGGAGGGTGCCCGCGACGGAGCCCGCGCCGAGCAGGACGCCGGTCATGACGTTACGACTTCGCATCGGGCTTCCTCTTCGGCGCAGTCCTCGGCTTCGCGCGCGGCTTCGGCTTTGGCTTCGCCGGCTGCTTCGGCTTCGCGGCCTGCTTCGGCGCCGCGGCGCGCCTCGAGGCCGGCTTCTTCTTCGGCGCGGCCGGCGCCTCGAGCTCGCGCAGCGTGCTCTTCAGGTCGTAGAAGACGAGCCCGACCGTCGGCTCCGGCGGCGTCGTCGCCGCGATCAGGCGCTCGCCGTGGCGGACGACGAAGACGCTGCCGTTCGGGAGCGCGACCTCGAGCTGCGCGAGCTCGGCGCCGCTGTTGCTCCGGCGCCGCTCCGCTTCTTCGAGCAGCGCCTCCGCGGCCGCTGCCGCGCGCTTCGCGGGGTCGTCGCCGAAGGTGGCGCCGAGAATCTTCCCGCCGCGCTCGAAGACGACGGCCGAGCGGACCTGGGAAGAGATGTCGCGTAGGCGCTCTAGGGCGGCCGAGGCATCCATCGCAGTGACGATACTCCAAGGTCGTGCGTCGCCCCCTCTCCAAGTTCTTCCGCGACCGAGGGACGCATCTCGCCGCGATGATCGCCTACTTCGCGCTGCTCTCCTTCGTGCCGTTGACGTTCCTGGCGCTCTCGCTGCTCGGCTTCGCCGGGCGGGCGGACGAGACGAGCTACCTCGTCACGGAGCTGAAGCGCGTCTTCCCCGACACCTCGGTCTCGAGCATCGTCACCGCCGTGCGGGCGGTGCAGAAGAACGCCGCCGCGCTCGGGATCGTCGGCGGGGTGGCGCTCTTCTGGACCTCGCTCTCGTTCTTCAGCGCGCTCGAGTCCGCCTTCAACATCGTCTACGGCCTGCCGAACCGCTCCTTCCTGCGCGGCAAGGCAGTCGCGGTGGCGATGATGATCGCGCTCGTCTTGACGCTGTTCCTGGGGCTGCTCGCGGGCTCGGTCGGCTTCGACGTCCTCAAGCGCTCCGCGCCCGGCGTCGCCGGCAACGGCGTCGTCGCCTACGGGCTCTCCCTCGTCGTCTCGCTCGTCGCCGTCTTCGCCTTCCTCGTGGCCGTCTACTACTGGCTCACGAACATGAAGCTGAGCGCGCGCGACGTCGTCCCCGGAGCGCTCGTCGCGGCGGTGCTGCTCGAGGCCTCGTTCCAGGTGCTGCCGATCTACGTCCGCCTCGCGGACGTCTCGATCGCGCTCAAGGCCTTCGGCGGGCCGGCTCTGCTGCTCGTCTGGCTCTACGTGATGGCGAACGCGATCGTCTTCGGCGCCGAGATCAACTCGGTGCGTTCGCCCGCGCAAGAGCCGGTGCTAGACGAGGCGCCCGGCCTGGCGTAGCAGGTCGCGCGCGGCGCGGGCCCGGTGGGAGTTGTCGCGCTTCCAAGCGTTGCCGAGCTCCGCGACGGTTCGCGTCTCCCCGTCCGGGACGAAGATCGGGTCGTAGCCGAAGCCCTCGCTCCCGCGCGGCTCGGTCGCGATCCTGCCGGGGAGGATCCCGGTTCCGCGCAGCTCGTCGCCCGCGGGCGTGACCGCGACGAGCTCGCAGACGTAGCGCGCCTTCCGCTCGTCCGCGTCGTTGAGCTCCGCGAGCAGCCGCCCGACCGGGTCGTCGCCGCCGAAGCGCGCCGAATAGACGCCCGGGCGGCCGCCGAGCGAGACGACCTCGATCCCGGAGTCCTCACCCAGGACGAGCGAGTCGGGGACGAAGCGCCGTCCATAGGCCGCCTTGCCGCGCGCGTTCTCGTAGTACGTGTCGCCGTCCTCCGGCGGATAGTCGTCGGCGTCGAGCGCCGAGACGTCCCACCCGGCGAGCACGTGCGCGAGCTCCCGCAGCTTGTTCGCGTTGTGCGAGGCCAGCACGGCCTTGACCGCGCTCACTCGGCCCAGCGCGCCTCCAGCACGTGCTCGTCCTGCGCCAGGCGCGCGACGAGGTCGGCCGGCCGCTGGCCGACCTGGAGGGCGATCTCGAGCTCGAGCGTGCGCCGGCCGCCCTCGTATCCGAACCCGATCCCCTCGACCCGCGCCTCACGGTCGATCGTCTCGATCAGCGGAGCCGGACTCTCGCCGAGCGGAAGCTGGACGAGCAGGACGCCGCTCTCGCCGCGGAAGCGGCGGACCATGCGGAACGCGATCGCGCGGAGCGGCCAGAGCGCGATCAGCGCCACGGCCGTCGTGATGATCGCGGCGGAGTAGTACCCCGCTCCGGCGGCCATGCCGATCGCGGCCACGACCCAGAGCGTCGCCGCCGTGGTCAAGCCGCGGATCGAGACGCCCTGGCGGATGATCGCGCCCGCGCCGAGGAAGCCGATGCCGGTCACGATCTGCGCCGCGATCCTCGTCGGATCGGCGCGGACGACGTTCGCGCCGGAGCTGAGGAAGGACTCGAAGCCGTAGGCGGAGACGATCGTGAACAGCGCCGAGCCGACGGCCACGAGCAGGTGCGTCCGCAGGCCGGCCTCGCGCTCGCGCAGCTCGCGCTCGAAGCCGAGCACGCTGCCGAGCGCGCCCGCGAGCGCGAGCCGGAGCAGCATCTCCGGCCAGTCGAGAGTCGGCAGGCTAAAGAGCAGGTGCGCCAACGGCGTTCTCCTGCGCCTCGGCGATCTCGGCGATCCCGCCGGCCGCGAGCTCGAGCAGCTCGTCGAGCCGCTCGCGCGAGAACGGTTCCTGCTCGGCGGTCGCCTGCACCTCGACGAGGCGGCTGTCGCCGGTCATGACGACGTTCATGTCGACCTCGGCGCCCGAGTCCTCTGAGTAGTCGAGGTCGAGCAGCGGCTCGCCGCCGACGACGCCGACCGAGACCGCTGCGACCGAGTCGGGCAGCGCCTTCGAGAGGCCGAAGCGCTCGAGCGCGAGCCGCGCCGCCACGTAGGCGCCGCAGATCGCCGCACAGCGGGTTCCGCCGTCGGCCTGGAGAACGTCGCAGTCGAGCCAGAGCGTCCGCTCGCCGAGCGCCTCGAAGTCCGTCACCGAGCGCAGCGCGCGGCCGATCAGACGCTGGATCTCGACCGTCCGCCCACCCTGCTTGCCGCGCGAGGCCTCGCGCTGCGTCCGTTCGCCCGTCGAGGCCGGCAGCAGCGAGTACTCCGCCGTCATCCAGCCGCGACCCTTGCCGACGAGCCAGCGCGGGACGCCGTCCTCGACCGACGCCGTACAGAGAACCTTGGTCTTGCCCTGTGAGTAGAGCACCGACCCGTGCGGCTGCTCGAGCCAGCCCGGCTCGAGCGACAGGGCCCGCAGCTGGTCCGCCGCTCTGCCGTCCGCGCGGCTCATGCCGCGCGCCGCAGCTCGTCGAGCTCCACGTGCTCGACCTGCGCGATCGGGAGCTGGAGGAACCGCTGGCCGAGGGCGCTGAAGACGCCCGGGTCGCCGGTGGTCAGGAACCGGTACGAGCCTTCGCGCTCGGTCGCGTTCTCGATCCCCTTCCGCGCGAGCGTCTCGGCGACCTCGCGAGACGTTTCCTCGGCGGAGAAGACGAGCGTCACGTCGCGGCCGAAGACACGCTGGAAGATCGGCCGGATCAACGGGTAATGCGTGCAGCCGAGCACGACCGTGTCGACGCCGGCCGCTTTCAGCGGCTCCGCGTACTCGCGCACCGCGTCGGTCGTCTCGCTTCCGAACGGGTCGTCGCCCTCGATCAGCGGCACGAGCCGGGGGCACGGGACCGAGATCAGCTCCGCGCCGGCGTCCAGCGCGCCGACGAACTCGCCGTAGCGGCCGGCGTCGACGGTCGCCTGCGTGGCGAGCAGCCCGAGCTTGCGGTTGCGCGTCGCCTGCACGGCCGCGTGCGCCTCCGGCTGGATGACGCCGACGACGGGGACGGACAGCGCCTCCTGGAGCTGCGGCAGCGCCGCCGACGTCGCCGCGTTGCAGGCGACGAGGACGAGCTTCACGTCCTGGACCTCCAGGAAGCGGCCGATTTCCAGCGCAAAGCCGCGGATCTCCGCCAGCGGGCGCGGGCCGTACGGCAGCCTCGCGTGGTCGCCGAGGTAGACGAAGTCCTCGTGCGGCATCGTCACGAGACATTCGTGGAGGACGGTCAGCCCGCCCGTGCCGGAGTCGAAAACGCCGATCGGCCGCGGGTCCATCAGCGGGAGTCTAGAACGCTAGCCTTGACGGCCCATGCGATCCGCGCTGGCGACGATCGTCTGCGGCGCTCTCGTCTGCGTTCCCGGCGGAGCGGCTTCGGCCCGCGGCGAAGCGCCGCCGGCGACAATCCGCGCCGACGTCACCATCGTCGCGAGCGACGGCGTGCACCTGGCGGCGACCGTCGACGAGCCCACCGCGCCCGGCCCCCACCCGGCGATCCTGATGCTCCACGGACTCGGCGGCACGCGCGCGCAGGTCCTTCCGCTCGCCGACCAGTTCGCGGCGGCCGGGTACGTCGTCCTCGCCGCCGACATCCGCGGCCACGGCGAGTCCGGCGGCCTCGTCGACGTCGACGGGCCGCGGACGGTTCAGGACGTGCGCGAGCTCGACGACTGGCTGCGCGCGCGGCCGGAGGTCGACGCCGCCCACGTCGGCGGCTGGGGCATCTCGCTCGGCGGCGGCGCGATCCTCCGCGCGGCGGTCGAAGGCGTTTCGTTCGCGGCGCTCGAGACGGTCGAGACCTGGACGAACCTGTACACGGCGCTCGCCCCGCAGAACCTGTCCAAGTCCGGCGCGCTCTACGGGCTGGTGCACGCGGTCGCGCCGGAGCGGACGTCGCCGGAGGTGCTCGACATCGCGCCGAAAGCGATCCAGAGCGTCGACCTGCCCGCCCTCCACGCCTTCGCCGCCCAGCGTTCGAGCGCGCCGCTGCTCGGGAAGCTGACGACGCCGCTCTACATGTTCCAGGGCCGGCGCGACTTCGTCTTCGACGTCTCCCAGGCGACGACGGCGATGCGCGCGGTCAAGGGCCCGCACCGGCTCTACGTCGGCGACTTCGGCCACTCGCCGTCGAGCTTTCCCGGGCCGGACATCGGGGTCGTGGTCGCCGACGGGATCGCCTGGTTCGACCGCTATCTCAAGGGCTCCGCCGCCGGCCCCTCGGGCGCGGCGGTCGCGCTTGCGCCGGATCCATGGCGCGGACGGCCGACGACGTTCGGATCGCTGCCGGCGACGAAGGCCGCCCGCTTCTCGCTGCGGGGGACGAAGACGATCGGCCCCGCCGGCGTCGTGGTGCGCTCGACCGCGCCGACGCGGAAGCTGCTCGAGACCTTCGGCTCGGCCACCGTCCGGTTTCGCGCGAAGCTGAGCGGCGGCTGGTCGCGCGTCGTCGCGGTTCTTGTCGCGCGCCGCCGCGGCAAGGACACCGTGGTCGGCGAGGGCGGCGTCAACACCGCCGGCGTACGCGGCTCGCGCACCCTGACGATCCGCCTGCTCGACTCCGCGACGACGATCGAGCGCGGCTCGCGCCTGCGCGTGTACGTCGGCTCGAGCTCGCAGAAGCCGGATCCGAAGGACCTCCTCTACCTCGACCTCGGCCTGCCCGCGAGGGCCCGGCTGAGCGTCGGGCCGGTCTCCTTGCGGCTTTCCGTGCTTGGAACGCCGATTTCGCGGTACAACTCGTAGGCGAAATTCTCGTCTAACGAGAGACCGGGGAGGCTGGCAACTCACGAAAGAAGGGGTAATGAGGAAATCGATTCGACTGACCGTTCTTGCCTGCGCCGGGGCGCTGGCACTCGCCGTCGCTGCCCTGGCCGCGGCGTCGTACACACCCTCGATGGGCATCTTCCAGGCGACGTACAAGCCGGGCGGAGCCGGGGCCGTCACGGTCGTCGTCGCCCAGGAGAAGGCCGACGACCCGACCGCGCGGATCGTCATCTACACGCCCGCGGGCTACAACGTGACGCTCGGACAGCCGGCCGGCACGCAGATCGGCACGGTCACCGCAGGCGTCCAGGTCCTCGACCTGAGCCAGAACCGGATCGTGCTCAGCGGCGCGGTCAAGGCCGAGTCGCCCGCGAGCTACGTCTCGAACCCGTGCTCGCCGGGCCTGCACGAGGCGGTGTGGACGCTGAACGCCGCGCTTCCCGGGCAGCCGCCGAACCAGATCCCGGTCTACGTCGATCACACGACGGGTGCCGAGGCGACGTTCAGCTCGGCGAAGCTGACGACGTGCTTCCGCGACCCGACGCTGCCGCCGGCCGATCCGCGGCGGGCGCCGAACGGGCTCAAGTTCCTGGACGCGGCGTTCACGGTCAAGGGCGTCTTCCAGAACCCGACCGCGCCCGGGCTGAAGCTCTGGCGCTCGCTGTTCACGCCGTACACGCCGGGAACCGGCAATCCGAACGCGGCCGGGACGAAAGAGGCGCAGGGCGTCGTGCCGATGCCGTACAGCATCTCGCTGAAGCGGATCACGAAGCACGTGCGCCGCGGCTTCTACCGCGTCGCGGGGACGCTGAACGTGGCGGGCAAGGCGTCGTCGGGCACGCCGATCACGCTCTACAGCGCCGTCGCGAAGAAGGGCGCGCTCAACTTCAAGCCGATCGCGCACACGCGGACGAAGAAGGGCAAGTTCGCCTTCCAGCGTCGGCTACCGGCGAAGGCGGCGGTCATCTTCGCCGAGCGCGAGCCGTCCGCCGCGCAGTGCGCGCCGACCGTGTCGGCCGCACCGTGCTCGTTCTCGATCGAGAGCAACGCGATCAGCCGCACGCTCCACGTCGCGGCGAAGAAGAAGCGCCACTAGGAAAGCGAGCCCTAGGGCCAGGCGACGGCCTGGCCCTAGGGGCTAGGCCGTCGCCACCGGCTCGCGGCGCACGAAGGCGGCCGCGTGGCCGCGCGTGTTCGCCTCGGCAAGCTGCTCCTGGTCGAGCGCGCCGATCCGGACGAGCAGGTCGAGCTCGTCGCGGAGGTGCGTCCGCATCATCTCGGGGCCGTCGGTGGCGATCGTGAACCGGACGCCGCGCTCGAGGAAGGCGTGAAACGTCTCGCGCACCGCGTCCTCGTCCGGCAAGGCCTTCGTGAGCAGGTTCGAGGTCGGGCAGATCTCGAGCACGATCTCGGCCTCGCGGAGCGCGTCCATCAGCTCGGGGTCGCGCGCGGCGAGGATCCCGTGGCCGATGCGCTCCGGCCGCAGCGTCTCGATCACCTCGCCGATCTCCTCGACGCCGTCGTCGCCGCCCTCCTCGCCGACGTGGATCGTGATCCCGAGCCCGGCCTCGCGCGCCTCCTCGACGAGCGGCCGCAGCTCGCGGTACGGGTAGCGCTCGCCCTTCGGTCGCGGGCCCGCGACGTCGATGCCGACGATCCCGCGCGGCGCCCAGCGGATCGCCTTGTCGACGATGATCGCGTTCATCTCGGCCGTGAAGGTGCGGTCCATCATCAGGATCAGGCCCGCGGTCACGTATGGGTACTCGAGGCGGGCGCGGTCGAGGCCGCGGATCGCGGCGAGGATGATGTGGTCGAGGTCGCGCTCGCCGCCGCGGTTCCGCTTCATCGGGTTGAAGCGGAGCTCGAGCGTCGTGATCCCCTGCGAGCGGTAGGCGCCGCCGATCGCGGCGTGCACGGAGCGCTCGACCGCGGTCGGGCTCGACTGGATCAGCTCCGTCCAGTGGTAGATCGCGTCGAGCGCGTCGAGATCCGGCACGCCGCGCGGATCCGCGATCGTGACGAGCCGGTCGAACTCCCAGTAGTCCTTGACCGGCAACGCGATCCCCTGCTCGTGCGCGAGGCTCCAGAGGATGTCCGAGGACACGGACCCGCCGAGGTGCGTGTGCAGCTCGACCAAGCCTTCCATCGGGAAAGCTTAGTCGCCAGGCGAGAGGCTCTAGGCCGTTCGGTCCGGCGTCTGGTCGCGGCGTTCGGCCGCTATGTCTTCTTCGTCCGAGTCGTCGACGTCAGGATCGACTTCGCGGGCACGGGCCGCGGTGTGCTCGGCGGCCTCGCGCTCCTGCTTCGCACGCTGGGCGTGCTCCTGTGCGGCCCGCTCGGCCTGCTCTGCGTTCCGAGCCCGGGTCTGCGACTCCTCGCGCAGGCCGGCCGCTTCCTCGCGTCGCTTCGCGGTGCGGCGGTTCCGTCCGCCGACGACCCCGAGAACGAGCGCGAGGACGACCACTGCTGCGACGACGATGACGATGATCCACGTCGTGCTCACGGGAGTGGGCTGCCCCGCCGCCGAGATCTGCAAACCAGCATCATGCGGAGGTGCCGTCGCCGCCCGGCAAGCTTCCGGTCCCGCAGACGTACAACGACGCCTACCACGGCTGGCCCGTCGCGCCGGTCGGCCGCCAGCATCCGATCCGCAGCACGTTCCTCGACCCGCGTGCGGACAACCAGCGCGGCGCCGTCTACCACGAGGGCGTCGACATCTCGGTCCGCGACGACGAACCCGAGTCCGGAGCGCCGCGCGGGCGGACGCACCGCGTCTACGCGATCGAAGGCGGGGTCGTCGACGAGGCCACTCCCGCGGGAGTCCGGGGCCACGTCCACATCGCCCACTTCGGCTACGGACACGTCGACGCGACGGTGAAGCCGGGCCAGCACGTGGCCGCCGGCGAGCAGATCGGCTGGAGCTGGCTGACGACCTGGCACGTCCACCTGACGGAGTTCCTGTTCCTGCCGAGCGGCCGGCGGATCGTGATCAACCCGCTCCGGGCCGAGGGAAAGCTGCGCCCCTTCGCAGACACGGCCGGACCGCTGATCCACGAGGTCACGTTCTTCCGCCCGGCGAACGCGACCTGGGGCCGCCGGCCGACGAACGTCGCCGTCCTGAAGCCGGCCGGCAAGCGCCTCGACCCCACGAAGCTCTCCGGGCTCGTCGACGTCCGCGTCCGCGCGGCCGACCGGCAGTCGTTCCAGGGCTGGTTCGCCGACCTCCCCTACCTCGCGGCCCCGCACCACCTCTACCGGCTCGCGTTCGTCCTCGAGCGCGAGCCCTCGGGCGAGGTGCTGCTCGACGAGAACACGTTCTGGGCGGACGTGTTCCCGGACCACCCGCCCGCGCAGCACTTCGCGCCGGGGACGGCGCAGAACCTGACGGCCGAGGGCTGCGTGCTCGCCCAGCCGACCAACTGCCGCGGGACGTTCTGGTTCCACCTCTTCCCCGGCGGCGCCTGGGACACGACCCGCTACCCGAACGGAAGCTACCTCTGGCGGATCCGCGCCTGGGACACGCGCGGGAACGGCGCTGCACACGAGGTGCGCGTACAGGTCAAGAACTGAGTCACTCGTTCGAGGGATGCGCGGAGGGGCCGACGGGCGGATCATCGTCGGCGTGACCGACGCGCCGCTCCAGCAGCTCTCGCCCGAGCTCGTGCTGATCCTGCCGCCGGAGGTCGCGGCGATCGCGCGGATGACGCTTCCGGACCCGGGCAGCTTCGCGTCGACCCCGGCGGCGGCGCCGGCGCGACGGGTTTACTCGCTCGAGCGTGCCGTGACGCTCGCGGCCGTCTACGCGGCCGTCCTCGCCGTGACGATTCCGCCGCTCGGGCTGATGCTCCGCGCCGTGCCCACGCACAAGCCGCACGTCCAGCACGCGGCGGCGCGGCCCTAGCCCGCGCGCTCGACCGGCTCGTCCAGCAGGCTCTCGGTCAGGCGGACCGCAAGCTCGACCGAGTCGGCCACCCTCTGCTCGTCGATCAGCTCGAGCCGCTCGGAGGGCAGGTGGTACTCGTCGTACGGGAAGTGCGAGATGCTCGCCGCCGGGACGCCGAGCTCGGCGAACGGGAAGGAGTCGACGCCCGGCCCCGCGGGGCCGACGTGCATGGCGTAGCGCTCGTGCAGCCCGAGCTCGCGGGCGAACTCTTCGATCCGCTGAGCGAGCGCAGGCGGCGAGGCCATCAGCTCGAAGCGCTCGCCGTGGGCGATGCAGTCGAGGTTGACGATCGCCCGGACGCGGTCGAGCTCACCGGAGATCTGCGCCTCCTGGACGAACTGGCGTGAGCCGATCAGGCCGATCTCCTCGGCCGCGAAGGCGGCGAAGACGATCGTCCGCGCGGGCGTCCGGCCGACCAGCCGCTCGGCGACGCGGCGCACGCCCTCGCAGCCGGTCGCGTTGTCGATCACGCCCGGGCCGCGCCAGACGGAGTCGTGGTGCGCCGAGACGACGATCTCCTCGTCGCTCTCGCCGCGCAGCTCGGCGAGCACGTTGCGCTCGATTCGGTTCGGGACGAAGCGGCCCTCGATCCGCACCCGCGCGTGCGCACCCTCCATACCGCGCAGCCGCTCGGAGTCGGCCCCGGAGATGAACGCCGTCGGCGGCGTGACGATCTGGCGCGGCGCCGAGAGGAACGGGATCGCGGCGCCGCCGAACGGGCTCATGTGGAGCCGGGCGACCTCTCGCCCCTCGGCGTCCTCGACGGCGAAGACGTCGGCATCGGGAAAGAACCCGCCGATCGAGTAGGAGCCGAGCCGGCGGACGCGGCCCTCGACGAAGCCGTCGGTCGGGTTCGCGTAGATGCACGGGCCGGCGTCCCAGCGCTCGCCCTCGATCTCGAGCTCGGGCTCCTCGGCCTCGTAGCCGAGCAGCCGGAACTCCTGGAAGCGCGGCTCGAGGCCGAGCTCGCGGAAGGCCTCCGCGCACGCCTCGGCCGCGTCCGCAGACGCCGGCGTCGCCGCCTGGCGAACGCCGATCTCGACTCCGAGCGTCTCGACGAGGTTCACGGGCGAGCCAGTCTACGAGGGTTCGACCGGCCCCGGCACGTCCGTCCGGACTAACATCGCCGCACCAAGCACCGTCTCCATAGACGTCCCCACATTTTCCCGCCGGAGGTCGCCATGCGCTCTCGCTCCCCGTTCCTTCTCGTCGCTCTCCTGGGAGTCGCCGCGCTCGTGCTCGCGGCGTGCGGCGGGAGCAGCAAGAAGAGCTCGTCGAGCTCGTCCTCGAGCGGCAACAAGGGCGGGACGATGATCACGCTCGCGAACGCCGCTCCGTCGGGCTCGCCCGACCCGCAGATCAACTACACGCTGCAGGAGTGGCAGCTGCTGATCTTCACGCATGACGGCCTCGTCGCCTTCAAGCGGACGGGCGGCAGCGAGGGGACGAAGCTCGTCCCCGACCTCGCGACTTCGATCCCGAAGCCGACGGACGGCGGTAAGACCTACACCTTCACGATCCGCAAGGGGATCAAGTTCTCGAACGGCAAGGAGCTGAAGCCGAGCGACGTCGCGTACACCTTCACGCGCCTCTTCAAGATCGGCTCCAGCCCGAACGCAGGCACCTGGTACAACGTCATCGTCGGCGGCGACGCCTGCGTGAAGTCGCCGAAGACCTGCACCCTCACCAAGGGCGTCGTCGCGAACGACTCGAAGGGGACGGTCACCTTCCACCTCACGCACGGCGACCCCGAGTTCCTCGACAAGCTCGGCACGCCGTTCGCGTTCATCCTCCCGACCGGGACGCCGAACCACGAGGTCCAGATCCCGCCGCCGGGCACGGGCCCGTACTACTTCGCGCAGTACAGCCCGACGAAGCAGATCAAGCTCGTCCGCAATCCGTACTTCAAGGTGTGGTCGAAGGACGCGCAGCCCGAGGGCAACCCGGACGTGATCCTGCAGAAGTTCGGCCTCAGCGTGAACGCCGAGGTGACGCAGGTCGAGAACGGCCAGGCCGACTGGGTCTTCGACACGATCCCGGCCGACCGTCTCCCGGAGCTCAGCAGCAAGTACGCGAACCAGGTCTACATCAACCCGCTGACCGCGGTCTGGTACATCGCCCTCAACGTCAACCTGCCGCCGTTCAACAACCTGAAGGCGCGGCAGGCGGTCAACTTCGCAACCGACCGCAACGCGCTCGTCAAGATCTACGGCGGCCCGAAGCTCGCGACGCCGACCTGCCAGGTGCTGCCGCCCGGCTTCCCCGGCTACAAGGCGTACTGCCCGTACACGAAGAACCCGGGCAGCGGCAAGTGGACGGCGCCGGACATGCAGAAGGCGAAGCAGCTCGTCGCCGCCTCGGGCACGAAGGGCATGACCGTCAAGGTCAACACCGACACGGTCGACGTCGACAAGGCGATCGGCGAGTACTTCATCGGCCTGCTGAACCAGCTCGGCTACAAGGCGCAGCCGCAGTTCCTGTCGCCGGACATCCAGTACCCGTTCTGCCAGAACTCGAAGAACAAGGTGCAGTTCTGCTGGTCGAGCTGGTACCAGGACTACCCGGCGGCGTCCGACTTCCTCAACGTCCTGCTCGGGTGCAACAGCATCGTCCCGAACTCGAACGCGAGCCCGAACATCGCGCAGTTCTGCAACAAGGCGATCCAGCACAAGATGGACGCAGCGCTCAAGCAGGGGATCACCGACCCGCAGGGTGCGAACCAGCAGTGGGCGAAGATCGACGAGCAGGTCACGGACCAGGCGCCGTGGGTCTCGCTCTTCAACCCGAAGTACCTGAACTTCGTGTCGAAGCGCGTGAAGGGCTTCGTCTTCAGCCCGCAGTGGTACTTCCTGATCGACCAGGCGTCGGTGAAGTAGGGCAGGCGCGAGGCCCAAGGCATGGCCGTCTTCGAGCCCGAGGCCGAGGTTGCGGTCCTCGACGCCGAGGAAACCGGCGGTGAGATCGTCGGCCGGAGCCCGTGGGCTCTGGCCGGCCGCCGCCTCGTGCGGAACAAGCTCGCGATGGGAGCGCTGTTCGTCTTCCTGCTGATCATCGCGATCAGCGTCGCCGCGCCCCTCTACGCGCGGCACGTCTCCCACACGAACCCGTTCGACTCGAACCTGTCCGGCACGTTCCAGCAGAACGGCAAGACCGTCCAGGTGATCCAGCAGGGGACCGGGAAGCTCGGCCTCGGCGAGACGCCCGTCGGCCCGACCTGGCAGGGCCAGTACTTCCTCGGCGCGGACAGCCAGGGCCGCGACGTCGCCGCGCGGATTCTCTACGGCGGCCGCGCCTCGCTGCTGATCGGGATCGGCTCGGCCGTCTTCGCCTGCCTGTTCGCGGCGGCGCTCGGCGTCATCGCCGGCTTCTTCGGCAACTGGACCGACTCCGTCACCTCACGCGTGATGGACCTGATCTGGGCCTTCCCGCTCTACCTGCTCGCGATCTCGCTCGCGACCGTGCTGCTGACGCTGCCGCACGGGCTCAACCTCGGCTTCGTCCACGTCAGCGCGGCGAGCTACTGGGTGCCGCTGTTCATCATCGGCTTCGTCTACATCCCGTACGTCTTCAGACCCGTCCGCGGTCAGGTGCTGTCGCTGTGCGAGAAGGAGTTCGTCGAGGGCGCGATCGCCCAGGGCGCTTCGAACTTCCGGATCGTCTTCCGCGAGATCCTTCCGAACGTGATCTCGACCGTGATCGTGCTGCTGCCCCTGATGATCGCGACCACGATCCTGACCGAGTCGGCGCTCTCGTACCTCTCGATCGGCGTCCAGCCGCCGAAGGCGAGCTGGGGCACGATCATCGAGGACGGCCAGGGCCTGCTCTACACGCGGCCGTGGGTCGCGATCGCGCCCGGGATCATGATCGTGATCACCGTCGTCGCGCTGAACGTGTTCGGCGACGGCCTCCGCGACGCGCTCGACCCGCGTTCGAAGGTCCGGGTGAAGTAGTGGCCACTCTCGCGGCATTTCCGCGTCTCTGGGGGGCGAGCAGCAAGGCAGGCAAGGACGCAGGGAGCGTTCGTGGCCGGAGGCTACGGACGCGACTGAGGACGCCGCATGGCGCCGCTGATCGCGCGCCAGGGGCCGGAAGCTGTCGCGGGAGGGGCTACTAGACATGCTCACGTTCGCGATCCGCCGCGCAATCGGCCTGTTCGCGGTCATGTTTGCGCTGTCCGTGCTCGTGTTCCTGATCTTCTTCGCGACCCCGGGCGTCGACCCCGCGCGGCAGATGGCCGGGCGCAACCCCTCGCCGCAGACGATCGCGAACATCAAGCACGAGTTCGGCCTCGACCGACCGCTGCCGGTTCGCTACGCGCTGATGATGAAGCACATGTTCATCAGCCGGGACCTGATCTCGTACGGCAGCCACACGAGGGTGATCCCGGAGATCATCAGCGCGACGCCGGTGACGCTCTCGCTCGTGATCGGGGCCGCCGTGCTCTGGATCGTCTTCTCGGTGCTCTTCGGCGTCGCGGCGGCCGTCCTGCGCGGGACGATCTGGGACCCGCTGCTGATGGTGGTGGCGCTGGTCGGGATCTCGATCCCGGTCTTCTGGCTCGGCGAGGTCGTCAATCTCGTCACGCAGAGCCGCTGGCACTCGTTCTTCCTCTTCAGCTGGGTGCCGCCGCTCGGCTACACGCCGCTGACCCAGGACCCGTTCATGTGGTTCAAGCAGCTCGTCTTCCCCTGGCTGACGCTGTCGATCCTCTACATCGGCTTCTACGCCCGCGTCCTGCGGGCGAACATCATCGAGACCGAGAACGAGGACTACATCCGCACCGCGCGCGCGAAGGGCATCACGGAGAAGCGCGTCCTCTTCCGGCACACGCTGCGGACGTCGATGATCGCCTTCGTCAGCCTGTTCGGGCTCGACTTCGGCGTCCTCGTCGCCGGCGGCGCGCTGCTGACGGAGGTCGTCTTCGGCCTTCCCGGCGTCGGCCTGCTGACCTACAACTCGCTCCGCGGCCTCGACCTGCCGGTGATCATGACCACGGTCATCTACGCCGCCTTCTTCATCACCCTGGCGAGCGCGGTCGTCGACCTCTTCTACGCCTGGCTCGACCCGCGCGTGAGGATCTCGTAGATGGCAGCCCCCTCCCGCCTGTGTCGCACTCTCTGCGGCGCTGCAAACGGGCGGCTCGCCGCGTCCTCAGTCGCGCCCGTAGCCTCCGGCTACGAACGCTCCCTACGTCCTCGCGACCCGGCGTTTTCGCGGGCAGAGAGCACGAGCCAATCGCGAGGTGACTGCTAGTGGCGGAACCGTTGCTCGAGGTCAAGGACCTCAAGGTCTCGTTCCGCACCGAGGACGGGATCGTCCGCGCGGTCGACGGCGTCTCGTTCTCGATCGCCGAGGGCGAGGTCGTCGGCATCGTCGGCGAGTCCGGCTCCGGCAAGAGCGTCTCGATGATGTCCGTGATGCGGCTGATCACCGACCCGAACGTGATGTACGAGGGCGAGATCCTCTACAAGGGCCGGAACCTGATGTCGCTCTCG
>JBPYFE010000055.1:0-11699 GCA_051986525.1 Gaiellaceae bacterium
GGCGGCCTCGGCGCGGGACGGGCGCGAGGTACGGGCTGTCCGTCTCGGCGAGGATCCGATCGGGCGGCACCCGTACCGCCGCGGCACGCAGCTCGGCGGCCTTCGGGAACGTGACGTTGCCCGCGAAAGAGACGTAGTAGCCGCGTTCGAGTGCGACCGGCAGCAGACCCGGGCTCGAGAAGCAGTGGAGGACGACCGTTCCC
Source organism: Gaiellaceae bacterium (assembly GCA_051986525.1). Classification (GTDB taxonomy): domain Bacteria; phylum Actinomycetota; class Thermoleophilia; order Gaiellales; family Gaiellaceae; genus 13-2-20CM-68-14. The sequence goes on from JBPYFE010000055.1 coordinate 204, forward strand.
GCGAAGCCGGCCAGCGCGTCGGCGGTCGGGCCGTCCGCGTCGCGCGTGTGCACGACGACCGGCTTGCCCAGCTCATCCGCGAGCCCGAGCTCCGCTTCGAACAGCTTCCGCTGGCGATCGTGCGGCGCGTAGTCCCGGTAGTGGTCGAGGCCCGTCTCGCCGACCGCGACCGCACGCTCGGCCGCGAGCAGGTCACGGAGGTTGTCGAGGCGGCCTGCGTCATCGTCGCCGGCCTGATGCGGATGGATTCCGAGTGCGGCATAGACGCCCGGCTCCCGGTTCGCGATCGCAAGCGTCGCGCGACAGGACTCGATGCCGGAGCCGACGGCGATAACGCGCTCCACTCCGACGGCGCGCGCCCGCCCCAGCAGCGCGGCGGGCGGCTCGGCGCACGCATCCAGGTGCGCGTGCGTGTCGATCACCGACGGGTCACGCCGCCGCGGTCGGCAGCTCGATCCGCGGGAACAGCGGAGCCGCCGGCTCGATCCCCTCAGCGGCTGCGGCGGCGCCCGGTGTAATCCGGTCGAACGACAGGTCGTCGGCCTGGCCGAGCGCCGCGAGGATGCGCGGCGCGGTCTCCGGCAGGTAGGGCGCGAGCGCGACGGCAACCGCGACGAGACCGTCCGCCAACTCGTAGAGGACGCGATCGAGATCGGCGGCACGGGACTCGTCCTTCGCGAGCTCCCACGGCTTTTGCTCCTCGACGTACCGGTTGAGGTCGCGCACGTACTGCCAGATCGTCTCGAGCGCGCGCGTGATGTCGTAGCCGTCGAACAGCTCGGCGATCTCGCCGGCGAGCGCCTTCGCGTCGAAACGGGATCCGACGTCAGCGGGCTTCGAAAGGCGGCCGTCCCGATACCGCGCGATCATCGCCGTCGTGCGGGAGACGAGGTTGCCCAGGTCGTTTCCGAGCTCGCGTTCGTAGCGTTCGCGCAGGCCGTCGGTCGACGCAGAGCCGTCCTGGCCGAACGAGACGGCGCGGGCGGACCAGAAACGGACGGCGTCCGCGCCGTAGACGTCGATCAGGTCGAGCGGGTCGACGACGTTCCCCGCCGACTTCGAGATCTTGCGATCGTCGAGCAGGAGCCAACCGTGGACGAATAGCTGCTCCGGCACTTGATAACCGGCCGACAGGAGCAGCGCCGGCCAGTAGATGCAGTGAAACCGGAGGATGTCCTTGGCCAGGAAGTGGCAGCCCGGCCAGAACTCGGGAAGCAGATTTTCGCCTTCGCGCGCGTACGTGAGCGCGCTCAGGTAATTCGGAAGCGCGTCGACCCAGACGTAGGCGACCTGGCTCTCGTCCCACGGCAGTGGCACACCCCAGGGCTGCCCCGCGCGGCTGATGCTGAAGTCCTGAAGGCCGTGCTCGATGAAGCTGAGCGCCTCGTTGTATCGGAACGCCGGGAGCACGAAGTCCGGTCGTGCCCGGTAGAGCTCGACGAGCCGATCCTGGTAGGCCGACAGGCGAAAGAAGTAGTTCTTCTCTTCGATCCACTCTGGCTTCGTGCCGTGGATCGGACAGTTGCCCTCGACGAGCTCGTCCTCGCTGTAGAACGCCTCGCAGCTGACGCAGTACCAGCCTGCGTACGTGTCCTCGTAGACGTCGCCGTTGTCGTAGATCCGCTGGACGAAGTCCTGGACGAACCGCTTGTGGCCCTCGTCGCTCGTCCGGATGAAGAAGTCATTGGTCGCATTGAGCCGCCTAGGCAGCTCCTGCCACGCGCCGACGATGCGGTCGAGGTACTCGCGCGGGTCGATCCCTTCTTCCTGGGCGACGCGGTAGACCTTCTGCGCATGCTCGTCGACGCCCGTCAGGAAGAAGGTCTCGTCGCCGCGCTGGCGCCGATGGCGGACGACGATGTCCGCTGCGATCGTCGTGTACGCGTGGCCGATGTGCGGCGTCGAGTTCACGTAGTAGATCGGCGTCGTCAGGTAGAAGCGCGACATCGGAGGCAATGATAGGGCGGGCCTTCCGAGCGAACGGACGCGCGCGGCGGGCGCCGACGGACGCTGCGGCCACGACCAGGAACGCTATGAGCGCGGTTGCGATCCGGCGCGGCCGGTTGCCGGAGGCGCCGCGAACCGGTGCCACCGTCGCCCGCTCCCTCACCGCCGCCGGCCGGAGGAGCAGCGTGCGCGCGGGCTCGGTGGGCCGGGGCTGCCGCCGAGAGATCGGCCCACCGCCGCGCTGACGCAGCGGAGGCGCCGGCGACGCGGCTGCGGACGGCGTCGCGGCCAGCCGATTTTCGTGCGGACGAGTCGCGCGCTCACTGTGTCCGACGCCGAGGCTGGACGTGCGAGCGGCGGATGGTGCCGCGGCCGCGGCGGCGCCAGCCGGACGGGCCGCCGCCAGGCGTCGACTCGGTTGCGGCGCCAGAGCCGGCGCGGCCGTCGCGGGCGCGGCCCTCGCGGGCGCGGCCCTCGCGGGCGGAGCCGGAGCCGGAGCCGGAGCCGAAGCCGGAGCCGGAGCCGGCGATGGTGCGGGGACGACCGGTGCAGGCGGCGGCGCCGGCGACGGGACGACTCGGCGCTCCGGGAGGAAGAGGAGCGGGTCGAGATAGCCCTCGGGATCGCTCGTCCGCCGGACGCCGAGGTGGACATAGGGCTGCGCGAGCTCGGCGGTGCCGCTCGGGCCGACGGTGCCGACGGCGCCGCCTTCCTCGACGGGAGCGCCGCGCGTGACGGCGAGCGACCCGAGGTGCGTCAGCGTCACGGAGTAGCCGTCGGCTGTCTCGATCGTGACGCTCTTGCCGCTGACGGGGACGGTACCGGCGAAGGAGACCGTTCCGCGCGCTGGAGCGGCAACGTTTCCTCCGCCGGGAGCGCCGACGTCGATTCCGCGGTGCTGTCCGCCGGCGTACGGGTCGTCTCCGAGCGAGAAGCCTCGCAGGACGGGGCCATCGACGGGCCACGTCCAGGCTGCGGCGGGCGGAGCAGAAGTAAGCAGCAGGGCGAACCCGAGCACGACGATCCGGCGCATCGACATCTCCTTGTTGTCCAAGTTGAGAACTCGAGCTACCGTAGAGGCGGCCGCCGTTGTCGTCAAGATGGACTACAGAGACATGTCGTAAAGGCGCTTCCGCGACAGACCGGTGAGCCCGCTGACGAGCTCGGCGGCGCGGCGGCGCGGTACGCCTTCGGCGACGAGCGCGGCGACGGCGGCGGCCGCTTCGGAGGGCGGAGCGCCGGCAGATCGCGTCGAAGCAGGGCCGAGGACGAGCGTCACCTCCCCCTTCGGCGGCTCGGCGAAGCGCTCGGCCAGCTCGGCGGCGGTGCCGCGCGCGACCTCCTCGTGCCGCTTCGTCAGCTCGCGCGCGACGACGACCGGCCGCTCCGGCTCGGCGCGCGCGAGCGACGCCAGCGACGCCGGAAGCCGGCGCGGTGACTCGAAGGCGACGGCCGGCCAGGGCCAGCGAGCGAGCTCTTCCCACAGCGCCGCCAGCGCCGACTGGCCGCGCGGGAGGAAGCCGACGAACTGGTACCGCTCGGCGTCGAAGCCCGAGAGCACGAGCGCCGTCTCGACCGCCGAAGCCCCCGGCAGGACGGTCACCGGCACGCCCGCCTCGGCGGCGGCTCGGATCAAACGGCCGCCCGGATCCGAGATCCCCGGCAGGCCCGCGTCGGAGACGAGCGCCATCCGCTCGCCCGCCTGCAGCCGCGGCAGCAGCGCCGCCGTTCGCTCCGCCTCGTTGTGCTCGTGGTAGGAGAGGAGCTCGGTGCGGATCCCGTGGCGCTGGAGCAGCTTTCGGGTGTGGCGCGTGTCCTCGCAGAGGACGAGCTCGGCCTCGGCCAGCTCGGCCAGGACGCGGAGGGTGACGTCGTCGAGATTCCCGATCGGCGTGGCGCAGACGGCGAGCACCGACGCCGGCTAGCGGAGAGCGTCGAACGCGACGAAGCCGGCGCCGATCACGCCCGCGGCCGTGCCGAGCTCGGCGCGGACGATGTCGACGCGGTCGCGGCCCGGCGGGAGCGCCTCGCGTCGCATCGTCTCCTCCGCCGGCTTCAGCAGGAAGTCGCCCGCCGCGGCGAAGCCGCCGCCGATGACGACGAGGTCGGGCCGGAAGACGTTGACGAAGCTGCCGATCGCGGCGCCCAGCCTCCGCCCGATGCCGTCGAGGAGCTCGACCGCCTGCTCGTCCCCCTCGGCCGCGAGGCGGACGAGCCGGTGCGCGTCGACGGCCGGGCCGAACGTCTCCTGCGCGAGCTTCGTCGCCGCCTTGCCGCTCGCGTACGCCTCGAGATGGCCGCGGCCCGTGCAGGTGCCCTGGCAGGGAAGCCCGTCGAACTCGATCACGACGTGGCCGAGCTCGCCGCCGTCGCGCAGGAGCTCGTGGTCGATGACGACGCCGCCGCCGACGCCGGTCCCGAGCGTCAGCATCACCATCGTCCCCGCCTCGCGCGCGGCGCCGGCCCGGAACTCCGCGAGCGCCGCGGCGTTGCCGTCGTTCTCGAGCGCGACCGGACGCCCCAGCCGCTCGGTCAGCGGGTCCCGGAGCGACACCTCTTCGAGCGGGATGTTGACGGAGCCGTAGACGTAGCCGGTCTGGGTGTCCAGCCGCGACGGAAGGCCGAAGCCGACGGCCGCGATCGAGTCGTCGAGCAGCTCCTCGACCGCGTTGCCGAGCTCCTCGATCAGCTGGTCCTGGGAGTCGACGTCGGTCTCGCGCTCGCGACGGTGCTCGATCCGGCCCTGCTCGTCGATGATCCCGGCGAGGATCTTCGTCCCGCCGACGTCGACGCCTATGACCCGAGTGCCACCCGCCACGGCTGGCTACCATAGCCCGCCGAATGACGGCTCCTCGCGGAGAGAAGCCGTACCGCGTCTATCGCGGCGGCCGCGTCAAGGGAAAGGTTCCCGCAATCCCGCGTCCGTCCCGCGAGCGCGACGGCGACGGCAACGGACGGCGCGACTACCGCGGGCCCGGCGCGCGGCGGCCGTCGACCGGCTGGCGGCGCTGGAGCTGGAAGCGCTGGGTCGTGCTCGTGCTGGTCGGCCTGCTCGTGTTCCTCCTCGTCTGGGGCGTCGCCTCGTACCTCTCCTTCCGCAGCGGCGTCAAGTCGGCGAACAAACGGCTGCCCGAGTCGGCGCGGCTCGCGCTGCAGCCTGACAACGGGATGGTGCTCTCTCACCCGACCGACATCCTGCTGCTCGGGACCGACCACTCGCTCAACGCCTCGCGCTCGGGCGACCAGCACTCCGACTCGATCATGGTGCTCCGCACCGACCCGAAGCACCACCGGCTCTTCTACCTCTCGATCCCGCGCGACCTCCGGGTGCCGGACATCCCCGGGCACGGGCCGGACAAGATCAACGCGGCCTTCCAGATCGGTGGACCGCGTCTCGCGGCTCAGACGGTGCACGAGTACACCGGCCTGCCGATCAACCACATGATCGTCGTCAACTTCCACAGCTTCAGCAAGCTGATCGACAAGGTCGGCGGGATCGACATCTACGTCCCGGAGAACATCCTCTCGAACAGGTTCGATTGCCCGTACGGGAGCGCGGCACGCTGCGCCCGCTGGCCGGGCTGGCGCTTCCACAAGGGGATGCAGCACATGAACGGCTACCGCGCGCTGATCTACTCGCGGATCCGCGAGAACCGGCTCAACCCGCGCGAGAGCGACCTCACTCGCGCGGCGAGGCAGCAGGACATGATCCAGGCGCTGAGCTCGAAGCTGACGGGCGTCGGCACCTTCTTCAAGCTCCCGTTCATCGGCGGCGACCTGCTGAGCCCGCTCGCCACCGACCTGACCCCGACCGAGATGCTGCAGCTCGGCTGGCTCAAGTTCCGCGCCGGGCCGGCGATCCATTGCCGTCTCGGCGGGACGTGGACCGGCAGCTACATCGAGCCGAGCGAGGACAACCGCCAGGTGATCCTGATGGTCACCGGCAAGTCCGCCGTGCAGCCGCCGCCCCCGAACGGCGACACGTATCCGCCCGGCTGCTTCGTCGGCAAGGTGCCGCTCAACCGCTGACCGTCAGTCGGCGGGCGTCTTCTCGGGCTTCGAGTCCTTCTTGTCCGGCTTGTCCGGCTTCGAGTCGCCGCTGTCCCCGTCCTTCGACGCGTCCTTCTTGCGCGAGCCGCGGCCGTAGTCGGTCGAGTAGAAGCCCGAGCCCTTGAAGTGGATCGCGACCGGGTAGAGCACGCGCTCCACCGGCCCTTCGCCGCAGACCTCGCACTCCGGCGGCGGCGCGTCGCCGATCCGCTGGAAGAGCTCGAACACGTGTCCGTTCGGACAACGGTATTCGTAGATCGGCACGTTTCTGACAGTAGCAACGCGACTTGCTACCGCTGGTCGCGCGTCTCCTCGGCCGCGACGCGTTCCTGCTCGACGATCTCGGCGTAGCAGGGCGCGGTCTCGAAGGCGGCGAGCCCTGCCCTGGCGGGACGAGGCTCGGCGCCGCGGCGGCGGCGCGCCGCGGCGAGGACGGCCGAGGCGCCGACGAGCCCGCCGAGCACGAACGACCGGAGCCGCCGGCCCTGGGCACCACCGTCCACGGGACGATTGTACGGTGGCGCCATGGCCCGGCTCGTGCTCGCGACTCTCGGCGACCTGCTCCTCGACGTGATCGTCCGGCTCGAACGGCCGCTCGAGGACGGTACGGACGCGACCGCGGCGACGCGCACCGGCGCCGGCGGGCAGGCGGCGAACGTGGCCGCGTGGGCCGCGTCGCTCGGCGCCGACAGCCGGTTCGTCGGCAAGCGCGGCGACGACCCGGCCGGCGAGCTCGCGGCCGCCGAGCTCACCCGCCGCGGCGTCGCCGTCCTCGGACCGGTCGCGGTCGGCCGCAACGGCGTCGTCGTCTCGCTCGTCGGCAGAGACGGCGACCGGGCGATGGCGAGCGACCGCGGCGTCGCGCCGACGTTCACCGCGGACGAGCTCGAACGGTCGTGGCTCGAAGGTTGCACGCATCTCCATCTCTCCGGCTATTCGGTCATGGCCGAGCCGATCGGCCGAGCCGCGTTCGCGGCCGCCGACGTCGTCCGCGGGGCCGGCGGGACGGTGAGCGTCGACCTCGCCTCCGCCTCGGTCATCCGCGGCTTCGAGCCCGGGCGTGTGCGCGCACTGCTGGACGAGCTCGGGCCGGACGTCGTCTTCGCGAACGAGCTCGAGAGCGCCGAACTCGGGGGTCGCGCGGCGCCGAGCGCGACCTGGGTGTTGAAGCGCGGCGCGGCCGGCGCCTCCGTCGAGCTGAACGGACGGCGAACCGACCACCCTGCCGTGCCGGCGGAGGTCGTCGACACGACCGGGGCGGGAGACGCGTTCGCGGCCGGCTACCTCGTCGGCGGGATCGAGCTCGCGCTCGAGACGGCGGCGCGCTGCGTCGCGCAGCTGGGAGCGATGCCGTGATCGCGATCAGTCCCGAGGTGGCCGAGGCGCAGCGTGATCTCGGCCCGGTGGTCGCGCTCGAGACGACGCTCGTCGCGCACGGCTTCCCGCACGGCGAGGGGCTCGAGGTCGCGCTCGAGGCCGAGCGGCGCGTCCGCGAAGCCGGGGCGGTGCCGGCGACGATCGGCGTCGTCGACGGCGAGATCAAGGTCGGCCTGACGCCGGACGAGCTCGACCGGTTCGCCGAGGCCGGCGCCGACGCCCGCAAGCTCGGGCCGCGCGACCTCGCGGCCGCGGTCGCGCGCGGCGAGCTGGGCGCGACGACGGTCGGCGGGACGCTCACCGTCTGCGCGCAGGCCGGCATCCGCTTCATGGGCACCGGCGGGATCGGCGGCGTCCACCGCGGCTTCGCGGAGCGACCGGACGTCTCGGCCGACCTCGCGGCGCTCGCGCGGACGCCGACACTCGTCGTCTCCTCCGGCGTCAAGTCGCTGCTCGACGTGCCGGCGACGCTCGAGGCGCTCGAGACGCTGGGCGTGCCGGTCGCCGGCTGGCGCACCGGGACGCTGCCGCTCTTCTACTCCGCCGACGGCGGGCCGGCGCTCGGCCTGCAGGTCGAGAGCGAAGCCGAGGCGGCCGCGCTCGCGCGCGCACACTGGGAGCTCGGGCTCGGCGGGCTGCTCGTCGCGCGGCCGCCGGCGGAGAGCCTCGAGGTCGAGCCGCTGATCGAGGACGCGCTCGCGGCCGCCCGCGACGCCGGGATCGAAGGCCAGGCCGTGACGCCGTTCGTGCTCGCGCAGCTGCACGAGCGAAGCGGCGGCGAGACCGTTCGCGTCAACAAGCGGCTGATCGCCGACAACGCCGGGTTGGCCGCGCAGATCGCGGTTGCGTACCGCGGTTAGTCGAGCGCGGTCAGGAACTCGTCGATCGTCAGGGCCGTGAGCGTCTGCAGCTTCGCGCTGCCGCGAGCGCCGAGCGCGACCGAGACGCGGGCGACGGTCTCGATGTCGGGCGCCTCGACGACGTTCACGAAGTCGAACGGGCCGAGCGTCGCCCACTGGTGGACGACTTTCGCGCCGAGCTCCTCGACGTCACGATTCACCTCGCGCAGCCGCGCCGGATTCGCCTTCAGCGTCTGCACGCCCTGCGCGGTCAGGTTGGACAGCAGGATGTAGGTCGGCATCGGGCCTCCTCGGTCGGGGCGCCGAGCCTACACGCGCAGCCTGGTCGAAATAGAGCAACCCGCCGCCGACGAAGAGCAGCGGCGAGATCACCAGCACGGACAGGAACGCCGACGCGCGCAGCGCCGTCGTCCCGCCCGAGCGGAGCGTGAAGAAGAGGACGTACGCCGTCAGCAGCCCGACGAGCGTCAGGGTCGCGAGCGAGCCGATCGAATGCGCGGGAGCGGCCCGGCCAAGCTCGATCGAACGTCGGACGGAGATCCGCTCCTCGACCACCGCCACCGGTACCGAGAAGCCGACGAAGCCGAGCCAGACCACGGCGGGCAGCAGGCCGAAGACGCCTCCGAACGCGACCATCAGCGCCGCCGGCTCGACGACGACGATCCCGATCGCGGTCGCCCGCGCCAGGCGCCGGCGCTCGAGCGGCTTGTCGGCGACGAACGACGAGGCGACGGCGTAGACGGCGCTCGCGACCGTGGCCCCGACCGTCAGCACGACCACGATCCGCAGCGGCACCGAGACCGCGGCCAGCAGGACGCCGAACAACGCCGGGGCGATCCCCAGCGCGAGCACGCGCCAGAAGTGCGCACCGTAGAAGCGGATCGACTCCGCGACGAGCTGGCCGACCGTCCGGGTCTCCGGCGGCAGGACGACCGGCGCCGGGCTCTCGCGCCTCCGTTTGCGCCTCGCCACAGCGCGAACCTACCTACGGGACGAACGCGCGAGGGGCTGTAGCGTGAGCACGTGAGCGTCGCGCCCGCGACACCGACGCGGAGGCGTCCTCGGCCCGGCCGGGGCGGCGGCAGCGGCGACGCCTGGCGCGTGATCGTCCTCAACGACAGCCACAACACGTTCGACGGCGTCGCCTTCGCGCTCGCGAGCGTCCTCCCCGGGGTCAGCTTCGACCAGGGCATGGCGCTCGCGAACAAGATCCACAACACGGGCCAGGCGATCGTCTGGACCGGACACCGCGAAGCGGCGGAGCTGTACCACTCGCGCCTCGAAGGCCTCGGCCTGACGATGGCGCCGCTCGAGCAGTGACGCGGCGCTAGACCGCGGCGGCCGCGGCCGCGCGCTCGCCTGCGTGCTCGAACACGAGCCCACCGCGCGACCCCACATCGACGCGGACGGTGTCGCCCTCGGCGAACTCGCCCTCGAGCAGCCGCAGCGCGAGCGGGTTCTCGACCAGCCGCTGCAGCGCGCGCTTCAGCGGTCTCGCGCCGTAGGTCGGATCCCAGCCGGCCTCGGCGACGAGCTCCTTCGCCTCGTCCGTCAGCTCGAGCGCCAGGCCGCGGTCGGCGAGGCGGTCGCGCAGGCGGTGCAGCTGGAGCTCGACGATCTCGCCGAGCTGGTCGCGCGTGAGCGGCGCGAACTCGACGACCTCGTCGACGCGGTTCAGGAACTCCGGCCGGAAGTGCTCGGTCAGAGCCTCGGCCGAGCGGATGTTCGAGGTCATGATGATCACGGTGTTGCGGAAGTCGACCGTGCGGCCCTGGCCGTCGGTCAGGCGACCGTCGTCGAGGATCTGCAGGAGCACGTCGAAGACCTCGGCGTGCGCCTTCTCGATCTCGTCGAGCAGGACGACGCAGTACGGGCGCCGGCGCACGGCCTCGGTGAGCTGGCCGCCTTCCTCGTAGCCCACGTAGCCGGGCGGCGCGCCGACGAGCCGCGCGACCGTGTGCCGCTCCTGGTACTCGGACATGTCGAGCCGGACCATCGCCCGCTCGTCGTCGAACATGAACTCGGCGAGCGCCCGCGCGAGCTCGGTCTTCCCCACGCCCGTCGGGCCGAGGAAGATGAACGAGCCGATCGGCCGGTTCGGGTCCTGCAGCCCCGTCCGCGCGCGCCGGAGCGCGTTCGCGACGGCCTCGACCGCCTCGTCCTGGCCGACGACCCGCTCGTGCAGCCGCTCCTCCATGTGGATGAGCTTCTCCGTCTCGCCCTCGAGCAGCCGGGAGACCGGAATCCCGGTCCAGCGGCCGACGACCTCGGCGACGTCGTCCTCGTCGACTTCCTCCTTGACCATCGGCTCGCCCTCCGGCACCGCACCGTCGCGCTCGGAGAGCTCGCGCTCCAATTCGGGCAGCTCGCCGTAGCGGATCTCGGCCACGCGCTGGAGGTCGCCGGAGCGCTCGGCGCGCTCGGCCTCGGACTTCAGCTCGTCGATCCGGGACATGATCTCCTTGACGCGCTCGAGCGCCTCCTTTTCCTTCGCCCAGCGCGCGGCGAGGCCGTCGCGGCGCTCCTTCGCCTCGGCGAGCTCGCGCTCGACCGGCTCGCGGGTCTCGGGCGACTCCTTGCCCATCGCCGCCAGCTCGATCTCGAGCTGGCGCACACGCCGGTCCGCCTCGTCGAGCTCGAGCGGCGAGGAGTCGATCTCCATCCGCAGGCGCGAGGCGGCCTCGTCGACCAGGTCGATCGCCTTGTCCGGCAGCTGCCGGTCGGAGATGTAGCGGTCGGAGAGAACCGCCGCGCCGACGAGAGCCGCGTCGCGGATGCGGACGCCGTGGTGCGCCTCGTAGCGCTCCTTCAGCCCGCGCAGGATCGCGATCGTGTCCGCGACGGACGGCTCGCCGACGAAGACCGGCTGGAAGCGCCGCTCCAGAGCAGCGTCCTTCTCGATGTGCTTGCGGTACTCGTCGAGCGTCGTCGCGCCGACGGCGCGCAGCTCGCCCCGCGCGAGCATCGGCTTGAGCATGTTCGCCGCGTCGACCGCGCCTTCGGCCGCACCCGCGCCGACGATCGTGTGCAGCTCGTCGATGAAGAGGATCAGCTCGCCCTCGGCGTTCCTGACCTCGGTCAGGACGGCCTTCAGCCGCTCCTCGAACTCGCCGCGGTACTTCGAGCCGGCGAGCAGGGCGCCGATGTCGAGCGCCCAGACCCGCTTGCCCTTCAACCCTTCCGGGACGTCGCCGGCGACGATCCGCTGCGCGAGGCCCTCGACGATCGCCGTCTTGCCGACGCCGGGGTCGCCGATCAGGAC
>JBPYFE010000056.1:0-12236 GCA_051986525.1 Gaiellaceae bacterium
CGTCCTGCTCCTCGCCGACGCACGCGTAGAAGGCGAGCAGCATCGCGGCCGGCCCGTTGATCGTCATCGAGGTCGAGACCTCGCCGAGCGGGATGCCTGCGAACAGCGTCTCCATGTCGTCCAGCGAGTCGATCGCGACGCCCTCGCGCCCGACCTCGCCGAGCGAGCGCGGCGAGTCGGAGTCGTGGCCCATCAGCGTCGGCATGTCGAAGGCCGTCGAGAGGCCCGTCTGCCCGTGCGCGAGCAGGTACCGGAAGCGCTCGTTCGTCTCCTCCGCGGTGCCGAAGCCGGCGAACTGGCGCATCGTCCACACCCGGCCGCGGTACATCGACGGGTAGACGCCGCGCGTGAACGGGTAGACGCCCGGATAGCCGAGGTCCTCGTCGTGGTCGACCTGGACGGTGTCAGGCGTGTACAGCGGCTCGTTCTCGAGCCCGGAGATCGTCGAGAAGAGCTCGCCCTGCCGCTCGGGCGAGGACTCGTACAGCTCGCGCCGCCACTCGTCGGCGCCGCTCAGGCCGCTGCGATCCTCGGTCGTGGCCACGTCGGTAATAGTAGGCGCGCGCTGCCGGACTGATCCCCCCGTAGGACGATGTTCCTACCCCGGAAGGGGGATTTCGGCCGATTTTGGTCCCGTTTCGATCGGGTTTTGCTTCAGCAGGCGGTTGTGGCGTGCCGATTCGGATTGCGTGCCGTACGCCCACACTGCCGGCGAGCGCCCGCCGCGCCTCATCCTGCGGTTCGCGATCTACACGGGTCTCGTCCTCGTCGCCGCCGGGCTGGCGATTCTGTGGTCGGTCGACCGCGTCGTCGCCGACCGCGCGGAGCGCGTCGTCGAGAACCAGGCGCGCGCGGTGGTGGAGAAGAACGTCCGCCGCGACATCAGGCCGAGCGACTTCCTCCGCCCGGTCGGGCCGCGGCGCCGGGCCGCGCTCGACCGAACGTTCCGCGACCAGGTCCTGGTCCCCGGAGTCGTCGGCGCGAGGCTCTTCAACCGCGACGGCGTCATCACCTACGCGGCGCGCCACCAGCTGATCGGGACGCGCGTCCCGTATTCCACGCTCCTCGGCAGCATCTTCTCGGGCCGGCCGCAGCGTCGGACGACCCGGACCGTGACCTGGTGGGGCCGGGCCGACATGAAGGTGCTCCAGTCGTTGATCCCGGTTCGCACCGCAGCGTCGAGCCAGCCGATCGGCGCGCTCGAGGTCGACCAGGACTACCGAACGGTCGCGATCCCGATCCAGTCGGCCGGAAACCGCCTGCTGCTGATCCTCGCGATCGCGTTCCTCGTCCTCTACCTGGCGCTGTTCCCGATCATGCGGCGGGTCACCGGCGACCTCGCGGCGCGCAACCGCTCGCTCCACGACCGTGCGGAGGAACGCGAGCAGCTGCTCGCGAACGAGCGCAGCGCCCGCGCCGAGGCGGAGACGATCCAGCGGCTCCTCGCGGAGCAGAACGAGCGGCTGCGCGAGCTCGACAAGCTGAAGGACGAATTCGTCTCGCTCGTCTCGCACGAGCTGCGGACGCCGCTGACCTCGATCCGCGGCTACCTCGAGCTGCTGATGGAGGAAGGAGGCGAGCTCACGCCCGAGCAGCTCCGCTTCCTCAAGGTCGTCGACCGCAACTCGCAGCGGCTGCTCGAGCTCGTCGGCGACCTGCTCTTCCTCGCCCAGGTCGACGCCGGCAAGTTCGCGCTCGAGCGGGAGGAGGTCGACCTCGCCGAGGTCGTGCACGAGTCCGTCGAGGCCTGCCGGCCGCTCGCCGAGTCGAAGAAGATCGCGCTCGTCGAGCAGGTCGGCGACGTGCCGACCCTCGTCGGCGACCGCGCCCGGCTCGCCCAGGTGCTCGACAACCTCGTCTCGAACGCGCTCAAGTTCACGCCCGAAGGCGGCCGCGTCGCGGTCACGCTCGAGGCCGACGACGCGCATGCGATCGTCGAGGTCGCCGACACGGGAATCGGCATCGCCGACGCAGAGCAGGCCCGGCTGTTCGAACGGTTCTTCCGCAGCTCGACCGCGACGGCCAACGCGATCCCGGGAAGCGGCCTCGGGCTGACGATCACCAAGGCGATCGTCGAGCGCCACGGCGGCGCGATCACGGTCGAGAGCGCCGAGCGCAAGGGCACGACCGTGCGCATCGACCTGCCGCTCGAGGCGGCAAGCGACGCCGGCGTGCCGGCCGGCGAGCTCGTCGCCTAGGCGCGGTAGCGGTAGCCGAAGCCGCGAACGGTCTCGATCGGCGACTCGCCGTCGGGGCGCTCGCCGAGCTTGCGGCGCAGGTAGCCGACGTAGAGCTTCACCTGCTCGCGCGCGCCGCGCGTATTTCCCCAGACGAGCTCGAGCAGCTGCTCCTGGGAGAGAACCTGGTTCGGGTTCCGGACGAACGTCGTCAGCAGCTTGAACTCGAGCGGCGTCAGGGCGACCTCCTCGCCGCGCGCGCGGACCGACCGCTGCGCGTAGTCGATCTCGACGTGCGCGTCCGCGTAGGTCGCCTCCCGCGTCTCGGCCGGCTGCCGGCGCAGGTGCGCGTCGACCCGGGCGAGCAGCTCCTGGCGGCCGAACGGCTTGGTGATGTAGTCGTCGGCGCCGGCCCGGAGGCCGCGAACCTTGTCGAGCTCCTGCGTCCTCGCCGTCAGCATCAGCACCGGCGCCGAGCTCAGCTCGCGGATGCGCTCGAGCGTCTGCCAGCCGTCGAGGCCCGGCATCGAGACGTCGAGGATGACGAGGTCGGGCTGCTCGGCGTGGAAGAGGCGGAGGCCCTCGCGCCCGTCGGGCGCCTCGACGACGTCGTGGCCCGCGCGCTCCAGCAGATCGCGCAGGAGCCCGCGAATATCGGCCTCGTCGTCGACTACCAGGACTCGCGACACGGGCCCTGTGAATACCGCACGCGCCGGTCGGCGGAGCCCCGGCGGTCACTCATTCGGGCCGAAAGCTCCCTTGTCCGGGGGACTTTCGGCGCGTCCATACCGTTCTCATACCGGAAGCCTCCCGAATTCCTCCGTCGCGAGCCGACGAAGATGCCGTGGCGGCCTTGAAGAACCTGTGCGCGCGGATCGGCTCCGGCCGGCTCGCGCTCGTCGGCATCTCGCTGATCCTCGCCGGCGCGGCGGTCGCGGGGCCGCGCGTCCTCTCCTCTTCCGGCGCGGCCCGCGGCGACCGTGCCCCGTTCTCGCCGGTCGTGCTGCCGAATCCGGCCGCGCCCACGCACCACGCGGCGCGCCGCAGCACCGGCGCAAGTCATTCGTGGACGAGCTCCTCTCATGCCGCGACCACCGTCACACGCGTGCGCGTGACGACGAAGAGCTCGAGGTCGGCCGGCGATGCGGCGGCCGGCACGGCCTCGACGTCGGCAGGCGTGACCGGATCGGCGCACGGCGCGCTCCACCGCGGAGGCGTCGCCGGCGATGCGTTGCTCGCCTCCGACACGAAGACGACGCCGGCGGCGGGACCGCAGGGCAAGACCGGGCCGTCCGGTCCGCAGGGGCCGCTCGGCCCGCAGGGCGCGACCGGCCCGCAGGGAAAGGTCGGCCCGCAGGGCCCGAAGGGCGACACCGGCCCGGCCGGGCCGCAGGGCGCCACCGGGCCGCAGGGGCCCGTCGGCCCGCAAGGCGCGCAGGGCATTCCAGGAGCTTTCGCCGGCAAGGGCGACAAGGGCGACACCGGGGCGGTCGGGCCGATGGGCCCGGCGGGCCCGGCCGGCCCGCAGGGGCCGATCGGTCCTACCGGCGCAGCCGGCACTCAGGGTCCTCGTGGCGCCGTCGGCCCGCAGGGGCCGCAGGGCGCGAAAGGTGACAAGGGCGACACCGGCGCGACGGGCGCAACCGGCGCGGTCGGCCCGGTGGGGCCGGCCGGTGCTGTCGGCGCCCAGGGCCCGCAGGGAGCTTCCGGTCCGCAAGGCGCGGTCGGGCCGCAGGGACCGGCCGGTCCCCAGGGGCCGATCGGACTGACGGGCGCTGCCGGTCCGCAAGGGGCCGTCGGCCCGCAGGGCCCTGCCGGCGCGACCGGCGCGGCCGGCCCGCAGGGCGCCAAGGGCGACAAGGGCGATACCGGGGCAACCGGCGCGGTCGGTGCGACCGGCGCTCAGGGCCCGATCGGACTGACGGGCGCGACCGGCGCGGCCGGTCCGCAGGGTCCTGTCGGCGCGACCGGAGCAACCGGCGCGACCGGTGCCGTCGGCCCGGCCGGTCCTCAGGGCCCGGTCGGCCTGACGGGAGCGACCGGTGCGACCGGCGCAACCGGGCCGCAGGGTCCGATTGGATTGACGGGCGCCACCGGCGCTACCGGCGCGACCGGCGCGCGGGGACCGGCCGGGCCTCAGGGCGCGACCGGCGCCGTCGGGCCGCAGGGCCCGATCGGGCTCACCGGGGCGACCGGCGCAACGGGCGCAACCGGCGCGACCGGCCCGGCAGGCCCCCAGGGCCCGGTCGGACTGACCGGCGCGAACGGCGCCACCGGGGCGACCGGCGCCCAGGGGCCCGCCGGCCCGCAGGGCGCGAAGGGAGACCAGGGCGATCCCGGTGCGACCGGGGCGACGGGGCCCGCGGGCGCGACCGGCCCGGCGGGCGCAGCGGGCCCGGCCGGCGCGCAGGGACCGCAAGGCTCGAAGGGCGACCAGGGCGACCCCGGAGCGACCGGCGCGACCGGCCCTGCCGGCCCGCAGGGGCCGATCGGCTTGACGGGCGCGACCGGCGCGACCGGTGCGCAGGGGCCCGCAGGACCGCAGGGAGCGAAGGGCGATCAGGGCGATCCCGGTCCGACGGGCGCGACCGGCCCGGCAGGAGCGACCGGCCCGGCCGGCGCAACCGGTCCCGCTGGCCCCCAGGGCCCGACCGGAGCGACGGGCGCGACGGGAGCTGCCGGCGCGACCGGCCCGGCAGGCCCGCAGGGGCCGATCGGACTGACGGGCGCGACCGGTGCCACCGGAGCGACCGGCCCTCAGGGCCCGATCGGCATGACGGGCGCGACCGGCGCGACCGGCTCTGCCGGTCCACAGGGAGCGAAAGGCGACCAGGGCGACCCCGGCGCGACCGGCGCGACCGGCCCGGCCGGTGCAACGGGCGCGACCGGCCCTGCCGGCCCGCAGGGACCGGTCGGCTTGACCGGCGCCGCAGGCGCGACCGGTCCGCAGGGCGCCACCGGGCCGGCCGGCCCGCAGGGAGCAAAGGGCGACCAGGGCGATCCCGGCGCGACCGGTGCGATCGGCCCGGCAGGCCCGCAGGGCGCCACGGGCGCCGCGGGCCCGCAAGGGGTCAAAGGCGACCAGGGTGACGTCGGTCTCGCCGGCGCGACGGGTCCTGCCGGCCCGCAGGGCCCCACGGGAGCGACGGGGGCCACGGGCGCGACCGGTCCTGCCGGCCCGCAGGGGCCGATCGGCTTGACGGGTGCGACCGGCGCCACGGGCGCGGCGGGCCCGCAGGGTCCGAAGGGCGACCAGGGCGATCCGGGCGCAACCGGCGCAACCGGCCCCGCGGGGCCGCAGGGCGCGACTGGACTGACGGGCGCAACCGGCGCGACCGGCCCCGCCGGCGCGACCGGGCCCGCCGGCCCGCAGGGCCCGATCGGATTGACGGGCGCGACCGGCGCAACCGGTCCGGCCGGCGCCACGGGCGCCACCGGCCCCGCGGGAGCGACTGGTCCGGCCGGGCCGCAGGGCCCGATCGGCCTCACGGGTGCGACCGGCGCCACCGGCTCCCAGGGCCCGCAGGGCCCGGCCGGCGCCACGGGCGCGACCGGCGCAACCGGCGCGGCTGGGGCAACCGGCGCGGCGGGGGCGCAGGGCCCGCAGGGGCCCCAGGGACCCGCAGGCCCGACCGGCGCCACCGGCGCGACGGGAGCGACCGGCGCAACCGGAGCGACCGGCCCGTCGGGAACGGCGGGATCGGCAAGCAACACGGTCGCCACCTCGCAGACGACGGCGTCGACGACCTACACCGACCTCGCGACCGTCGGGCCGGCGGCCACCGTCACGATCCCCGCCTCGGGCAACGCGCTCGTGATCGTCACCTCCTCCGAGACGAACTCCGGTTCTGGCGGAGGAGCGTTCATGGGCTTCGCCGTCTCGGGCGCGTCGACGGTCGCGGCTGCCGACACGAAGGCTTTCAGCTTCGTGAACGGCGGCAACCAGCAGCAGACGGTCCAGGGCAGCGCGACCTTCTACGTCAGCGGCCTGACCGCGGGCTCGAACACCTTCACCGCCAAGTACCGGGCGACGGTCGGCACTGCCACGTTCGTCAACCGGTCGATCACCGTGATCCCGCTCTCGTAGCCGATGACGGTCCCACTCAAGGAGCAGGCGACGAACGCCGAATCCCGAACTGAGCAACGCAGCCACCTCGCAAAGGAGAACGCTTCGATGGAGATCCAGCAGCATGGTCAGCCGGTCGCGCGTGTGAAGACACAGCGAAACCCGTACGTCCAACTCGGCGCGCTGCTGCTCGTGGCGTTCGTCGCGCTCGTCGCCACCTGGCTGCTCGTGCGCGGCGGCAGCGACAAGGCCGCCCCGCTTCCGCAGGTCGGGAAGCCGGCGATTGTCAGCGAAGCCCAGCTGCACGAGCTCGCCGCAGCCTCGAAGCTGCCGGTCTACTGGGCCGGCAAGCAGAGCGGCGCCTACGAGCTGACGCGCGCGGGCGACGGGCGCGTCTGGGTCCGCTACCTCCCCTCCGCGAGCCAGCTCGGTACGCGCTCGCCCAAGTACCTGACCGTCGGCACCTACCCGGCGACCGGCGCCTTCCTCTCGCTTCGGCGCGCGGCGGCACGGCCCGGCGGCCTCTCGCTCAAGCTCGACCACGGCGGCCTGCTCGTCCTCAACACGCGGACGCCGACGAGCGTCTACATCGGCTACCCCCGCGCGAAGTACGAGGTCGAGGTCTACGACCCGTCGGCCACGGTGGCGCGGACGCTCGCGCTGAGCGGCAAGGTCGCGCCGATCAAGTGACGCGCCGCGGCTAGCCGCCGCCGGGGCGCCAGAGGATCTCGCCGCCGCCGGCGTTCGCCTGCCGGGCGAGGATGAACAGCAGGTCCGAGAGCCGGTTCAGGTAGACGGCGACGAGCGGCGACGCGTCCCCGACGCGCAGCACGCTCCGCTCCGCGCGGCGGCAGACGGCGCGTGCGAGGTAGAGCCGCGCGGCGACGTCGCGGCCGCCCGGAAGCACGAACGACCTCAGCGGCTCGAGCTCGGCGTTCGCGGCGTCGCAGTCGGCTTCGAGCGCGTCGACGAGCTCCTGCGAGACGCGGAGCCGGGATCCGTCGGCGCCGCTCGGGGTCGCCAGGTCTGCGCCGAGGTCGAAGAGCTCGTTCTGGATTCGCTCGATCACGGCCGGCGCACCGTCGGCGGCACGGACCCAGCCGAGCAGCGAGTTCAGCTCGTCGACGTCCCCGACCGCCTCGACGCGCGGATCCGTCTTCGCGACCCGGGAGCCGTCGCCGAGGCTCGTCTCGCCGCCGTCCCCTCCGCGCGTGTAGATCCGCGTCAGCCGGACGGGCTCGTCTCGTTCGCGGCTCATCCCTGCGCGAGCGCGCGCTCGCTCAGGCCCAGGATCGAGCGCGCGATCACGAGCCGCTGGATCTCGCTCGTGCCCTCGTAGATCTCCGTGATCTTGGCGTCGCGGTAGTAGCGCTCGACCGGGAACTCCTTCGTGTAGCCGTAGCCGCCGAAGATCTGGATCGCCTCCCCGGTCTGCCGGCGCGCCGTCTCGGACGCGAACAGCTTCGCCTTCGCCCCCGCCTCGGCGTGCGGCTCGCCGCGGCGCTTCAGGTCGGCCGCGCGGTAGACGAGCAGCCGCGCGGCGTCGATCTCGGTCGACATGTCCGCGAGCTTCCACTGGATCGCCTGGAAGTCTCCGATCGGCCGCCCGAACTGCCGGCGCTCGCGCGCGTACGCGAGCGCTGCGTCGTACGCGGCCTGCGCGATCCCGAGCGCCTGCGCGGCGATCCCGATCCGCCCGCCGTCGAGCGTCGACATCGCGACGCTGAACCCCTTGCCCTCCTCGTGCAGCAGCCGGTCGCGGCCCACCTCCGCGCCCTCGACGACGATGTCGTTCGTGATCGACGAGTTGAGCCCGAGCTTCTCCTCGTCGCGCGTGACGCGCACGTGGTCGCCGTCGAGGACGAAGGCGCTGACGCCGCGGGCGCCGGGCGTGTCGGGATCCGTGCGCGCGAAGAGGAGCACCGTGCCGGCGTAGCGCGCGTTCGTTATCCACTGCTTCGCGCCGGTGATCCGCCAGCCGTCGCCCTCCGGCTCGGCCCGCGTCCGCAGCGAGCCGGCGTCCGAGCCCGCCTCCGGCTCGGTCAGCGCGAAGGCGCCGAGGTGCTCGCCGCGCGCCAGCGGCGGGACGAAGCGCGCCCGCTGCTCCTCGGTGCCGAAGGCGAGGATCGGCAGCGTCACCGCCGAGGTGTGCACGGCGACGGTGACTCCGACGCCGGCGTCCGCGCGCGACAGCTCCTCGAGCACGAGCACGTACGAGAGGAAGTCCGCCCCGGCGCCGCCGTACTCCTCCGGCACGCAGGCGCCCATCAGCCCGAGCTCGGCGAGCTCGGCGAAGAGCTCGCGCGGAAACCGGTGGTCCCGATCCCACTCCGCCGCCTTCGGCTCGATCTTCTCCGCGGCGAAATCGCGCGCCAGCGCCTGGATCTCCCGCTGCTCAGGCGCGAGCTCGAAGTCCATCCGGCGTGATATTAGTCGCGGCGCGTTGCGCGTTCGGCTCGCGTTCGTCCTCGTCTGCGCGGCCGCAGTGGCGGGCTGCGGGTCGCACGCACCCTCCGTTCAGGGCGTCGTGCGCGCCTGGAGCCAGGAGCTGAACATGGGGAACAACGACGCGGCGGCGAACCTGTTCGCGCCCGGCGCCGAGGTCGTGCAGGGCGGGACGGTCATTCGGCTCGCGACGCACGCGCAGGCGGTCGCCTGGAACGCCGCTCTCCCCTGCTCCGGCGAGATCGTCTCGATCAAGACGAAGGGCGACCTCGTCCGCGCGACGTTCCGCCTCGGCGACCGCCAGAAGAGCAAGTGCGACGGCCCCGGCCAGAAGGCGACGGCGATCTTCCGCGTCAAGAACGGCAAGATCGTGCTCTGGCACCAGACCGGCGCTCAAGCGGCGCCGACCGGCCCGACCGTCTAGGCCGCCGACGCGAACTCGCGCCGGATCGCGCGCAGGGCGCGGTCGCGCGAGAGGAACGCCTTGACGACGTCCGGATCGAACTGCCTGCCGGACTCGGCAACGATCTCGCGTCCGGCCGCCGCCCAGCTCAGCGCCTTGCGATAGGGCCGGTCGCTCGTCATCGCGTCGAGCGCATCGGCGACCGCGAAGATCCGGGCGCCGATCGGGATCTCCGTCCCGGTCATCCCGTCGGGGTACCCGTCGCCGTCCCAGCGCTCGTGGTGCGAGCGGACGACATGGAGGCCTTCGCCGCGGAGGAAGGCGACGCCGCCGAGCATCTGCTCGCCGAGGACGGTGTGCGTCATCATCCGCCGCCGCTCCGGCTCAGTCAGTGGGCCGGGCTTGAGCAGGATCTCGTCCGGGATCCCGATCTTGCCGACGTCGTGCAGGAGGAAGCCGTACTCGGCGCTCTGGTCGGCGACGAGCTCCGGGTGAACGACCTTCGTCAACTCGACCGCGTAGCGCTGCACGCGCGCCGAGTGCGCCCGCGTGCCGGTGTCCTTCGACTCGAGCGCGGTCGCGAGCGCCGCGACGGTCTCGTGGTAGGCGTTTTCGAGCAGGTGGCGCTGGCCGCGCTCGATCTCGAGCAGGTGGCGGAGGTCGCGCGCGTAGAGGAGCAGCTGCTCTTCCGGCTCGCGCTTCGTCGTCGCGCGGAACGGGATCCCGTAGATCCCGCCGGCGAGCCGCTCGACGATCGAGAGCAGCTCGAGCGGGCTGAACGGCTTGCGCATGAAGGCGTCGGCGCCCGCCTCGAGGGCGGCCTCGGACGTGCCGCCGTCGGAGCCGCTGAGGATGACGACCGGGATCTCCTTCGTCTCGCGGGCGCGCTTCAGCCGCCGCAGGAACGAGAGGCCGTCGAGGCCCGGGAGGTTGACGTCGAGGACGATCGCGTCCGGGCGCTTCGCCTCGATCGCCGCCATCGCGGACGGCGCGTCTTCGGCGTCGTCGAGATCGACGTCCACCGCGTCGAGCGTTGCGCGCAGGAGGGCCCGCAGGCCCGGATCGTCGTCGACAAGCAGAAGGCGCAAGAGCCACCTCCCCTCGTGGTTCGAATTCCTATCGGTTTTCGGCCGGAAAGGGTTTTGGCTTTAGTCGTGCCTAATAGATGTAGAAACCCTGACCAGACTTGCGGCCTGTTTTTCCCTCTTCGACGAGGCGCACGAGCAGCGGCGCGGGCGCGTACTTGTCGTCGCCGAGCCCCGTTTGCAGGACGTTCATGATCGCGACGCACGTGTCGAGGCCGATCAGGTCGGCGAGCGCAAGCGGGCCCATCGGGTGCGCGAAGCCGAGCTTGGCGATCGTGTCGATGGCCTCCGCTTCGGCCACGCCTTCCTGCAGCGCGTAGACCGCTTCGTTGATGTACGGCATCAGGATCCGGTTCGAGACGAAGCCGGGGAAGTCGTTCGCGACCGCCGGGGTCTTCCCGAGCTCGCGCGCGAGCGTGGTGATCGCCTCCGCGGTCGCGTCGGAGGTCTCGCGGCCACGGACGACCTCGACGAGCTGGAGCACGGGGACCGGGTTGAAGAAGTGCATGCCGATCACTCGTTCGGGGCGGTCGGTCGCCTCGGCGAGCGTCGAGATCGGGATCGAAGACGTGTTCGAGGCGAGCACGGCCTCGGCCGGCAGCGTGTCGTCGGCGCGGCGGAAGACGTCGAGCTTGACGTCCACGTCCTCGACGACGGCCTCGACCATGAGCGCGGCCGGAACGACGTCGTCGACGACCGTCACGCGCTCGAGCACCTCGTCCGGCGCGGGGCCGCCCTTCTCGGCGAGGCGCGAGAGGCTCTTCCGCATCGTCTCGAGCCCGCGCTCGGCGGCGCCCGGCGCGGCGTCGTGCAGCGAGACGTGCCGGCCCGACACGGCGACGACCTGCGCGATGCCGCTCCCCATCTGGCCGGCGCCGACGACGAGAACGTGCTCGAAGTCCATCGGGGCGAGAGGCTAACGTCCAGCGCCGCAATGGTTCACTTCGAGCTGACCGTCGAGATCGACCGCCCCCTGCACGAGGTCTGGGAGTTCCTGGTCGACCCCGAGAACGTGCCGGAGTGGCAATCGAGCGCCGTCTCCTCGCACCAGGTCTCGGACGGTCCGATGAAGGTCGGGACGCGCCTCCACGACGAGCGCCGCTTCATGGGCCGCCGCGCGGAGTCGGACGTCGAGGTGAGCGAGTTCGAGCCCGAGTCGCTCTTCACCCTGCACGGCCTCTCCGGGCCGGTCCGGTTCACAGTGCGCCACCGCCTCTCGGAGAACGGCGCGGGCACGAAGCTCGACGTCGAGGCCGAGGCCGACCCGGGCGGAATCGGCCGCCTGATGCGCCCCGTGATCGAGCGCGCCGCCGAGCACGAGCTCAAGGGCGACTTCGCCAGGCTGAAGCAGATCCTCGAAGCCGAGACTTCGTAACAGTCTGTTACTTGCTCCGCGCGCGGCGCCGGCTGCGGCTTCGGAACCTTGTAACAGTCTGTTACTAGGCAATGGACACGGCCTGTACGGCCCTGCCGAATGTCGAGCTGCTACCTAGTGCCGTTCGGCGCGACTTCGAGCAGCAGCGCATCGCCCTGGCCGCCGCCGGAGCAGATGGCGGCGAGGCCCAGGCCGCCGCCGTTTCGGCCGAGCTCGTTGATCATCGTCCCCACGATTCGTCCGCCCGAGGCGCCGATCGGGTGTCCGAGCGCGACGGCGCCGCCGTTCACGTTCGCCTTCTCGGGATCGGCGCCGAGCATCTTCACCGAGTTCAAGGCGACGGACGAGAAGGCCTCGTTCACCTCGACCCGCTCGACGTCGTCGATCGACTTGCCGGCCCTCGCGAGCGCCTGCTCGCCGGCCTTGGCGGGCGTCCGCGCGAGGTAGGCGAACTCGTCCGCGACATAGCCCTGGGCGAGGATCGTCGCCAGCGGCTCGAGCCCGCGCCGCTGCGCGAACTCCTCCGAGCAGACGACGACGCAGCTCGCGCCGTCGTTGACGCCGGGCGCGTTGCCGGCCGTCGTCGTGCCCTCGGGGTCGAAGACCGGCTTCAGCTTCGCGAGCGCCTCGATCGAGGTGTCCCGGCGCGGGCTCTCGTCCTGGTCGAGGTCGCCGACCGGGACGA
>JBPYFE010000057.1:0-8288 GCA_051986525.1 Gaiellaceae bacterium
CGACGACCTCCTGGCGGCAGATCCGGACATTCGCACGATCGAGGTCGTCGCGGTCAAGTAGGAAGCCGCTCGGGTCGCCGCAACGAACACGTCCGCCGTCAAGTCAGCAGCGAGATACGGATAACCGTTCCCGATTAGGACAAGCCCACGCCAGCCATGCTCAGGGGGTCATTCCCCGAACACTGGCCCAGCCGAGCGGGTCGCTCTTTGGTGCGGATCGTCTAGCCTCGATGCAGTGGACGAGGAGGTAGTGCCAGTCCTCTATGTCGAGGATGCAGGACGGGCTGTCTCGTGGTACGAGCGGCTCGGGTTCGTCAAGGAGTGGGAGCATCAGTTCGAGCCCGGCTTCCCGTGGTTCGTCTCAGTGGCACGGGGGGACGTCCGTCTCTACCTCTCCGAGCACAAAGGCGACGCGCGTCCGAATACGTTGATCCATCTCTACGTCCGGGACGTCGATCGCGTGGCGGAAGAGTTCGGTGTCGCCGTCGATGAAGAAGGCCTTGCCGGGCGCGAGACCGCTCTCGTAGATCCAGACGGCAACCGACTCCGCGTCGCCACCCGCCGTTCACTCGGGTGACATTCCCGAACGCTGGCCACGGGTCAGTGTTCCTCTGGTGGGCCAGGCCTCGATGCTGTAGCTCCGGCTCGCTGCCTTCGCCGCGCTGCCCAGGCGGGGATCCAAGCGCAGCGAAGCCCAGTCCCGTTTCGGCCTTTTGCCCCGCCGTCGGGGCGGATTGCGCATAATCGAGCGGAGCCATGCGGCTGCCGATCGCCCTCTGCCTGCTCGTCGTGCTGCTCGTCGTCGGCCCCGCCGGCGCGACGCTTCACGGCTCACAGGCAGGCGCGACCGCGAGCGCGTACGGGATCCAGGTCTCGGTGCCCGGCCAGGCCGGCGCCTCGTCGACCTCCGTCTCCGCGCCGAAGAACTCGATCGGCTTCGCCTCGAGCTTCGCGTACCCGAGCGACGGCTCGGCGGTCTCGACGGGCTCGATCACGGCCTCCGCCTCGACCGACGTCGGCACGAACGCGACCTCCGTCGCGACCACGCAGATCAGCTCGCTGTCGCTGTTCGGCGGCGAGGTCACGGCGACGACCGTCACCGGCGAGGCAAAGGGGTACACGACCGGTCGAAGCGCCGCCGGGCGGCTGAGCGACGCGTCGATCACCGGTCTGACGGTCGCGGGAGTCGCCGCGACGGCGACGCCGAACGGGCGGGTTGCCCTCGGCGACTGGGGCTACGCGACGACGCTCGAGCAGGCCGAGGTCCACGGCGCAAACGGACGCGATCAGAACTACCGCGGCTACGTGACGGCGCTCGATGTCCACCTGACGGCCGCGCACGGCGGCCTGCCGGCGGGGAGCGAGATCCGCGTCGGCTTCGCCGAGTCGTGGGTCCAGGCCGGGACGCCCGAGCCCGCGCTGCCGACGGCGCCGGGCAAGCCGACGACGAAGCAGAACGCGAAGACGACTCCGCCGCCGGAGCCGAAGAAGAACGGGCGCAAGAGCCTGCCGCCGCTCCAGCCGATCCCGCGCGGGCTGCAGCCGAAGCTGACCGCCGGCGGCTACGTCTTCCCGGTCTTCGGGCAGGTGTCGTTCGGAGACACGTTCGGCGCCTTCCGCGGCGACGTCGCGGGCAACTGGCACCACGGCGACGACATCTTCGCGCCGCTCGGTGCGCCCGTTCTCGCCTGCGCCGACGGGACGGTCTTCTCGGTCGGCTGGAACGACGTCGGCGGCAACCGGCTCTGGCTCCGCGACGGCCAGGGGAACGAGTTCTACTACGCCCACCTCTCCGCGTACTCGCCGGCGGCGGTCAACGGCCGTCGTGTCAAGGCCGGCGAGGTGCTCGGGTTCGTCGGCAACACCGGCGACGCGCAGACGACGCCGTACCACCTCCACTTCGAGGTTCACCCGGTCGCGTTCCTGTCGCTCGGCTACGACGGCGCGGTCGACCCGACGCCGTACCTGCAGGCCTGGCAGCGGCAGAAGGATCTCTACCTCGCCCAGGTCGCGGGCTACCTGCCCGGCGTCTCGGGCAACGCGCCGAAGCCGGGCGCGATCCTGCTGCAGGCGTCCGACATCTCGGACGCGAACGGCCTCGACGTGGCCTCGCTACGCCGCGCGCTCAGCGTACGGCTCGGCGGCCACGTCGAAGGCAGCCCGACGCTGGCCGCGTCGCGCTAGCGGCTCAGCTCGGACCGCGGACTAGTTGTTGCTGTTGCTGTTCCCCTGGTAGCCGAACTCGTCGTCCTCGCCGAAGACCATGTCGCGGAGCCACTTGCGCGTGTCGCTCCCGGTCATCGGGTTGAAGAGGAGGATCCCGAGCGCGATCCCGGTGACGAGGAACGTGTTCCGCCCCTTGTGTGAGGCGCCGTGCTGGATCCGGTCGGCGGCGTTGCGGAGATCGTCGATCGCCGACTTGAGGTTGTCCCGCATCTCCTTGTCCGAGGCGACGCGGGCGGCCTTGCCGCTGACGCCGCGCGGGCCCATCAGCTCGTCGTAGACGTCACGCGCCGCGACGAAGGCGCTCTTCAGGTTGTCCCGGAACTCCTCGTCCTTGATCGCTCGCTCGACGTACGGCCTCACGTCTTTCGTCTTCGCCATTACCGCGGTTCCTTTCGGTTGTTTCCGCGCATTCTCTACCCCGGCGCAGAAAATCGCTAAACCGAGGAGGCCGCCTGACGCTCAGCGGCGACGGGGCCGCGTGGTTGAGCCGTTCCCACGCCGTCGAACGCCGCCTCGAGCACCTCGTCGAGCGAGTCGGCGAGCACGAACTCGACTGCATCGCGTGTCTCCTTCGGCAGCTCCTCCAGGTCGGGGTCGTTCTCGCGCGGCAGGACGACGCGCTCGATCCCGGCCCGCTGCGCCGCGAGCACCTTCTCGCGGACGCCGCCGATCGGCAGCACCTGGCCGGTCAGCGTGATCTCGCCGGTCATGGCCACTCGCTCGGAGACGGGCACGCCGCGGACGAGCGAGACGATCGCGGTCGCCATCGTGATCCCCGCCGACGGGCCGTCCTTCGGGATCGCGCCGGCCGGAATGTGGACGTGGATGTCGTGGTCGGCGAACCAGGTGGGGTCGAGCCCGAGCTCGACGGCGTGGGCGCGAACCCAGGAATGCGCCGCGGTCGCCGACTCCTGCATCACCTCGCCGAGCTGGCCGGTCACGGTCAGACGTCCCTTGCCCGGGTACGCCGTGGCCTCGATGAAGAGGATGTCCCCGCCGACGGCGGTGACCGCGAGCCCGGTCGCGACGCCGGGGTCGGAGGTCCGCTTCCGAACCTCGCCGCTGAAGCGGCGCGGTCCGAGCCACTTGCGCACCTTCTTCTCGTCGACGCGGATCTTCGTCGTCTTCCCCTCGGCCACCTCCCGCGCCGCCTTGCGGCAGACGTCGGCGATCCGGCGCTCGAGGTTGCGGACGCCGGCCTCGCGGGTGTACTCGCGGGCGATCAGCTTCAGCGCCTTGTCGCCGATCGAGATCTGCTCCGGATCGAGCCCGTGCGCCTCGAGCTGCTTCGGCACCAGGTACTTGCGGGCGATCCCGAACTTCTCCTCGTCGGTGTAGCCGGAGAGGTGGATCACGTCCATGCGATCGAGCAGCGGCGACGGGATCGTCTCGAGCTGGTTCGCGGTGCAGATGAACAGCACCTTCGAGAGGTCGTACGGCAGGTCGAGGTAGTGGTCGCGGAAGGTCTTGTTCTGCTCGGGGTCGAGCACCTCGAGCATCGCGCTCGCCGGGTCGCCGCGGAAGTCCGCGCCCATCTTGTCGATCTCGTCGATCAGCATCACCGGATTGCTCGACTCGGCGTCGCGGATCGCGCGGACGATCGTGCCCGGGAGCGCGCCGATGTAGGTGCGGCGGTGGCCGCGGATCTCGGCCTCGTCGCGGACGCCGCCCACGGAGATGCGGACGAACTTCCGCTCGAGCGTGCGCGCGATCGACTGGCCGAGCGACGTCTTGCCGACGCCGGGCGGGCCGACGAAGCAGAGGATCTGACCCGACGCGTCTCCGCGGAGCTTCGAGACGGCGAGGTGCTCGATGATCCGCTCCTTGACCTTGTCGAGGTCGAAGTGGTCCTCGTCGAGGATCTCCCGCGCCCGGTCGAGGTCGAGGTTGTCCTGGGTGGTCACGTTCCAGGGCAGCGTCGAGATCCAGTCGAGGTACGTACGGATGACGCCATACTCGGCCGAGGCGGACGGGAGCTTCTCGAGCCGCGCGAGCTCGCGGTCGGCCGCGCGGCGGATCTCCTCCGGGAGCTCGAGCGTGGCGAGCCGGTCGCGCAGCTCGTTCACCTCCGCCTGCTCGGCGTCGCCCTCGCCGAGCTCGTCCTGGATCGCCTTCAGCTGCTGGCGGAGGAAGTACTCCCGCTGGCCCTTCTCCATCTCGGACTGGACCTGCGACTGGATCTTCGACCCGAGCTCGACGACCTCGAGCTCGCGGTTGAGGACGAGCGAGAGCTCGCGCAGCCTGGCCGCGACGTCGGTCGTCTCGAGCAGCCGCTGCTTCTCGTCGGCCTTGATCCGCAGCGTCGAGGAGACGAGGTGCGAGAGCGCCGCCGGGTCGTCGACGTTGGCCGCGGCGAGCTCGAGCTCGTCGGGCAGGTACGGCACGGACGCGATCACGCGGCCGAAGAGCATCTGGACGTTGCGCGTCAGAGCCTCGAGCTCCGGCGTCTCCTCGAGCTCGTCCGGCACGTCGACGAACTCGCCGACGAGGTACGGGTCGTCCTGGCGGCGTCCGCCGAGACGGACGCGCTTCAGCCCCTGGACGAGGATCCGGAGCGTCCCGTCGGGAACGCGGATCATCTTCTGGATCACGGCCGCCGTTCCGATCTCGTAGAGGTCGTCCCAGCGCGGCTCCTCGACGTCGTCGCCGCGCACGGTGATCAGCGCCAGCAGCCGCTCCCCGTCGACCGCGTCCTCGACCAGCTTGACCGACCGTTCCTGGCCGATCGCGAGCGGCGTCATCGACTGCGGGAAGACGACCGTGTCCTTGAGCGGCAGGACGGGAAGCTCGCTCGGCACCTCGAGCTCGTCGAGGCGCTCGTCGGTCAGGAGCTCGCTCACGTGCTCCTCGCGACCTCGATCACGACGCGCACCCCGGCCGGCTCGCGCACGGCCACCGGGAGGGAGACCGTCAGGACGCCGCGCCGGTACTCGGCCCGCGCCTGCGACGGGTCGACGGGCTCCGGGAACTGGATCCGGCGCTGGAACTGGCCGTGGTCGATCTCCATGTGGAAGAAGCGGCCGTGGTGGTCCCGCCGGCGCTCGCCGGAGACGACGAGCGTCCGGTCGTCGGCGTAGAGGTTCACGTCGTCCGGTTCGACCCCGGGCAGCTCGATCACGACCTGGAACTCGGCGGGGTCGTCGGTGCGCAGGACGTCGACCTGCGGCCGATAGCCGCGGCGCATGCCGGAGAAGCGCGGCACCTGCCAGAGCTCGTCGATCAGCTCCTGGACTTCGCTCTGCAGGCGGTCGATGGGCTCTCGGTCTTTGGGCATGCTCTCGAAGCGTAGAACGTTGGCCTCGGCTGGGACGATTCGGTATGGAGCGCTGGACACACCTCGTATTGCGATTTCGCTGGGCGATCCTGGTCGGCTGGTTCGTCGTGCTCGTCGCGGGCGGGCTGGCGTCGACCAAGCTCAACTCGCTGCTCTCGAACTCGTTCACGGTCCCGGGCACGGACTCGGAGCAGGCGCGCACGATCCTGGAGCGCCACTACGGCGACCGCAGCGACGGCGTCTTCACGATCGTCTACCAGGTGCCGAACGCACGCGACCGGCAGACGCGGGTGCGGCTCCAGGCGGCGATGGACCGCGCCGCGGCGAAGGTTCCGACCGGCCGTGCGCGCGCGCTCGTCCCGGCCGGCGACCACGTCCTCTACGGCGACATCGTCTCGCGGCTGAAGCTCGCGACGGCGAAGGGGCACGCCGGCGACGTCTACGCCTCGCTCCCGCAGAGCGGCGGCGTCCGTTCGTACGTGACCGGACAGGCCGCGATCCAGCACGACCTCGACCCGATCTTCTCCAAGGACCTGCGCAAGGGCGAGACGATCGCGCTCCCGATCGCGTTCCTGGTCCTGCTGAGCGTCTTCGGCCTCTCGTTCGCGGTGACGCTGCCGTTCATCTTCGCCGGCTGCACGATCTTCGCCACGCTCGGAGCGGTCTACCTGTTCGCGCAGCACCTGACGATGGCGACGTACGTGACGAACCTCGTCCAGCTGATCGGGCTCGGGATCGCGATCGACTACTCGCTGCTCGTCGTCTACCGCTTCCGCGAGGAGCTCTCGCGAGGCGGCGAGGTCGAGGACGCGATCGTGCGGACGATGAAGACCGCGGGCCGCGCCGTCATCTTCTCCGGCGCCACCGTGGCGATCGGGCTGGCGCTGCTCCTCTTCATGCCGGTTCCGTTCATGCGCTCGATCGGCGTCGGCGGCTTCCTGATCCCGATCGCCTCGATCGTCGCGGCGTCGACGCTCCTGCCGGCGCTGCTCTCGGTCTACGGCCGGCGGGGGGTCGCGCGCGTCCACCCGGTCAGCCGGCTCTTCCGCTGGGTGCCGCGCCCGCGGCAGGGCTTCTGGCACCGGCTCGCGCACGCGATCATGCGCCGCCCGCTCGTCTTCCTCTCAGCGGGGGCGATCGTCCTGATCGCGGCCGCCGCGCCGGTCTTCGGCCTGCAGCTGACTCCGGGCTCGGCCTCCGGGATCCCGCAGTTCCCGCAGTCGGTGCGCGGCTTCGCGGTCCTGCGGGGCGCGGTCGGCCCGGGGGCGCTCTCGCCGAGCCAGATCGTCGTCGACTCCGGCCGCGCCGGCGGCGTCCGCGCGCCGCAGGTGCAGGCCGCGGTCGCGCGGCTGGCGGGCTCGATCGCGCGCGATCCCGAGACGGCGATCGTCCGCGCTGCGCCACGCGCGCCGTACGTCGACCCGAGCGGCCGCTACGAGCAGCTCGTCGTCGCCGGGCATCACGAGTACGGAAGCGAGGAGGCCCAGCGCTTCGTCGGCCGGCTCCGCGGCGAGCTGATCCCGGCGGCCCGGTTCCCGGCCTCGGCGCACGTGCTCGCCGGCGGCGGGCCGCCGCAGGGCGTCGACTTCCTCCACCAGGCCTACCGCTACTTCCCCTGGCTCGTCGCCGGCGTCCTGATCCTGACCTACCTGCTGTTGATGCGCGCGTTCCGCTCCGTGCTGCTGCCGCTGAAGGCCGTGATCCTGAACCTGCTCTCGGTCGCAGCGGCGTACGGGATGCTCGTGGTCATGTTCCGCTGGGGCGTCGGCGAGACGCTCTTCGGGCTCTACCGCGACTCGCAGGTCGAGGGCTGGATCCCGATCTTCCTGTTCGCGATGCTCTTCGGCCTCTCGATGGACTACGAGGTCTTCCTCGTCACGCGCATGCGCGAGTGCTGGGACGCGGGCGAGAGCAACGACGAGGCGGTCGCGCACGGGCTGGAGCGAACGGGCCGGATCGTCACCGCCGCGGCGATCGTCATGGTCGCGGCGTTCGCCGGCTTCGTCGCCGGGCGGATCGTCGGCCTGCAGCAGTTCGGGCTCGGGCTCGCGGTCGCGATCTTCCTCGACGCGACGCTCGTCCGGGCGGTGCTCGTCCCGTCGTTGATGGCGCTCTTCGGCCGCTACAACTGGTGGCTGCCGGCCTCGATGGCGCGCGTCGTTCGGGTTCCCCCGTCGCCGCTCGAGCACGCGCCGCGGCCGGCCCTGCGGCCCGCGGGCCGCTAGACCACTACGATCCCGCGCGATGAAGGGCGTCATCCTGGCGGGCGGGACCGGCTCGCGGCTGCATCCGCTGACGCGGATCACGAACAAGCACCTGCTGCCGATCTTCGACCGCCCGATGGTCACCTTCGCGATCGAGGCGCTCGTCGACGCCGGGATCACGGAGTTGATGCTCGTCACGGGTGGCACGCACGCCGGCGAGTTCTTCCGGCTGCTCGGCAACGGGCACGAGTACGGGATCGACCGCCTCTTCTACGCCTATCAGGAGAACCCGGGCGGGATCGCCGAGGCGCTCGGCCTCGCGGAGCGGTTCGTCGACCGTGACCGCGTCGTCGTGATGCTCGCCGACAACGTCTTCGAGCGGTCACTGGCTCCGTCGGTGAAGAACTTCGAACGGCAGGCAGAAGGGGCGCGCATCATCCTGTCGCGGGTCGACGAGCCCGAGCACCTCCGTCACCTCGGCGTCCCCGAGCTCGACGGCGAGTCGAAGGTCAAGAAGATCGTCGAAAAGCCGGCCAGCCCGCCGAGCCCGTATGCCGTCACCGGCGTCTACTTCTACGACGCGG